>WTGC01000228.1:0-82644 GCA_011523705.1 Chloroflexota bacterium | reverse complement strand
CGATGCGCCGCGAGTCGCTCGTACGGGCGTGACCGTCATACTGCCGCGCGAAGGCGCGATTTGGAAAGACCATGCCTTCGCCGCCACTCACACACTCAACGGCAGCGGCGAGATGACGGGCGTCCATTGGATCGCGGAATCTGGCATGCTCACTACGCCCATCGCCATCACCAACACCGCGCAAGTGGGCACTGTGCATGAAGCGCTGAACAGCTACGCCTACGAAATGGGCTGGACGGACGTGTGGCATCTTCCCGTCGTCGCCGAAACCTGGGACGGCTGGCTGAATGATTTGGCTGCCTTTCACGTTACCAAAGACCACCTGTATCAAGCCATTGAATCTGCTAGCAGCGGCCCGGTGGCGGAAGGCAACGTCGGTGGCGGAACCGGGATGATCTGTCACGAGTTCAAAGGCGGGATTGGAACGGCTTCGCGGATGGTCTCCTGTCCCAGCGGGACTTACACCGTCGGCGCCTTGGTGCAAGCCAATTACGGTGCGCGAGAAGATCTGCGCGTGAACGGCGTCCCGGTCGGGCGGGAGATCAGCATCGAAAGCGTCCCTTCAGCTCGGGCGGAAGCGCCGGGTGGGAGTTCGATTATCGTCATCATCGCTACCGACGCGCCGCTGGTGCATTCGCAATGCAAGCGCCTGGCGCAGCGCGCAACCATCGGCTTGGCGCGCGTAGGCGGGATGGGTTACAACGGCAGCGGCGATATCTTCCTGGCTTTCGCCACTGGCAACCAGTTGGCGAGTGAAACGCAAGAGCCTTATGCGCTTCAGATGCTGCCGAACGATCAACTCAACAGCGTCTTCCTGGGCGTTGTGGAAGCGGTCGAAGAAGCGATTATGAATGCCCTGACCGCGGCGCAGACCATGACGGGTTTTCAAGGGCGGACCGCCTACGAACTCCCGCTCGACGCGTTAGAGCGGATTATGACGGGTGATCATCAATGAACAGAACGATTCCTGGCCAGGCACAGGTCGTGATTATCGGTGGCGGCGTTATAGGCTGCAGCGTGGCTTATCACCTGGCTAAATTGGGCATGAACGATGTTGTTCTGCTGGAAAGAAAAGCGCTTACCAGCGGCACAACCTGGCACGCGGCTGGTTTGGTCGGGCAATTGCGGGCTACACAGAATATGACCAAATTAGCTCAATACACCACTGAGCTGTTTCGCGACCTGGGTGCAGAAACTGGCCAGGACACAGGCTTTAAGCAGACCGGTTCGATTTCAATTGCTACCAATCAGGAGCGCTTTGAGGAGCTGCTGCGTGGGGCTTCGATGGCTAAAGTTTTCGGGCTTGAGGTTGAAGTTATCTCAACCAAAGAAGTAGCGGAAATGTGGCCGATGGTGCGTGTTGACGACCTGGTAGGGGCGATCTATTTGCCAGGCGATGGCCAAACAAACCCGATCGATACCACCCGCGCCTTTGCCAAGGGTGCCGAAATGCAAGGCGCCTCGATTTTCGAAAACGTCAAGGTAACAGCGATCCATCAGAGAGGAGGGCGGGTAACTGGCGTGGCCACAGACCAAGGCGATATTGAGGCTGAGGTCGTTGTCAATTGCGCCGGGATGTGGAGCAGGGAAGTAGGAAAAATGGCGGGGGTAAATGTACCTTTGCACGCCGCCGAGCACTTTTACCTTGTCACCGAACCCGTACCAGACCTTGAGCCAAATCGCCCGGTATTGAGGGACACGGGTGGCTGCGCTTATTTCAAAGAAGAGGTCGGCGCGATTTTGGCCGGCTTTTTTGAACCCAAGTCCAAGCCTTGGGGCATGGATGGTATTCCACCCGAATTCGAGTTTGGCACGCTGGGCGAAGATTGGGACCACATTTCCCCGGTATTTGAAAAGGTTATTCACCGTATGCCTTTGATGGAAGAGATTGGCATCCACACCTTTATGAATGGGCCCGAAAGCTTTACCCCCGATGACCGCTACCAACTGGGCGAAGCGCCGGAACTGAAGAACTTTTTTGTCGCGGCAGGCTTCAACTCCATTGGAATTCAATCTTCTGGCGGGGTGGGCATGGTGCTTGCTGAGTGGATTATCCATGGTCATCCGCCGCTGGACTTATGGGACGTAGATATCCGGCGCAATCTCCCCTTTCAAAACAACAGAATTTACTTGCGCGAGCGCATTACCGAATCATTGGGTTTGCTGTACGACATGCACTGGCCCTTTCGCCAGTACGAGACCAGCCGGGGCCTTCGGAAGTCGCCTTTGCATGACCGTTTGGCTCAACAGGGCGCTTGCTTTGGCGAAGTAGCCGGCTGGGAGCGAGCCAACTGGTTTGCGCCAGCCGGCGTAAAGCCTGTGTATGAGTACAGCTATGGTCGACAGAACTGGTTTGACTACGCTGGCAACGAGCACCGTGCGGTGCGGGAGAATGTCGGTCTGTTTGACCAGACATCCTTTGCCAAGTTTCTACTTCAGGGTCGGGACGCGCTGCAAATTCTCAACCGCGTCTGCGGCAACGATATAGACGTCCCAATAGGGAAAGTAGTTTACACTCAGCTATTGAATGAGCGTGGCGGCATTGAAGCGGACAATACGGTCACCAGAATAGATCAAGACAGCTTCTTTATTGTCGACTCGGGCGCCAGTCAAACCAAGACATTCTACTGGATAAAGCGTCAAATCGGCCCAGATGCGTTTGCGGTATTGACCGATATGACCTCGGCTTATGTAGTTTTGAGCGTGATGGGGCCAAATTCAAGAGCGCTCTTAAGTAACCTTACCGATGCCGATTTGTCGACGGAGGCCTTTCCCTTCCGCGACTCACAAGAAATTGAGTTTGCCTATGCTCGCCTTCGCGCCACCAGGATGACCTATGTCGGCGAATTGGGCTGGGAGCTGTATGTTCCCAACGAATATGCCCAGCATGTGTACGACGCGATTGTAGGCGAAGGCGCTGTCTTTGATTTGGTACACTGCGGCTACCATGCCCAAAACTCATTGCGCATTGAAAAGGGTTATCGACATTGGGGACACGACATTTCTGCTGAAGACACGCCCATTGAGGCGGGCCTGGGATTCGCGGTCGACTTCAAAAAAGATGTCGATTTTAACGGACGTCACATCTTGCTGAAGCAGAAGGAGCAAGGCGTTAAGAAACGCTTGGTCATGTTTGCCCTTGAAGACGAAAAGGCCTTGCTTTACCACAACGAGCCGATATGGCGGAACGACCAGATTGTAGGTCACATTTGCTCTGGCATGTTTGGGTATACGCTGGGCGCAGCCATAGGGATGGGCTATATCACAGACGACGAGGTGATTACATCAGATTACATTTACGCAGGTGTCTATGAAGTTGAAGTCGCTGGCAAGCGTATTCCAGCGAGAGCTTCGTTAAAGTCATTTTATGACCCCAAGAACGTGCGCGTATTCGCGAAGTCGAATTGCTAAAGGATCCTCGCATAGAAGTTCGGGATATAGAATAATATGCGGCCCTTGATCATCTGTTTTCCGCATATGACCGGTTGATCCCGTTCTTAAATTCTTTCTCCGAAGTAGCTATGTTTCCATTAAAGTGCGCTACTCTGCGGAGACTGCATCTGCAAAGGCTGGATCATTGATGTACATATCCAGTTCCTTTAACGTCAGTTTCCCTAAGTTGGCTCTCGCTTAAGACGCTTTTTCCTCCCCGGGCATCGCCGCGATCAAGCTGATGGGGATTGAGTTCCCAGCGAGATTCTTACAGCACTTTGAGGGTCCTAAATTTGGCATTCAAGGCTTGCGCAATATGTTGGAAGTCTATGACCGCCCGGTCTTCTTTGGCGTGGCTAAGCCCAACTTCGGCCTTTCCCCTGACGATTCTGCTGAACTTGCCTACAAATCTGAGGTTCGGCTGAGAGTATGACGTGTACTCGTTCGAAAATTCTTTCGTTTACGACCATCCTTTCATCGGACAGTCGACTGGGATAGCAATGGAGACTTTAGCGGGGAACACGATGATATTACTCAGTGCGTTCTATTGGCCGAGTGGTTTGTGGGCAGGCAGTGCCCCTACCAACTCGCAGCAGATGGTTCGACACCGCTGATACGTCTAAACAATGCGGAAAAGCGCTTCTCACCGGAGAATAGCAGCAGTCCACTAACTGGAAAATTGGCGCCATTGAGCCACGTGAAGAACAAGTCGATTGACAGGACGGCTGCCAGTACTCAATAGATTCCTTTGGCTTCTTCAAACAAGCGCTTCAGCTCCGCCAGTACTTGACGCCCGTTGCCACCCGCCATGCAGTACTGACGAATCGGCGAGCCAGCGTGATCCTGAAAGTGCAGATAACCGGGGAAACGAGGGCGCAGATACGCCCGGTCCAGGGCCGGCAACGTATTGCGAAAGTAACTACTCGACCGACGATTCACCTCTCGATCCAACCACGCGCCCCGATGCCCCGGCTGTCCGCCATTGTCAAAGAAAACGGTGCGCTGTACTTCCGGGCTTGCTGTGAAAATCGCGTAATCCCTCGCGACCTCAGGCGCCTGGCAGCCGCTTGATATCGCCAAGCCTGTGCCTCCCAGAGTCGTCCGGCAGCGCCCGTGTCCTTCAATCTCCACCATGTCATCGAATATCAGCACATTTTCTGAGTATCCGGCGCGGGAGTAATTCGAATAGCCGTAAGCGAATGGACAATAGACGAAGTCATCACGGCGCGACAACGCCTCGTAAATCGCAATCGGATTCCAACTGAAGATCTCCTCGGGACACAAGCTCGCCAGTTCCCGCAATTGCTCAAGCGCCCTCAGGCACATATCGTCCGAAACCGCCCACTCATCATTCACAAATGGCGCTTCACCCTGTGTCGCGCAAAGCATGTAAAAGTTCATCAAGGTGTCGATCGGAATGCCGGGCATGATGACCCGCCCTTGTCGCGCCAGTGACAGAAGATCGCTCCAAGTCTGCGGAGATTCCAGCCCATATCGTTCCAGCAGATCGGGCCGACAAGATGCGACCGGCGTCGCCGCGTCGATCGCCAGCGCGCATTGCCCGCCATTGAAGATGTAACTCGCATGCGAATGGCCGACTGAATTCTCCGCTTGATCACGCATGAAATCCGCCGGGATGAGCTCTTGAAGCGGCAGCAGCACTCGACTGTGCGCGGCATAACCAGCCCAGGGGTGATCGATCACCAGCAGGTCATATTTCTCGGCCAAGCCCTGAATCGGCGCATCGGCAAATTCCTGCAGCGAGCGCTTCTCCCAGGTTATTTCGACCTCCGGATGTACCTCGCTGAATCGCTGCGCCGTCGCCACGACTGAGACGAAACCGCGCGAATGATTCCAGGTAATGCCGCGTAAGTGGACTTTTGCATCCATGGCTGTCTCCCGTGGTTCACCACAATAGATATGATGCACACCTTGCCATTTTGCTTGCGAAATTGAGTTTTATCTGCAAAATATAGTGATAGACATTGCGCTTGTCAACTTAACCCGATCAGACTGCCCTACCGAGTTCTTCTGCAGGATGTGTCCATGATTAAGACGACCTATTTTGAAGACTATGAGATCGGCTCAAGCCGCGAGACATTCGGCCGAACGATCACCGAAGCCGATATCGTACTGCATGCGGGCCAAACGGGCGACTTCTTCCCCCACCACATGGACGCCGAGTGGGTCAAAACACAGGAGTTCAAAGAGCGCATTGCCCACGGCACCCTGATCTTAAGCATTGGCATCGGCATGACCGCAAACGAGATCAATCCTGTCGCCTTTTCCTATGGCTACGACCGTATTCGTTTCATCCGCCCGGTGTTCATCGGCGATACCATCACGGTCAAAGCGACTATAAGCGAGAAACGCGATTATCCTAGGCGACCCGACCACGGTTATGTGATTGAACAAGTCGAGATCTTCAATCAGCATGAGAAGATCGTGCTCGCCTGCCAACACCTGTATCTCGTGCAGCGCAAGGAACTCGCGCCCGCAGACTAGCTTGACCAGACACGTTCCCGCAGCCAATCACAGAGAGAGTCGCCATGGCTGATATGAAAAGCCCGCCAAATTACAGCGTTCCGGCTTTGGAAAAAGGTCTGGCTGTACTTGAACTGCTGGCGCGCGCCTCGGAACCGCTCTCGCTATCGCAAATCTCTGAGATGACGGCCAACAGCGCCAGCCAACTCTTCCGCACCATGAACTGCCTGGTTGAAGGCGGCTACGTCATCAAGGATGAGATCCACGGAAAGTACAGCCTCACGCTCAAACTGTTCGAAATGGCGAATCGTCATTCGCCAATGAAACATCTTCTGCACGTCGCAAATCTGCCAATACAAGAACTTGCCCGCTCCATTCGCGAGTCTTGCCATATCAGCATCGTGCAACAAGGCCAGCTGCTGGTGGTCGGGCAGGCGGACAGTCCGGAAAAAGTGCAAATCTCCATATCCGTTGGCACTTCCTTCCCGCTCGTTTCCACCGTTTCCGGTCGCCTGCTGCTCGCGGCGATGGATGACATCAGCCTCAGCACGATTCTGGAAGAAGATGCGGACTATCAGCAACTGTTGGACGGGGAACGCAATTGCTTCTGGGATCGCATTGAGGCGATCCGTCGAACAGGCGTTTCGACAGCGGTAGACGAATCATTCATTGGATTGCAGGATACCGCCGTTCTCATTGGCAATCCCAGCGTCGGGGCAACAGCCGCCTTAGCCGTTACCCAACTCACCGCGAGTCGGAAAAGAATCGATTCGAAAGAAATTGTCGCGGCTTTGCTTCAATGCGCCCGTCAAATCAACAAACGCGCGGGCCTTTCTGACTACGTCAGGCTCCCGATACCGGTCATCCCGGAACCCGCAATCGATCATACAGAGGTACATCCCCATGCCAGAATTTGAGCTTCGCCAGACGGCGATTCTGCCAACCAATCCTCCACCAATCGTTAGCATTGGCTTGGGCGGGATCGTCCATGACGCCCACTTTCCAGCTTACAGGATTGCCCGCTTTAATGTGGTTGGCGGCTTCGATATCAATGCCGAGCGCGCCGCCATGATGCGAGACAAGTTCGATATTCCTCGGCTCTATGATTCGCTTTCACATACCGTAGAATCGGCGCCGGCGGACGCTGTATTTGATATTGCCGTACCGGGAAGCGCCATCGCCGATATCCTGCGTGAGATTCCGCGCGGGCGCGCCGTGCTCATTCAGAAGCCGATGGGCGAAGACCTGGCCGAAGCCCGTCAAATCTTGACCATCTGCCGAGAGCGAGAGCTAGTGGCAGCGATCAATTTCCAGTTGCGTTTCGCGCCTTTCATCATAGCGGCTCGCGACATGATCGAGCGGGGCCTGATCGGCGAGTTGTACGATATGGAATTCCGCGTGCAGTGCAATACGCCCTGGCACCTGTGGCCCTTTCTGTTCCCCTTGCCCCGCTGCGAGATTCTATATCACAGCATTCACTATGTCGATCTCGTCCGTTCCTTTTGTGGCTCGGCCCAAAGCGTCTACGCCAAGACCTTGAGCCATCCCAGCGCGCCGGACCTGCGCGGTGGGGCGCGTTCAATGATCATTATGGACTACGGGGAGAATCCGCGCGTCAACGTGATGACCAATCACAGTCACGCATACGGTACCGAAAAGCAGCAGTCATACGTGAAGTTTGAAGGCAGCAAAGGCGCGATTCAGATTCGCGCGGGACTCAACATGAATTATCCCCACGGCGCGCCCGATCGCTTTGAATATATCCTGCTTGATAACGAAGACGCGAGCTGGCAGACGGTCGACATCAATGGATCATGGTTCCCCGAAGCCTTCATCGGCACCATGGCCAGTCTGATGCGCTTTGCCACCGGCGAGAGCGCAACGCTGCCGACTTCCGTAGATGACTCCATCCTGACGATGGCGACGGTGGAAGCCGCTTACGACTCCAGCGAGCGCGGCGGAACGCCCCTGCCGGCCATCTAAACCGACCCCTTAGAGACCCAGCCTGTAGAATCGATTGCCCGTCCCGCCGAGTATCGCGTCTCGCTCATCCGGAGACAAGCCATCCAAGCATTTGTTCGTCTCGTCCCATACCTTGGCGTAATCACCGGCGAGCACGGCAACGGGCCAATCGCTGCCGAACATCAAGCGGTCGGCGCCAAACTGCTCAATAGCATCATCAACCAGCGGCATGATGTCTTCATAGGTCCAGTTTTCGAAGTCCGGCGTCACCGTGTTCAAACCCGACACTTTGGCGAAGACATTGGGACTTTCGGCGGCCGCCGCTAACTGCTCGCGCCAGACCCCGCGATCTTCGTCGCCCAGCGGCGGTTTCGCCAGATGATCGATCACCATCTTCAAATTCGGCACTTTCTCCGCCAATGTCGGCACATGCTTGAGGTGGTTCGGAAATACGGCTACTACATCGAATGTCAAGCCGCGATCAGCCAGGATTTGCAAGCCTTCAATCACCTGCTTCTGCAGGACCCAGTCCGGGTTCGTCTCTTCGTGAATCAGATGTCGCATGCCTTTGAAATAGGCGTTCTGGCCATATTCATCGAGCTTTTTGGCGGTTTCGTCCGGGTCGTGCAGCGGAACCCAACCGACCACACCAGCTACCCAATCGTAGGCATCCGCGATGGCCAGCATCGAGTCGGTATCGGCATAAGAATCCATCGCCTGCACGATTACCGTCTTGTTCACGCCGGAGGCCGCCAGCTGCGGCGCCAGCTCATCAGCGGTGAATGTCCGATAAATGGGACCGTAGGCAGGCACGAGCCAGGGATATGCCACTTCATCCAGATTCCAAAAGTGCTGATGCGTATCAACTTTAACCATTTGTACCTCCAAACGCCTTTGTTCGCGTCCGCCCGACCATTTGACAGATTTGACTTTGCTGACTATATTTTACGGACAAAAAGTGTTTTTGCAAGCAAAATGGATTGCATCCCGCCTGCGTTCACAAGCACCTACATTCGACTTTCATCGACGTAGCCGTACAGGAGAAACGAGAGCAAATGCGACCATTGGAAGGTTTACTTGTACTGGATTTCAGCATCTTTCTGTCGGGACCATCGGCTGCTTTGCGCCTTGCCGATTTGGGAGCGCGCGTCATCAAGGTCGAGCGGCCGGACGGCGGCGACCTTTGCCGTCAACTCTACATCTCCGAGTTGGAGCTTGATGGCGAGAGCACCCTCTTCCACTCCATCAATCGCAACAAAGAGAGCTTCGCCGCAAACTTGAAAGACCCGGTCGATCTCGACCGTGTCAAAGACCTGATCAAGCAGGCGGACGTAATCATTCAGAATTTCCGACCTGGCGTGATGGCGCGCCTGGGCTTGGATTATGAGTCGGTGCGCGCCATCAATCCGCGCCTCGTCTATGGCGAAATCACCGGTTATGGGAACGAAGGACCGTGGGTTTACAAGCCAGGTCAAGACTTGCTGCTGCAATCGATTTCGGGTCTGGTATGGCTCAATGGCGATGCCGACCGACCGCCGACGCCCTTCGGTCTAGCAGTGGTCGATCTCTTCGCGGGCGCTCATCTGGTGCAAGGCATTCTGTCCTGTCTTGTGCGCCGCGGCATCACCGGGGAAGGCGGTTTGGTTCAGGTCAGCTTGCTGGAATCTATCCTCGACTTTCAATTTGAAGTGCTCACCACGCATCTCAACGATGGCGGCAAGCATCCCCAACGCAGCACAATCAACAATGCCCATGCCTATCTCGCTGCTCCCTATGGCATATATCAAACGGCGGATGGTTTTCTGGCTTTGGCGATGGGCTCGATACCGGTCCTGGGCGACCTGCTGGGCTGCCCGCCGCTCTTGGCTTTTACCGATTCCGCCACCTGGTTCACCCAACGCGACGAGATTAAAGCGATCCTGGTTGAGCACCTAATGACCGAGTCCACGCAACAGTGGTTGGATATCCTCGAGCCGCAGGATATCTGGTGCGCAGACGTGTTGACTTGGGAAAGCTTGCTGCAGCACGAAGGTTTTCGGGTGATCGACATGATTCAAGAGGTATCGCGCGACAGTAAGGTCAAGCTGGATACGACCCGCTGTCCCATTCGAATTGACGGCGAAATCTTGAAGAGCGCCAAGGGCGCGCCCCGCATCGGCGAAGACACACGGCGCATCATGTCGGAATTTTCCATCTCACGTTGAGGAGATCCCCATGCCAGAAAACACACCGGTTGAAATGCACAAAGACTTGCCGCTATTCAATACCGAAACCTGGATGTACGAGGACTTCGAGCTAGGCGCAAAGATCAAATCAATCCGCCGCACGCTCTCCGAAGGCGAGTGCATGATCTTCAACGCCATCGTGCTTGATATGCACCCCTACGTCGCCGATGAGATCTTCGCCCGCGACGAGGGCATTTTCGACAAGCGTCTCGTCGCCGGCTCTATGGTCTTCAGCATTGGCTTGGGTTTGATGGCTCATAACAACGTACACACCTTTAGCTACGGCTATGACAGGCTCCGCTTCATCAAACCGGTCTTCATCGGTGACACCATTTACACCGTCCGTACACACTTGAGCAAAGAGCCGAAGTACGATGAGATGGGCTTGGTCAAAGTCAGTTACGAGGTTTACAAGAACGAAGGCGTGCTGGCGCTATACTGTGAGCATCTGCAAACGGTGAAATACCGGCATCCGGAAAACTTCAAGAATTCAACCAATTAGGAGAGACATAATGCAACGCTTGGGACAAGTTATTGGCTTACGGCCCGAAGATGCCGCGGAATACATTCGCCTTCACGCGGATGTCTGGCCCGGCGTGCTGAAAAAGATCGAGGAATGCAACATCCGCAATTACTCCATTTACCGTTACGGCGATTTGCTTTTCGCGTACATGGAGTATCACGGCGACGATTTCGACGCCGATATGGCGGCCATGGCGGCCGACGAAACTACGCAGAAGTGGTGGGAACTTTGCATGCCCATGCAGAAGCCGGTCGATGAGCGCGCCGAGGGAGAATGGTGGCACACCATTGAAGAGGTCTTCCACTGCGACTGAGCGCTGAGACTCAGCCCTTCACCGCTCCGAAAGTCAATCCGCTGACCAGGTTGCGCTGAACCAGAATCACAAAGATAACTGCCGGCGCCATCATGATCACACTCATCGCCGCCATTCCGCGCCAATCCACCGTGAACTGTTCGGTGAAGGCAAATAAACCAGGCGGAAAGGTCTTCGCCGCATTGCTGCGCGCCAACACGCTGACGATTTGAAATTCATTCCAAGCAGCCAAGAAAGCAAATATCGCAGCCGTTGCCAAGCCTGGAAGCGACAATGGCAGCTCAATGCGCCAAAAGGCTGACCAATGACCACAGCCGTCAATATAGGCTGACTCGGTCAATTCCGTGGGAATCTGCCGAAAAAAGCCATCCATCAGCCAAGCGGTGAAGGGGATATTGACCGCCACATATACTAAAGCCAAGCCCAGGACATTATTGGTCAAGCCGACGCGATTGAAGAGCAGAAACAGCGGCAGGCTCAGCGCCACGCCGGGCACTGCGCGCGATAGCATAATGCCCAGAAACAACGTCGTATGAAAGCGAAAACGGAAGCGCGCGAAAGCGTAACCGGCCAATGTGCCCAAGGATACGGCGATGATCGTGCTAATCCCGGAGGCCAGCAACGAGTTGCGCAAATAGGCCTCCACCGCGACCCGCTGCTGCACGTCCGGATTCAGCCCAAACATGTTGGCGTAGGCTTCCAGCGTCAGCCGGCGCGGAATCCACACCGGTGGAAAGGTATTGATCTCAATATTCGGGCGAAAGGCGGTGAGAATGATCCAAAATGCCGGCAGCGCCAACATCATCAAAACCACCCAGGCGACCATGTTCCAAATCATATCGTTGCGTCGGCGGTTGGGACCAACACTGCGAGTAATCATCGGACGATCCTCGCCTTGACCAGCTGCCGAAAGAAATACAGTGTGAACAGCACCGACAAGAATACAGTGATCCAGGACATCGCGCTGCCCAAGCCAAACTTGGTGTCCTCAATCGCCAGGCGCGTGATGTAGGTCCAGAGCATTTCGGTGCGCCGCGCGGGTCCGCCGTCTGTCATGATGCGGACGATATCAAAGGCGCGCGCGATATCCAGCGACATGATTGTCAATGCGATATAGGAAAAGGGCGCCAGCAGCGGAAAGGTGATAAATCGGAATTTCTGCCAGCCCGATGCGCCATCCACCTCCGCCGCTTCAAATGTCTCCGCCGGCAGGGACAGGGTGCCCGCCAAGAGAATGATGGTCATCACCGGAATGTTCATCCAGATCGAAGCGATGATGATCGTGATCATGCCCAGCGGCACATCCACCAGCCAGGCGATTTGACCCTGTTCCTGGATCAGACCAAGGCTGATCAAGAAGTTATTGACCAACCCGACATTGGCATTGAAGAACCAGCGAAATTGCATGCCTACCAAAATAGGCGCGAACATCATCGGCACCATCAAGAGCGTGCGCAACAGGCTTTGCCCCACCGTTACTCGCGATAATAGCTGCGACAGCGCCATCGAAAACACATAGCTTAGATTCACCGTTACAGCCAAAAACACAATGGTGTTCAACAACGAACGCCAGAAGATATCGTCGTTCAGCAGTTTCTGATAATTGCGTAGCGCTCTCGCTGTCGTGAAGTTCAGGCTGTTCGGCTTCAGCAGCTCGTACGGGGTAAAGCTGACGTAAAACGAGTAGAGTAGAGGAAAGCCGACCACCAGAAGGATCAGGATTACCGCCGGCGAAATCATTGCGAAGGGAAAGAAGCCGGCGTCGATGCGGCTGACGGCGGCAAAACGCGTTTGATTTTCCGTTTCCGCTGGGCTGTTTGAATTGGCGGCCATGGCAGTAATTCGCGGACTCTGGAGTCGTGTGAGGGAATTCTACCCCATCCCCCAGCCCCTTCCCCGGCTAGTTAGGGAAGGGGAGTTTTCTATCTGTTCTGAGACGACAAAGCCCCTCCCGCATTTTGCGCGGCCTAGCTCGCGCAGACACTGACCGCCGACAATGGTGATTAGGAAGGGGCTTAAGTTAGTGGTAGATCCCCGCTAGCCGCTAGTAATATCCGGCGTCGGCCATCATTTCGCGGGTTTCCTCCGCGGCCGCATCCAACCCATCCTGCGCGCTGACATCACCCAGGATGATCGCTTGCAGATGCGGGTAAAAGATGTTGGAGAAGGGGATCCACTCTGCGATCAGCGGCGGCGTCTTGAAATCTTCGCCCACCTGGATGCGCGCCAGCTCCAGCCGCTCGCGGTCCAGCGGATTCTCGGCGTCAGCGGCGTCGGCGATAATGCGGTCCCAGACATCGCCGCGCGTCGGCAAGAAGCCCAGCAGCGCCTCTTCATAAGCGACGCGCTCGGAAGACAGGAACTTGATCAACTGAACGCCCGCTTGCGGATTGGGCGCCGTTGCCGGAACGGAGAAGGCATGCGCGCCCGCCCAACCGGATGGACGTACCGCGTCGCCCCCGACTGACAGCCCGGTGAATCCTCGCGCCAAGCCGAAATTGCCGGCGACCGCGCAGGAATCCGCATCCTGGAAGTAGGCGTACCAACCGTACCACTCCAGTTTGATGGCGACATCGTTGTTGCAGAAGTACTGGGCGACGCCATCCCAGAGCAGCGAAGTCGTATCTGAGGGGATGATGCCGTCCGCGTACCAGCCGGCCAGGAGCTCGGCAACAGCAACGCCGATGTCATCATTGAATGACGGTTGATAATTCTCGTCGAAGAGCGAGCCGCCGCTGGCGAAGTGCATCTCATAGAAGCGGCCCGTCAGCGCCTCTTCCTTGCCCGCCAGCGTATAACCCAGGGTGCTGTGACCGTTTTCGACGAAGAACCGAGCTTGCCGATCGATCTGTTCCAGATCCGTCGGCACGGTAAGCGCCTCGCCCGTCGCATCCATATAGGCGGCGGCGATCGCCTCGTCTTCGTAGAGATCCTTGCGATAGTGGATCGGGCTGATATCAGCGTGACGCGGAATCAAATAGAGGTTGCCGTCAATGGTGGCTGCATTCAGGATGGCCGGGCTGAAGGGCGCCAATTCATCTTCGCTGAAGTAATCTTGCAACGGCAGCAAGAAGGGCGTGTATTGCGCCACGAAACTGGTGTGATCCCAAGCCACGTCATAGTCAGCCGCGCCGGTGGCGAAGTCGACCTTCAGCTTTTGATCAATGGCGAAACCATCAAGCAAGGCGACAATTTCGACGGTGGCGCCGGTCGCCTCTTCAAAGACGGTGATGGCATCGTACATCGCTTCGTACTGCCCGCCGCCGATATTCGCCATTCTTATGTTGATGCCCGACAAGTCCATGTCCAAGCCAGCGTACTGAGGTTCGTCCTGTGCTTGAACGACAAAAGCGCTAAGCAGCGCCAGCATCACCAACATCGGTAAAAGTTTGCGTAACATCATTGAACTGCTCCTGTCTGCTATCGATTTGCAAGCTAACGAAAGATCCTGCTGCTCATTGCCAACGTCACCGTTCTCCTTTCCTTGCGCCAATTGGAGAAAATTCAGCTAACTCAATGCGGCCGATCGATTCGAGCACAGTATAACGAATTTTGCATGCAAAACAAGTTTTTGCAAGCAAAAACCAACCCTCAGCACCATCTGTCGGGGAGCTTGATCCAATGCTGTTTCCTGCGCGACAGCAACAGGTAGTCTTGATGCAATCGCCGATCTTTAGGGCGAATATCTGTCTGGATGTCGGTGATCGGCCCGCTTGCTGTCCAGCAGTATCTTCGAATCGCGGCCTGGACTTGAACACAGATGCTGGTTTGCCTTTGGAGGCCGACCTAGATTGAGCCTTCATCATTGGACGTCCGCCAGCGGCTGTAGCGCGATATGTGGCGCCGCATTTGTAATCAGTACCGTATGCATTGATACACGTCGCTCTTTAGCGGGGAGCTTACGCTCGTGCCGGGATGATCCAGCGCCATATTCGCTTTTGGACAGAGCGCGGCTATTGCAAGCGACCCGATTGCAAGAGCATGCGCATGTACGGAGAATCGCGGAGACATAGGAAATATAGTTACTTAAATTGAGGCAACTAAGGTATATTTGGACGGTTGATTGGTAGCGGCGGGACATCAAGGAAGGCATCTTGTCTCAAAGAACAGCTTCAAGCGCATATAGGCAACAGCAGCGACAAGCACAGGCGGATGCTCGGAATACCGAACTGGAAGCCACCTTCGCCCAGTTGCAGAACATCCTCAAAGACGCGCTGACACGGGATACCTATATCGATCTGGACAACTTAAAAACTACACCGCGAATCGAGCGCTTCAAGAAAAAGATACCCAGAAGGGACGAGTACTTTCCCGCCCCGCCCGCTGGCTTGAATAAGATGCTGCCCTGGAAGAAGCGCGAATACGAGCAGCTGTATTCGGAAGGCGAAAAGCGCTACGAGCGAGCGGAAAGGGATTACCAGCGAGCCAGAGACGACCACGAGATACGCATGAATCTGCAGCGCAACAATGCTTTCGAGCACAATCGGAATATCGCAAGCCTTCAGGAGCGCTTTTCCGCCAGCGAGCCGAATGCTGTAGAGATCTATTTCTTGCGCGTTCTGCAAAATGGCAGCTATCCGGCGGCTTTTCCACGCAAGGCCGTCATTGGATATAGACCTGACTCGCGTACTCTGTTGATTGACCAGGATTTGCCAACCTTTGAAGCGGTACCGGATGCCAAAGCCTATCGCTATGTCAAGGCGCGCGACGAAATCACGCAGACCGCCCTGCCCCAGCCGCAACGCAAACAACTCTATCGATCAGTTATCGCTCAAATTCCGCTGCGAACCATTCACGAGATCTACACCGCCGACCGATCGGAGAGAATCGATACCATTGTCTTCTACGGATTTGTCAATACGCTGCATCCTGGCACCGGCAAACCGGGCCGTTTCTGCCTGATCAGCGTCAGCACGACAAGAAATCAGTTTCTCGATCTGAAGCTGGAACTGGTCGACCCGCTGGAGTGCCTGAAACACCTGAACGGTCGCATTTCCCGCAAACCGGAGGACTTGATCGCGGTCGACCCGCTGGAAGTCGTGAGCGATACCAAGACGCCGCCGTCTCGATCACAGACTGTGAGCGTAGAAAATGAGCCGCGCCGTGCGGACGAAATATACCACCGCGTGAGCATGCCGGTTCCGGAGGACCCGCCAAAGGACATTCCAATCCCCGCTCGCAATCAGAGTGACGGCATTCGCGCTTCTTTCTCGCCAAAGGGAATTCTTTTCGTGGAACAAGCGAGCGCTTATGTGGACCGGACAGAAGCGCAGGCGGCGCCGGTCCCATTCATGCAGTATTGGCCCACTTACGAGTCGATGGATGCCGCGCAGCAGCAATGGTACTTCTACTGGCGCGCGCAGTTGCGCCAGGGCAACCAGCTGCCGACTGACTTGAGCTATCTCTTCGTTCATGTCTATGAAGTTATCAACATGGTCGGCTTCGATTCCCCGGGAACGGCGTTCAAGCACCTGGACGCATTCTGGCGCACTTATCGGCAGTTGCAGCCGAAGCTGGATCGCTACCTGCCGGATTGGATCGCCGACTTCATCGTGCTCCATCAGTTGGCGCCGAACGCGCTGGACTGGTACGGCGAAGTTAGCAAGCTAACGGGCGCCGCGGATTTGAATTTTGCCCTGGAAACCTGGGTGAATTCAGGTGATTCATTCGAGGCTTTGCCAGACGCCACTCTATTTGCGCTGGCGAAATACAATCCAACGAAGAGTAAATTCTACAAGCAGTTCGCTGAATCGACCGGCCTGCGCCAGGGGTATAAGAAAGCCTTGCTTGCCATTGATGAAGCGACAAGAAAAGATCACGGGAAAACGCTCTTTCAGCTGCATCAACCGGAGCGCAGGCAAGTCATCCGCCGGGCGCCCTTTGCCAGCGCGGTTCATGCCTATCCAGGGACGGCCTTGGAAATCGCCGCGACTCACGCCTGGACGGCGGTCGAACCGCTGTCTGCCGCTCTGAACAGCATCATCAAGCATGCCGACAATGTCCTGCGCGGGCAAGTGGGCTACCGATATCGCGTTCGCGGCATTCAGTTGACGGCAGCGAGCAAATCCGTCATTGAAGCCGCGCTGCAGCCGACAGCGCCGAAGCGGGAGCTGTCAATCGACCATTCCGAACTCGCGCAACTGGCCAAAGAATCCGAGGCGCTCCGCGAACGCCTGCTTGCGGATGCTGAGCCAGTAGAGCCAGCAGTTGACGAGCAGCTCATAGCAGCGGCGCGCTGGGTACCGGAAGCGCCGGAAGAAATGCCTGCGCCGCTCGAAGTCGCAGCCAAGCCGCCGCCAAAGACTGTCGCCATCGATTGGTCCCGGGTTGGTGGGCGCAGACAAGCGCGCGCCATGCTGCGCCTCGCGCGTTTCGCGGCGACTGCCGGCGGCGGCACGGCAGAGCGCGTCGGTCTGACTGAGCAGCAAGGGGCGCCAATCGGCGAAAGCGTTCAGATCGCCAGCAGCGGTGTGGGTGGCGGCTCAGACAACGGCGACGAGCCCGCCACGGCCGGCTATCTTGACCGGCCAGATGACACGCCGGCCGAGCTCTTGACTGACCTGCCTGAAGTCGCGCGCATCATGGGGGCCAGCGAGGAAAAGCGGGCGAAGCTAATTGCCTCGATGATGGCAAGTGGCTGGGAATGCCCGGCGGATGCGATTGAATCCCAGTTTCCGGGAGAGTTCATCAGCGTGATTATCGACGATATCAACGGCATCGCGCTGGATGAGATCGGCGACACCTTAATCATTGAAGAAGACGGCCTCTGCATCGTGCTGGAAGAATATCGCGATGAAGTCGAATACATCCTCCAGCACCCGGAATATCTTGAGAAGTGAATCCGTCTGATAAATTGCCCAATTACCGAACACCGAGTTGAGGTCAAGTATGGCAAAACGAATCCCCAAACGCTCGTCACAAGCTATCCTGCAGTCGCTGGGCGCCGGCGTCGTCCCGCGCACCGGCGCCGAACACATCGCCGTCGGGCGGAACGACGAACTGAGCGCGCTGCTCAACGACTTGGATGATATTGTCGCCGAGGGCGGCGCGAGCTTTCGCATGATCGTCGGCCGTTATGGAACCGGCAAAAGCTTCATGCTGCAGCTCTTGCGCAACTATGCTTTCAAGCGGAAATTCGTCGTCGCCGATGCCGATCTCAGCCCACAGAAGCGCTTGACCGGCTCGAAGAACGAAGGGCTCGAGCTCTATCGTGAATTGCTGAATAATATGGCTATCGATACGCGCCCCGGCGGCAATGCCTTCGCTGCGCTGCTGGAGAAGTGGATCAACAATATCCAATCCGAGGTGGTGAAATCGGGCACGAGCCCATCATTGCCCAGCTTCGCCAACGAGGTGGAAGCGCGGATTCACGCCACCATAAGCAATATGGAAGGCATGGTGCACGGCTTTGATTTCGCCACCGTCATCAATGCCTACTGGCGCGGCCACCAGCAAGGCGATGACGAATTGAAGAGCAATGCGATACGCTGGCTGCGGGGCGAGTTCAATACCAAGACCGAGGCCCGAGCGGCGCTGAATGTGCGCGTCATCATTGACGACAATTCCTGGTACGACTACATCAAGCTGCTCGCCTATTTCATGCGTCAAATCGGCTACAAGGGATTGATCATATTCATTGATGAAGCGGTCAACCTCTATCACATTTCGCACAAGGTATCGCGCAACAACAATTACGAACGCCTGCTAACGATTTTGAACGACACGTTGCAAGGGAAAGCCGAGTACCTCGGTGTTCTCTTCGGCGCAACGCCGCAGATGGTGGAAGATGAGCGCCGCGGGCTCTTCGGATACGAGGCGCTGAAGACTCGATTGGAAGACAGCCGCTTCGCCCGGCAAGGGCTGCGCGATATGTCGGGCCCTCTGATTCGCCTCGATGTGCTCAGCCACAGCGAGATATTCCTGCTGCTGCAAACAGTACGTGATATCCACAGTGGACATTTCAAGGTCGAGACCACTCTCGAGGACCGCCATCTCGAAGCCTTTCTGTCGATTGTCTTAAATCGTATCGGCGCCGATACCTTGCTCACGCCGCGAGAAGTGCTGCGGGATTTCGTGGCTCTGCTAAACCTGCTGCGGCAACACCCGGAAGAAAGCTTCGAGTCGCTCGTGGGCGAGGTCCCTTTCACCACAGGAGAAGCCGTCGCCGACCCCGAAGCCTTGACGCCGGCGACCGAAATCCATGACGACAACGGCTCGTCGCCTTACGCCCGCTTTCAGATCTGATGAGCGAGAACGCCTTCTACAAGCTCGCGCCCTTCATCCAGGAATACATTTATCGCCACAAATGGGAAGCGCTTCGTGAGGTCCAAGCGAGAGCCATTGACGCCATCATCGACGAACCGAATCACGTCTTGATCTGCAGCGCCACCGCCAGCGGCAAAACCGAAGCAGCCCTCCTCCCCGTCATCACGGAGCTCGACCGCGACCCGCCGACTTCTATCGGCGCGCTTTACATCGGTCCGCTGAAGGCGCTCATCAACGACCAGTTCTTCCGCATCGCCGGCTTGCTTGAAGACACGGATATCCCGGCGCAAGGCTGGCATGGCGATGTGTCTCAATCCAAAAAACAGCGCTTTCTGCAACGCGCGCGCGGCATCCTGCAAATCACTCCCGAGTCGCTGGAAGCGATGCTGATGCATCGGACCTTTGAACTCAGGCGCCTCTTCGGCGACTTGCGTTTTGTCATCATCGACGAGGTGCACGCCTTTATCGATTCGGATCGCGGCCGGCAAGTGATGTGCCAGCTCGAGCGCCTCGAGCGCTTTCAATCTGTGCCAGTCCGGCGGATAGGTCTGTCCGCCACCTTGGGCGAGCCGGACATAGCGATGGACTGGCTGCGCGGCCGCTCAAGCCTCGGCGTGGAAAAGATCATGGGACCGGGAAAATCCGAGTTGGAGCTTGCCGTCAAGTATTTTCTTTTGCCGTCCGAAGATACACGCCAAACTAGCGACCTGGATACGCTGCTGGTCGACACGGAACAGTACTTCATGGACATACACCAGATGACGCGGCGCTCGCTGAAGACGCTGATCTTCGCCAATAGCAGGAGCGCGGTGGAAGAGATTAGCTTGAATATGCGGCGGATTTCCGAGCGCGACGGTCTGCCCAACTTTTATCATGCGCATCACGGCAATGTTTCGGCGCCCTATCGCGAGAGCGCCGAAGCGGCGATGAAAGCCGAAAACACACCCGCCTGCGTCGCCGCGACCGTCACCCTGGAGCTCGGCATTGATCTCGGGCAGCTGGATCAAGTCTTGCAGATCAATGCCACGCACTCGGTCGCCAGCTTTGTGCAGCGCCTGGGCCGCTCTGGCCGCCGCGAAGCGCCACCGCGGATGTGCTCCTATACCACCGAGAATCAATCGGAAGCCGCCCACTTTGGCGAAGAAGTGCCCTGGAACCTGCTGCAAACCCTCGCCATCATCCAGCTTTACGCCGAAGAGAGGTGGATCGAGCCGCCCCAGATTCCGCGCCTGCCCTTCAGCTTGCTCTACCACCAGACGGTGAGCATCCTCTATTCACATACCGAACTGACGCCAGCGCGACTGGCTGAGCGCGTCCTGACTCTATCACCATTCAAAGACGTGACGACCGAGCAATTCCGCCAGTTGCTGCGTCATCTGCTCGAAATTGAACACCTGCAAAAAACGGAAACTGGCCGCTTGATTATCGGGCTGGAGGCGGAGGATATCGTCCACAACTACCGCTTCTATTCGGTCTTCCTGGTTGCCGACGAGTTCCGCGTTCGCGACAAATCGCGCGAGATTGGCACGATACCAAAAGCGCCTAATATCGACAGCACCCTGGTGCTCGCGGGATTCATGTGGCGCGTGCTGAGCGTGGACAGCGAGCGCCGCATCGTTGAAGTGGCGCGGGCGAAAGGTCGTGGCAAAACAAGGTGGACTTCTCCGGGCATCGAGATTCACACGCGGATTCTGCAAAAGATGCGCCAGATCCTGCTGGCTGACTCCAACTTTGTCTTCATGACCGGTCGCGCTCGCACACGGCTGGAGCTCGCTCGAGGGGCGGCGCAGCGCGTCGACCTGGCAACGACATCCATATTGCCCTTGGCTGCCAATCGCTTCCTTCTATTCCCCTGGTGCGGCACGCGGCAGTTCGCCACCCTCGTCCTTCTACTTCGACATTTCGGAATCGGTGTGCCGGATCAGGACACGCCCCATTATCTGGTGCTGGAGGCATCATGCGCGTCCGCCGCCGACTTGAGAGAGCAGCTTCGGCGCCACTGCCAGGAACCGCCATCTGCCGAGGCGCTCGCCAAACGGGTAAGCGAATACAGTCTCCAGCGCGAAAAATATGACCGATTCGTTCCCTCGCCCTTGCTGTGTGAAGCCTACAGCGCGGATTATGTTGATGTTGCGGGTGCGGTGGAAAGTATCTTGCGGCTCTAGCCGAGATTGGCGGGCGAATTTGTGGAATCCCTATCGCGCTTGCCTTGGCGGCAGAATCGACTCAAGAAAGCTTGGCGCTTGAAACGGTCAGTAATAGATAGTTGGTTTACTCGACTCCGGCTATCCGTCTGCTGGTATTGCGAGGGCTCATTCGCAGTGCTATCCGGCTGATCCGGTGGTGTGACGGCGGCGCTAAACGGCCAATCTCAGTACGTAACGAATCCGCTTTCGCTGGCGGATTATCGTCGAGTGAACGTAAGCAAGGCGGCGCCTTCAAACTCTCTGGAACCAGGCCTGCAAATCCGGCAGCGGCTGCAATTTAGCAGGCAGCGCTTCATCCAGCGCCTCCAGCGTCCATCGACCTTGCGTTTTCGCTGTATCAACGATCGTCGGCAATGCGGCGATCAGGACGCGATTGCTGTCGACATGAAACACTTGCCCCGTAGCAGGGCAGTTGGCATCGGCGAGCCAAGCGATCAAGGGCGATACATTGCCCGGATGGCGCCGGTCGAGATCGCCCTCGGCCCTATCAGATAGCGGCAGCGGATTGGCCTGCTCGGTAATGCGCGTTCTGGCAGCCGGCGAAACGACATTGGAGCGTATGCCGTACTTTCCCGCCTCCAAGACTACAACCTGTGACAGGGCAGCCACCGCGAGCTTGGCCGACGCATAGTTCGCCTGGCCGAAATTCCCGGCAAAGCCAGCGACCGAACTGGTGTGAATGACCGAGGCATTCACCGCTTTTCCCGCCTTGAACTGATCGCGCCTGTAGGCGAGGGCGTGGCGAGTTGGCGCCGCATGACCCTTGAGATGAACGCGGATCACCGCATCCCATTCTGCCTCGGTCATATTCGCCAAAGTCCGGTCACGCAGAATGCCGGCGTTGTTCACCAGAACATGCAAATCACCGAAGGCTTCAACCGCCAATCGCACGAGCGCCGCCGCCTGCCCCCAGTCGGCAACATCGTGCCCGCTGATGATGGCTTCACCTCCGCCGTTCCGAATCTCTTGCACGACTTGGCAGGCCGGTGTTATGTCTTCACCACGCCCATGGACATCGCTGCCGAGGTCGTTGACGACGACCGCCGCCCCATGTTGCGCCAAAAGCAGCGCATGTTCGCGCCCAAGCCCGCGCCCGGCCCCAGTCACGATGGCGACGCGTCCCTCTAATCGCTTCACGGCGTCAAATCCTGCTCAGAATCACTGTTTGCGCCATTCGGTCGTCCAAATCGGCAGGGGCGGCAATCCGTCCCGTTCACGCCAAGCCAAGCGGACGCGATCCCCGATCTTGGGATTATCTCCGATGATAATGGTGAGCATACGCACGCCTTCATCGAGGTCGATCAGCGCCGTGACATAGGGCGGCTCGAATTCGGGCGCCGTGCGCAAGTGTACAGTGGTCAGCGAATAAATGGTCGCCGTCCCACTCGCCTCAATCCAGGCGAGATGTCTGGACTCACACGCGAGGCAGATTGGGCGGGGATAAAACTGGCAAGCTTCGCAGTCTTCACAGCGCTGTATCAGCAAGACGCGGCGCGCCGCCGCTTCCCAGAAGGGCCCGGTGATGGGATCGCCGTAGGGTTCCAAAGCCGGATCAGTCATTAGCCAGCACCGCCGTTGCCGCCGTCGAAAGCAAGACGCCCACGCCATGGACCACGCCGATCTTGGGATCTTCCAATTGACGCGCACCCGCTTCGCCACGCAGTTGCCGCACCGCTTCGATGATGATCTGGACACCCAGCGCGCCGGGATGATTGTAAGACAAGCCGCCGCCGGATGTCATCGCCGGCAAAGCCCCGCCGGGCGCCAAACGACCATTTTCCACGAATGCGCCGCCCTCCCCTTTCTTGCAGAAGCCCAAGTCTTCCAGCGCCGTTAGCACCGTAATGGTGAAGGAATCATAGGGCTGGAGGAAATCGACGTTCGTCGGCGAGATGCCAGCCATGCCCAAGGCCGCGCGCCCGGATACGACGCCCGGGGTCACTGTGATGTCGGCCGCCTGCGACAGATTCCAGCGCGTTTGGCTTTCGCCAGCGCCCAGCACCCGAACTGGTTTCTTTCTGGCGTCGCGCGCCCGCTCCTTGTTGCTGAGAATGACAGCGCCGCCGCCATCGGTAATGAGACAGCAATCGAGCCGGCGCAAGGGTTTACAGATCAGGCGCGACTCCATCACGTCCTCAACGGTCAAAGGATTGCGTTTCCAGGCTTTGGGATTCAACTGCGCCCACCGGCGCGCCGCCACCGCGATTTCCGCTAGCTGTTCGCTTTGTGTCCCGTATTCATGGAAATGCCGCGCGGCGATCATGGCGTAATAGCCGATCGGCGAGGGCAAGCCGTAAGGCTTCTCGAACTGCGCCGCGTTATCCAATCCCCTCTCTTTCAGCGTATAGCTCCGGTTGCGCAGACTGCGCTGGCGCGAAGCGTAGCCGATCAGCGCCACTTCGCAGCGTCCGTAGGGGATCGCATTCATCGCGTGATGCACAAAGGCGACGAAGGAGGCGCCGCCAATATCAGCAGAATCGACATAGCGCGGCGCGGAGATGCCCAGATATTCGCCGACCTGAACGCTGCCTTCCTCGCCCATATAATTGACGAATATGCCATCCACATCCTTGAATGTCATACCCGCTTCGCTCAAGGCTTCTTGCGCCGCCAAGGCAAACATCGAAAGCTCCGTATGGTCGGGCACGACGCCGAGCAATGTTTCCGCCGCGCCGACCACATAAATCGGATTACGTTCCCAGAAGCTCATGTCTTTTCGACTAAGTCCTTGCGCTTACGGCAATCATGTCATTGGTCCAGCCGGATAAACGCTCGTCCACCAAGGCGCTGCGCCGTATCTTGCCCGATGAGAGACGCGGCAACTCGGCCACAAATCCGTATGACTTCGGCGCCTTGTATGATAGCAACTGCTGCCGACAGCGCTTGTCCGGTTCGAGCGCTGAGGGCGGACTGGAAGGGTCGGTCGGCTGGATGATCGCGTGGACGCGCTTGTCCAGCTCGCCATCGGGCAAACCAATCACCGCCACATCGGCGACCGCCGCGAGTTCGGATAAGACCGACTCCACCTCGGCCGGATACACGTTGGCGCCACCGGTGACGATCAAATCGACGCGGCGATCGGCCAGATAGAGATAGCCATCGTCATCAACCCAGCCCATATCGCCCATGCTCATGAATCCATCGTGGGTGCGCCTCAGGCTCGGCGAACCCAGGTACTGAAAGGTCGAGCCCGAGGCCTGCGAACGCATGAAGATCTCGCCAATCGCGCCAGTCGCCACTTCTTCTCCCGCATCATCCAGAATCCGCATCTCACAGCCTCGCGGGCGCCCGACCGTGCCCGGGCGCTCCAGCCACGAATCGCCGCGAACGGTGGTGATGCCATTGCCTTCGGTTGTGCCATAAGCTTCCAGCACTTTGGCCGGTGGAATCAGCTTCATCCAGGCGCGCTTCAACCAGGGCGCGCAGGGTCCGCCGGTATGGAACATGGACTCGACGCTGGAAAAATCCCGCTCGGTGACGCCCGGCAATTCAACAACGCGTTTCATGTGAATCGGCGCCAGGAAGAAATTCTGCACCCGGTATTGTTCGATCGCATCGACTGCTTTGGCGGCGTCAAAGCGACCCAGAACGACTAAGGTATTGTCGGCGAACAAAGCGCGATTGCTCAGGGTAAAGCTGGAGTTGAATTAGAGCGGTCCGGCGACCATATAGACCTGCTCCGGCCGCAAGCCCAGGTCCGGCGAGCCGGGCGGGAGACGCTCTAGATCAAAAGCCCAGGGATGCGGATAGACGATCACTTTTGGCTGACCGGAGGAGCCGCCGGAACCAATTGCCTTACCGGGATGAGGGATGACATCCGGCAGCCTGGATGCATCGCAGGGGGCGGATTCGGACAGCATCTCGGTGGCGGAGAAGGCGAGCCAATCGGTATCGCACCAGCCAGTGATGACCAGGCTGGGACAAAACACTTCAAGCATATTATTCCGCTCGCGAGCGGGCGCGTTGCCGGCCAAGGGCAATACCAAAGCGCCGAGTTTCCAGGCGGCGATCGCGGCGAAGTAATGATCGGGCGAATTGAAGAGGCCGATTGCCACGCGCGATTCTTCATTGATGCCGCGAGAAGCCATCCAGCACGCGATTCTGTTGGTCGTCTCGTCAAGCTCGCGCCAACTGATATGCCGTTGCTCACCCGCCACCGGGATGAAAATGATTGCCGGCTTGTCGGGATGCGCAGCCGAAAGCGCGCCGATGCGCTGATTCCAGGATAGAATCTTCGACATCGAATTAAGCCGTGATCAGATTCGGCATGGCTTCAGTTAGAAAAGCACTTGTCGGCAAAGCGCAGCATGTGATCCAACACGATCTCCGGCGCTTCTTCTGGCAGATAGTGGCCGCAGGGCACCTCGGCCCCTTCGGCATTGGAGCAGCGAACGCGCCACACATCCATCGCTGGCGAGCGCGCCAGATTGCCCTGCCTGCCCCACAGGATCAGCGTAGGCACATCAATGGTGACACCGCGGTTGAGCTCATCGCGCAGGCGAGGCACATCGACATTGAACGCGGCCCGGTAATCGTACAGCATGCTTAACATGGCGCCGGGCTGGGTAATGGCGTGATAATAGTGCTCCCAGGTCCCGTCAGCTTGAAGCAAATCAAGAAAGCCCTCGGAGCGATTATAGAAATGGCGGATGTAGAGTTCAACATTGTCCTTCGACGCCATGAGCTGTTCCGAAATCGGTGACGCCAGCTTAAAGAGCTGATCCCAATGGTGCGGTCCGACCGTGCTGGAGGTCATCTCCTGGTAAATATACTCGGTCGGCAAAATATCCAGCAGTGCCAGCCCTCGCAGGGTCTCCGGATAATCCAAGCCGTAGCGCCGCGCGGCCCGGCCGCCACGATCGTGACCGTAGAGCACAAATCGGCCCAGTTCCAGTTGCTGCGCCAGCTCATAGAAGTCGCGCGCCTGATTGCCCTTGTCCATCACCTCGAGCGGGGGCTTGTCGCTTTCGCCATAGCCGCGCATATCTGGCACGACGACGTAGTGGTTTTTCATCAGGGCCGGCAAAACATAGCGCCACATGCGCCAGGTCTCGAAGAGGCCGTGCACGAGCATGACCGGGCGGGCTTTGTTCTTCCCGCCTTGGACGAAATGCAATCTTATGCCGTTGACCATTGTGTATTCGTGCGAGATGCCCGCGATATCGTCGCGCATTGTCCGCCTCATCGGATTCTTATTCGATTATGACGCCGCAAGTCTTCAATCATAGACGCGAAAGGACGAGCCGAGGCCTTGCGCCATGGCCCGCTCGTAGACTGCCACTGCCGCCGTGTCCTGAATGGCGCTGCCGGTTGCATCAAATATGATTGCCTCCTCTTCATTGGCGCGCCCGGATCTATTACCAGCAAAGACTTCGCCCAGCTCAGCATGAACAGCGTCTTTAGTCATCAGTCCGGCGTCGAGCGCATGATGCAACTCCCCCACTTCCGCGCACTGCTCAAGTATATCGACGACGAGTTTGTCCTTAGCGATTAGGCTGGGCTCCAGTTCTTGCTTGCCCGGGCTGTCTGCGCCGACGGCGGCGACGAAAGTTCCAGAGCGAACGAATGAGTCACGCAAGAAGAATGACTTGGCGGGCGTCGCCGTGATGATCACATCGCGAGCAGCCGCTGCCGCTGATCTGACGCGCGGCTTGGCGCGACTCGCCCGGTCCCGATTCCTTTCACATCGCATGGCGGTACTGGGAAGCCTGCTTTTGGTCGGTGTTGTTGCCTTCGTCATTCTCGGCACTCTTTTCGTCGAGGAGGCGGCGGGCAACAAACCTGATATCCTAAATCGCTATTCACCGCCGACAATCGCGCAACCTTTTGGCACTGACCAGGTCGGGCGCAGCATATTGATTAGAGCTATCTACGGCGGCCAGATTTCCATTGCGATTGGCATTCTGGCGGTCGCAATTTCCATAACTCTCGGTTCCTTCGTCGGCCTAATCTCCGGCTACGTCGGCGCCTGGGTTGACAGTCTGCTCAGCCGCATGACCGAAGCCCTGCTTTCGATTCCGCCGCTGATCCTCTTGCTCGTCCTATCATCTGCCCTGGCCCGCGATTCGAGCAATATCACCGTCTTGGGACGAGAGATGAGCAACACGGTCGTCATTGTCGTCATGCTGATTGGCTTAACAAGCTGGATGCAGCTCTCTCGGATTGTGCGCGCCCAGGTCTACTCCTTGAAGTAGCGGGAGTTTGTGCTGGCTGCTCGCGCGATCAGGGCTGGCCACCGACATATTCTGCTGCGGTCGATATTGCCCAACTTGATTGAACCGATCATCGTGACCGCCACTTTGGGCGTCGGCGCCGGTATCTTGACCGAAGCCTATCTGAGCTTTCTGGGTTTCGGCATTCAGCCGCCGACAGCCACCTGGGGCAATATGATCACGGAGTTTGAGGGTCAGGTCGATCGCATTTGGTGGATCTGGGTCTTCCCCGGGGCCTTCATCGTGGTAACCGTGCTCGCGATCAACTTCATCGGCGATGGCTTGCGCGATGCCCTTGATCCGCGCAGCATCAAGTAGTACGACGCGTTCGAACGCTCGCCAACCGAGCATCCCACTGCCGCGCTTATTCCGCGTCCTTCATGTAATTGTAGATGGAGCCGCGGGACACGCCCGGAAAA
The DNA here is from genome assembly GCA_011523705.1 of Chloroflexota bacterium. Taxonomy (GTDB): domain Bacteria; phylum Chloroflexota; class Anaerolineae; order Aggregatilineales; family Phototrophicaceae; genus UBA6055. The sequence continues at coordinate 54,602 of WTGC01000228.1, read as the reverse complement.
TCCGACAACAAGGATACCGAATGGCGGACGGCGAAGAAGCCGCGGGCATCCAGCGCGCGCATGAATTTGCGGCGGCCGCTGACTTCGGTGGGGAAACCGGTCAGGTTCTGCTCTTTGATGACCTCATCGAGAATGGTCTGCGCCACATCCGACAGGCTGTTGCTGAAGTGAATATTGGTGAGCAGCTTGTTGTCATCGGTCTTCAATAGCGAGTTCAGAGCATGCTGCGCAACCGCGAGCGACGTGATATCGATGTTGATGCAGCATAGACCGAATATCATGCCGTCCGCATCGCGCAGGATCGTGGTGGTCGATCTCAGCAGCTTGCCATCCTTCGTGCGCGTCGTGTAGTTAACCTAGTCTTCCGCCGTATCGCCCTGCGCTCTGATTGCCAAGCCTATCTGACTTAGGGACCCGCCGACTTGGCGGTTGGTGACCTTGCCTTTGATTCAGACGATCGTGTCGTCATCTCGGCCGAAGTCACGCAGGACAACTTCACACAGGTCTTCACCCAAGGTATCGACGATGGCGCTGCAGATCCGCTTGATCTCGTCGAGATCAAATTTTAATTTGGTCTCGGTTATGGCATCTATCAAGATCTGTTTCCTCAATCCCGCATATCGCAATCTGGCTGCCCAATTGTACACCATTTTCCCCCGCCTTCTGATGCGTTGCGGTAGCGCAAATCGGAACAGCCGCGGTGTATAGTCCAGTAGTGAGATCGTGCGGTTCAGTAAGAGGGCTTTCCGGGTTTTCCCGCGAGCGGTCGCGGATAGACTCGTCGGGACTTCGCCCCGGCTATGTCTTGAGCCGTTGACTATCTACTTGGTGCCTTTGCGGCCATACCGTCTCCGAAATTCGGGCGTCAACCGGCAATTCTATGGCGCTGGCATATACTGAAAGCGGCTTCTGTCTTGGGCGAGCGGAATCATAGGCAGCAGCGCAGCGCATTAAGGCGAGCGATATGGCGGGCAATGCCAAAAGCATGACCGTGCCAGAGCAAGATATCGAGCAGGCAATCCGCAAGATTGATCCGAGTTGGCGCCTGCAAAAGACGCAGCCGTTGGGGGGCCGCGCCTGCGCGCTCCTGGTGTCAACAGGCGCGGCGGCACAAAGGCGTCTGATCTTGCTGACGCACAGTCAGCGCGACCGAGAGCGGAATCCGCAGATCGCGCGGGACGAATTCCACTTGCTGGAGATCTTGAAGGAAGCCGGACTGCCTGTCCCGGATGCCTTGCATTTGAATGAGACGCATCAGCCGCCCTTCCTGATTACGTCGTTTGCGGAGGGTTCAAGCGACTTCGGCGACAAGCCAATTCTCGCGCACTGCCACGCGCTCGCTGACATTCTTCGAAGCATACATGCGACCGACCTGGGCAAGTTCGATCTTTCATTTCTCCCAGACTTCACGAATGCAATCGCTGAGCAGCAGGATGCGCGCTCGCCCGGGCAGCGCCAGATTCAAGCGGCGATGCGGCGAGCATTGCCCCGGGTTGAGTTCAATGGGCAAGTTCTGCTTCATGGCGATTTCTGGCCCGGCAACCTGCTTTGGGGTGACGGCGCCCTCGCAGCCATCTTCGATTGGGAAGACGCCATGCTGGGCGATCCGCTGGCGGATTTGGGTAAGAGCCGGCTGGAAATCCTCTGGGCGCTCGGCTTTGACGCGATGAACGCATATACTGCGCGCTACTTGCAGTTGAATCGAAAGCTGAATGCAGATGCCTTGCCCTTCTGGGATTTGTGGGGCGCGTCCCGCCTGTCGCACTTTGCGTCATTTGTGCCCGAGCCAAACCAATTCCCGCGGATGAAGTCGCAATACGATGCCTTTGTCAGCACTGCGATTTGTAGACTAGAGGCGCTGTATGAAGGACAGTAGTGTACGACAGAAGGCGTCGGGATTTTCCAAGTGCGTATTGTGACCGGCTGCGGTGATGATTGAGAGGCTGGCCAGAGGCATGGCTGCAGCCATAAGTTGATTCGTTCGTCGAAACTTCTCATCGCGCTCGCCGACGATGAGACAAGTCGGCGCTGTCAGATTGGGCAGCTTCTCCCACAGATTGGGCTGGGCGCCCGTACCCATCCCGCGCAAGCTGTTCGCCAGCCCCAGGGCGCTATTGGACATTCGCTGAGATCGCTGCGCGCCGATTTGAACCGCCGATTGAGACGTCCAGAGCGGCAAGCTTTCCCAAGCTGCGACAAAAGATGCGATTCCATCTTTCTCAATCATCTCAGCCAGGCGAAGGTCCCGGCGGCGCCTTTCCGCCCGCGCGCCGTCATCAGCCAAGCCGGGCGAAGCGCTCTCCAGGATCAAGGCGCCAAATCGCTCCGAAAATTCCAGCGCCAGGTAAAGCGCCAGCCGCCCGCCCATCGAATAGCCGAGCAGATTCGGCTTCGTCAACTTTAGCTCGTCGAGCAAATCAACGATGTCAGCAGCGACAGACTTCATCCGGTAGCGCGCCGCGTCGGCTGGCGCATCGCTCCGGCCATGGCCAAGCAGATCAATGGCGAAGCACTGACAGCAATCGGCGAGGCGCTTAGAAACCGCGCGCCAGCTCGCGGCGGCGCCACTGAACCCATGCAACAGCACCAGCGGATCGCCGGCGCCGCCTATCTCAACGTGGTAGCGATGCCCGCTACGTGCGGCGTGAAATGGCGTCATCAAAGATCCGCCGCGCTTCACGGCGCTGAATCTTGCCCGATGCGGTAAGCGGCACGCTATCGACGAAGACGATCTTTCGCGGGATTTTGTAACCGGCCAAGCGCTCGCGCAGGAATCGGCCGATACTGTCATGCGATATTGAAGCGCCGCCGACAGATTGAACCAGCGCTACCACACGCTGGCCCCACTGCGCATCGGGCCTGCCGAATACGACCGCCTCCGCCACCAGCGGATGCGAGCGCAGAACCCGCTCCACCTCGGCCGGGTAAATATTCTCGCCGCCGCTGACGATGAGGTCCTCGCGCCGCTGCAGGATGAACAAATCGCCGTCTTCGTCCAAATAGCCGATGTCGCCGGTATGCAGCCAGTCATCGCGCAGCGCTTGCGCCGTAGCGGCCGGGTCATTGTAGTAGCCGCGCATGACGCTGCCGCCTCTGACCAGGACTTCGCCGGGAACCTTGGGCGCGGCGTCACTGCCCTGCTCGTCAATGATGCGCAATTGAGCGGTCATTTTCGCTTTGCCCACCGTACCGGGTTTCTGATACACCAAGTCAGGCAAGGCGGTCGCGACTTGGGAGGCTGTTTCCGTAAGCCCGTAACATGTCGCGACAGGTAGATTTTCGGCTTGGCACCGGGTGAGCAGTTCGGTTGATGGCGCTTCGCCGCCGAGCAAGATCAGGCGCAACTGTGGATTCCAGGTTCTCGTCTTGGCATCGAGCAGGCGCTGCAGCATGGTCGGCACCAGCGAGACCAGCGTGATCGGATTCGCGCTGAGGACGCGATTGGTCTCCTGCACATTGAATGGCGCTGTCGGACCAAACTCGATCGCGGTGTGGTGTATCAGGGAGCGCAGGATGATGCTCAAACCGCCGACGTGATAGAGCGGCAAGACGCAAAGCCAGCGCTCATTCGGCTGCGTTGCTAGCATTAGGGCCGCGCCCAATGCGCTGTGCCAAATGTTGCCGGCCGTCAGCGTTGCCGCTTTAGGTTTGCCGGTCGTGCCCGATGTATGGATGATGGCGAAATCATCATTGAAGCGCATTGTGCCCCAGTCGTCAAACCTGGTACGGCGATCATGCACAGTTATCGTTGGCAACTCAAAAACTCGCGCGTCTATCGCGCTGGTCAGCGCCTGCGTTTCACTTTCCCAAATCACCAGGCGGCAATCGGCATTCTTCACCTGCCAGGCGAGCTCGCCAGCGGTAAGCCGCGTGTTCAGCGGCACGGATACGACGCGCATCCGCATTAGCGCCAGCATCGTCAGCGCAAAGGGCACGGGCCTCCGCATCAGAATTGCAACTCTGTCCTCGGGCTCGAGCGCGGCGTGGCTCAGAATCGTCTCACAGGTGAGCGCCACATAACGATTGACATCGGCGAAGGTCCAGCCGCTGTGTTCGACCGCGAAGAAGACCTTGTTTGGATCGGGATTCAGGGGACGCTGGAAGTCGCTCACGCTGATCCTTCCCTCGCTATGCCAATTTCAAGACTCGCTCAGGACCGGCGCGGGAATTTGCTGAAGTCCGGCGGGCGCCCTTCAAGGAAGGCATTCTTGCCTTCGCTACCTTCTTCGGTCATATAGAAGAGCATGGTGGCGTCGCCCGCCAGCACTTGCACGCCAGTCTGCCCATCCAATTCGGCGTTCAAGCCGGCTTTGATGAAACGCAGCGCGATCGGGCTCTTGCTCAGGATTTCGCGCGACCACTGCAACGCCTCTTTCTCCAATTCAGCCAGGGGCACAACCGTGTTCACCATGCCCATCGCCTCAGCCTCAGCCGCGCTGTATTGACGGCAGAGAAACCAGATTTCGCGCGCCTTTTTCTGCCCGATATGCGCGGCCAAAAACGACGAGCCGAAGCCAGCGTCAAAACTGCCGACGATGGGACCGGTCTGGCCGTAGATGGCGTTATCGCTGGAAATGGTCAGGTCACAGCAAACGTGCAGCACGTGACCGCCGCCGATTGCGTAACCGGGCACAACGGCGATCACCGGCTTGGGAATGTTGCGGATGTAGCGTTGCAGCTGCAAGACATTCAAGCGGGGCACGCCATCATCGCCGACATAACCGGAATGCCCGCGCACCTTCTGATCGCCGCCAGCGCAGAATGACCAGACGCCATCTTTGCTGCTGGGACCATTGGCTGTGATCCACAAGACGCCGACCTCGCCATCGTGCCAGGCATGGAGCAGCGCCTCGGTCATTTCGTCAATCGTCTGGGGACGGAAGGCATTGCGGATATCCGGGCGGTCGAAGGCGATGCGCGCGATCCCATCCGCCTTGTGATAGGTGATGTCGTCGTAAGCCTTCACCTCGCGCCAATCGGCCAGCCGCATCAAGTCCCGGCTTGTGATCCTCGCACCCTCTTTTTTGCTCGTTACCATTGGTGGTCTCCTCTTGTCAGTCGTTCTTAGCCGTCGTGCGAATTGGCATTCATTGCGCCACTTGCGGGCGACACACAGAGTCGCCCCTACGACAGTAGCGATTTCAGATTCTCATGCACGGCCGCCATGATATCGTTCCGGCGCTTGAGATCAGCGGCGGCATCGGTGCGCACTTCAATCAAGGTCGAGGTTGTTCCGCCGACCGACTCGCTGAAGGCACGCCGAAACGAAGCGCGATCATCCGCGCGAATGTAATTCAGATCGTAGAGCGCGGCAACCTGGGCGAAGTCCAGTCCATGCGCAGCGAAGAAATAATCGCTGAACGCCGGTTCAAACTCCCGTATCGGCAGGCGGTGGAAGATGCCCCCGCCCTCGTTGTTGAGCAGCACAATCGTCAGCGGGACGCCGCAGCGCTTGATCGCCAGCAAGCCATTCATATCGTGATAGAGGGTGATATCGCCCAGGACGGCCACCAGCGGTTTGCCTTTGCGCGCCGCGCCGATGCCCAATGCGGTCGAGACATTGCCGTCGATGCCCGAGGCGCCTCGGTTGGCATAGGCGAATGGGGGCTTCGCGCCCGGCAAGCCAAACTGCTCCAGATGCCGCACCGGTAAACTGTTGCCAGCGAATATTGCGCTGTCCAGTGGCATGAGATCGATTGCATCAAATAGTACGGCGCCATCGAAGTAGTCGCCCTTTGCGATTTCCTCAGCCATTGCCTTGCGGGAGATTTGCCATATCTTCCACATGTGGCTGCGCCAGTCCTGGAATTGCACCGGTGGAATGTCGTTCCAATCAAACTGCGAAACGGAGTTGGGATCAATGGTCAAATGGTGTGTGATACCATGCGTATCGTCCGCCCATTCGCCTGTGCGGCTGCAGTAGATATGGTATGCCAACTCACGATCCGCAAGGAAGTCTTGCATCGGCTTGCTCAGCGGCGGCGCGCCAAAGCGGATGACTACCTCGGCTTGTGAGAAGTCGACAACGGGTGCTGCCATGAAACCAAGGGTGGCACTGTTAAACGGGTATCCGAATCCAAGCAGGTTAGCGGTGGATTCGGCCAAGACGGGATAGCCGGTCGAAAGCGACAGGCGCGATATCCACGGCGTCAGCGCTCTCCATTCGGCATCGCTGCGGCAAGTGCCGTGACCGCAATAGATCAAACCTCTGCGGCTCAGCAGGTCATCAGTTAGCAGCGCCGCCAATTCAGCGCTTCCGCCAGACGATAGCGCGCTGAACCGGGCGGGCGCGCTGCGGTCGATTTCCAACATGTCATCGGAAGTCGGTTCAAACGGCTTGCGGAAGGGAAAGTTGATATGTACGACGCCAAGCTGCGATGCCGCGATATCATAAGCGCGCGCCGCCAGCGACCTTAAATTCCGCAACGCAACCGGGGGCGGGTCCGCTTCCGGCAGCGGCGCATCATAGAACCAGTCAGCGTAATCGCCGTAGAGCTTGATTTGGTCGATGGTCTGGTTGGCGCCGCTGGCTCGCAATTCAGGGGGGCGGTCAGCCGTTAGCACGATGAGGGGGACGCGCGATTGATGCGCCTCCACAATCGCCGGGAAGAAGTTGGCCGCCGCCGAGCCGGAGGTGCAGACCACTGCGGCCGGCTCGCATGAACCAATCGCCAGCCCCAAGGCGAAAAAAGCGGCGCTGCGTTCGTCCAGATGGGAGTAAATCTCGATATCCTGACGATGCCGCGCCAGCGCGAGCACGAGTGGCGTATGCCGCGAGCCAGGCGCCAGGCAAACGCGTCTCAAGCCGCACGCAATCAGGGCGTCAACGAATGTATTGGCGTAAAGTGTGTTTGGATTGGGCATGGTAGTCTTGTATTTCACCACCGAGTACACCGAGGTCACCGAGGACGTCGAGAATCTGTTATACGCTGAAGCGTCGTTCGCCCTTTTTCAGAGATACAACGTTGAAGTTGATGAGCAGGCCAGTCTTGATTCCTGACAGTTTCAGATAAGTAGTCAGTTGCGCTTGATGGATAGGAGCCAATTCGCGGACCGATTTTAACTCCACAATCACCCGGCCTTCGACTACGAGATCAGCGTACAAGTCGCCGACCGCTACGCCCTTGTATTGCACAGGCACACGCACCTGTTTCTGATATCGTATTCCGCGCTTAGTAAGTTCGACACACATCGCGTTTTCGTAGATTTGCTCGATTAGCCCTGCTCCCATCTCACTATGAACGTCCATCGCCGCGCCGATTATTTCATGTGTCAGATCGTCGTGCCTATACATGCAATCCCTCTTTTTCAATCCGATCAGCAGAGCTTTCCTCGGTGTACTCGGTGGTCAAATCACTCCATGCGCATCAAGCATGGGGCGGAATTTGAGTTCGGTCTCCGCCCACTCAAGATCAGGCGTGCTCTCTGCCACAATGCCGGCGCCGGCGTAAATCCAGGCGCGCGACTCCTGGGCAACGGCGGAACGAATGGCGACAGCGAACTGTCCATCGAGACTCGAATCAATCCAGCCGACCGGCGCCCCATACCAGCCGCGCGGAATCGGCTCCAGCTCACGGATCAGTCGCAAGGCATCGGGCCGCGGATCGCCGCCCAAAGCGGGCGTCGGATGCAATGCCTCAACCGGCGGCAGTATGCCGTTCTTCCGCTTGAGCGTCCCGCGGATCGGTGTGTTGATATGCTGTATATTGCTCAATTTCAAGAGCGCCGTTGGGCTGATTTCCAGCGATTCTGTCATCGGCGCGAGGCGGTCGCGCATTTTTTCGACCACGATCTCATGCTCAGTACGCTCCTTGGCATTGCCGAGCAGCATATCGCCCAGGCGCCGATCGGCCTCATCGTTATCGCCGCGCGCGGCGCTGCCGGCCAGTGCCATTGTCTCGAGCGCGCGACCACGCGTCGAGGCAAGCAGCTCGGGCGAGGCGCCATAAAAGGCGTAACGCGGACGCGGCTCGAAGAGGAAGCGATAGCAGTCGGCATACTGCGCCGCCAAGTGACACAAGATCGGCAGCAGTTTTACCGGCGACTCGAAACGCAATTCGGCGGCGCGCGCCAAGACCACTTTTCGCAGGGCGCCAGCGCGAATGCGCTCGGTCGCGTCGCTAATGATGCTTTCCCAAGTCGGATAACGCATTGGATAGTCGACGCCTATGAGCGCGCTCTGCTCATCCGCGTCCATGGATGCTTGCGCCGCCTTCAGCTGCGCGATCTTTTGTTCGAGCGCGGCTGTTAGATCTGGTATCAGCGACTCTGGCGATTCCTCCGGCGGAATCTGCGCATTGATCGTCAGCCACATCATGTCCCGGTCCCTCACCAGCTGATAATGTGGGAGCACGAAGAAGGCGGGACTGTATATCGACCAAGTGTTATCGGGCGTGAAATCGTTGCGGAAAGCAAAGCCGCCGAGCAGGCGGGGACCGCTAAGTGGATTGTCGTCGCCTTCATGGCGCGCGCCCTCGAATAGCTCTCGCGCGTCCACGGCGATCCGTTTGAAACGCTCGGGTCCCCATGCCATCAATTCGACAGCCGTACCGGCGCCAGCGAAGGCGAAAGCGCCATTCGGCTCTTCCCAGTAGAAGCGCGCGCCGCCCGCAGCCGCCGCCAGAAATCCGGCGAAACTGATGCCAGCGCAGGGAGCGCTGCAACTGAGCAAGCGGCCGTAGCGCCGATTGATCGCCACATCCAGAGTGGCGCTGGAATCCATTTCTCAATCCTAATAGCCGACGCTCTTCAGCAGCAGCGGCAGCAATGCTTCCATGATCTCGTCTTGACTCGGTTCCCCGGTATAGACCCACTGAATCACGACGCTGTAGATGGCGCCCATCCAAGCGTGCGAAACGATATGCGTGTTCACCGGCGCAATTGACCCATCGGCGACTGCTTCATCAAGATATGTCTGAATCAGAAGCGCAAATCGGTCGGTGACTTCCATGCGCTTGCGCTCAAAGACCGTGCCCAAACCGACGGCTTGCACCAAGAGCAGCTTGGCCGGAAGTCGGTACTTGCCGAAAGTCTCTAGCACTGCTGCAAGCGCGGCGCGGACGCGGACCATGCCTTGCGCTTCTTGTCCAATCGCTTCACGGGCGCGGCGTTCAATGACATCGGCGAATTGATCCACCAGGGCGATGAAGAGCTTCTCCTTGTTGGGGAAATGAAAATAGATGGAGCCCTTGCTGATGCTCGCCTCGGCGACGATTTCATCCAGCTTGGTATCGTGAAAGCCTTTGGCGCTGAAAATGTTCATCGCCGCGTCGAGGATGCGATCGCGGGTGGAGCGGAAGTCTGTGCTTGGTTCTGCCATGAAAACTCACAATACTGACTGGTCAGTATTGTCATTATAGCACAGAATTCATTCGCGGCAGGCGCCTTAAAATCGCGAACTTAAAGCGGTATCATCTGACTAGGGGGGGCTGGACGCGTCCAGTCATGTTCCCATTCACGGGAAGCGGAAGCGCGAGGGAGAGGCAATATGGACAAGTTCATGGCGATAGCGATTGAAGAAGCCTACGCTACCAAAGCGGAAGGCGGCAGTCCGTTCGGCGCGGCGCTGGTTAGGGCTGGGGAAGTCATCGGGCGCGGACGCAATATGATGATCCAGAACAACGACCCGCTCAGCCACGGTGAAATGGAAGCGATCAAAGCGGCCGGCTTGCAGGAGAGCTATGCCGACACCGTGCTCTACACCACCGCCTTTCCCTGTTTGATGTGCGCCGGGGCGATCGTGCGCTATCAAATCCCCAAGGTGATCATCGGCGCTTCCTGGGAGCACAGCGCGCCCTCGCGCGAATTCATGCAGCGGCACGGGATTGAATTGGTGGAATGGCGCCTGGACGCGTGCTATCGCATCGTTGAGTGAGGGACGAGCGGCTCGATCAGTCTGCGACCATCAATTCAGCAAATGCGTGTTGGAACGCCAACTCCGTGTTTAATCGCAGCGCATCATTAAACTTGTTCCACGCCGAGCAGAGGGCGAAGCGCATCGTCATGTCTACGATCTGACGGTCATCAAAGCAATTGCGCAACTCGGCGAAGAAATCATTCGTGATTTTGTAGGGCTCGCGCGTCAACTGCTCGGCATACAGGATGACCAGCCATTCCTCGTTGCTCCACAAATTGCGCTGTTCGCGCCAATCGCCTGATTCGATGCGCCTAAGCTGGATCTTGCTCAAGCCCGCGGCCTGCGCCAGCGGCGCGTGATGCTGCAAACAGTAGTCGCAGGCGTTCACGCGCGAGCAGATAAGCACGCCCAGTTCCAGCAGCTTGCGCTCGACCGAAAGCGATTCGGCAAAGGCCTCATACACTTTGGTCAAGGACTGAAGCAGGGCCGGATGATGCGCCAGGGCGCGTACTTGATCGGCAAATAATGTGGGTCCCGGCAGTTCGCCATCGAGATCAAGACTGTCGGCGCGTTCATAAATCGCCTCAAGCTCGGCGGGCGCCATTTCGCGGGTTATCAGTCTAATGCGATTGTTTTGCACTGTCGATCCTTTCTGAGATTGGCCCGCCAGCGCGGTCTCATTCGGCGGCTTGCGGCAGCGAGAAGCTAAACGTGGTTCCCTGCGATTGAACGCTCGTGGCCCAGATGCGCCCGCCATGCGCTTCAATGAAGCCGCGGGCGATGGCCAGTCCCAGGCCGGTTCCGCGCCCGCCATCGTCGCCACGTTTGCGCGAGCCCTCGCCGCGATAAAAGCTCTCAAACAGACGGGGCAAGACATCCTCAGGGATATAAGACCCGCTATTGTGAATATCGATACGGATCTCGTCGCCGCTTTGCCAGGCGCGCAGAGTGACGCGCTCGCCGCTTTCGGCGTATTTGATGGCGTTGTCGACCAGATTGGTCAAGACGCGCTGAATCTTGTCCGGCGCCATCCGGATCATATCGACATCATCGGCAACTTCGCCGTTCAGCTCGATGCCGCGCCTGTCGGCCTCCAGCCGCATGCTGCCGAGCGTATCCGAGATCAGATCGCGAATCGAGGCGCGCTGAATACGAATCTGCAGATGCCCGACATCAAGCTGCGCCAACTCAAACAGATCATCGATCAAACCGCTAAGGTGTTCGATTTCGACACGGCTGTTATCCAGATAGCGATGCACCGTCTCGTCATCGGCGACCACGCCATCAAGCATGGCCTCGATCATCACGCGGATTGACGTCAGCGGCGTGCGCAGATCGTGCGAAACCCAGGCGGTCAGGTCGCGGCGCGTTTGCTCCAGCTGCCGCTTCTGTTCCTCGACTTCTTGCAGATTCTGCGCCATGGCGTTAAATGTATCGGCCAACTGCGCGATTTCGTCATTGCCGGAGATTTTGAGGCGGATGGCAAAGTCTCGGCCCGCCAGCGAGCGCGTGGCGTCGCTCAACTTGCTGAGGCGGTCGGTCATGGTCTTGGACGCAAAGAAACCGATAGTCAGCGCGGAAAGCCCGGCGAATACCAGCAAGACCGAGGTCAGCGTCAGGTAATGGTTCTGAATGAATGTGAAGCGGGCGATGACCCATACGTTGAGAAAGATCATCAATACCAGCAGCGCGATCACCATCCAGATGGCCCAGCGCAAACTGCGAAACCATTCCAAGACGCCCAGCCGATAAAAGGCATAGGACAGCAGCGAACTGGTCAGGCCGGTGACAGTCATGAATGCCATCAGATCTTGCACCTCATTGCCGGGCAAGTCAAACATGACCAACTCGCTAAACAAGGCGCCGGCAATCGGAATCAGCAAAACGATGAGGAAAATGATGAGGGGGTTCTGGTATAGTCTCTGATCCACGCGCATCGTCTCAATTACTTTCGCTATTCGGGACTTTTAGGATCTGTGGGCAGCCGGTTCATGAACCACCAAGTACACTGCGGAAGAAGCCAATGGGGTTTTCGAAATAGTGGAAGCAAAAGAGCAGCATTCGTGGGCGAGCCACCGGCTCGCCCGTACACGGTCTTCATTATTTCGAGAGTTGCATGCAAAGGGCCATCATTTGCATTTCCTCGTCGCAACTCCCGAAAACACAAAATATAGATGAAATCCATAGAAGGCCAGAATCCTCACAGCAGACATTGCCTGCTAAGAAGCGGAGGGCGCTTCAAACTTGTAGCCCACGCCCCAGACCGTCTGGATGTAACTCGGCTTGCTCGGGTTTGGCTCCAGCTTTTCCCGCAGGCGCCGCACGTGAACCGTCACTGTGCTTTCGTCGCCATAAAATTCGTAGCCCCAGACCTTGTCCAGCAGTTGCTGCCGCGTAAACACCTGCCGCGGATGGCGCAGCAGAAAAGCGAGCAGATCAAACTCTTTGGCCGTCAGCGAGACGCCACCGCCGTCCACGCTGACCGAACGGCTGCGCGGATCGAGTGACAAAGCGCCAATCTCGACCGGGCTTTCGCTTTCGGCTTCGGCCGCGGTCGTCCGCCGCAGCACCGTCTTCACGCGGGCCACCAGTTCGCGTGGGCTGAAGGGCTTGGTGACATAGTCGTCCGCGCCCAGCTCCAGCCCGGCCACGCGATCGACCTCGTTCGTGCGCGCCGTGAGCAAGATGATGGGAATATCGCCATCAATCGCCAAGGCGCCGTAATCATCGGCCTGACGCAGGCGCCGCGTGATGGAAAAGCCGTCGACGCCGGGCAGCATGATATCGAGCACAATTAAGTCGGGGCGGCTGTCCTGCAGAATGGACAAGGCTTGGGGTCCCGTCTCGGCCTCGGTGACGGCGAAGCCCTCCAGCTCGAGGTATCGCCGCACCACTTCGCGGATCGTGCGTTCGTCGTCTACGACCAGAATGTTCCGTTTTTTCGCAGTCATTTCCACGCCGTTCTATGCGCTAGTTTCGCCGTTCATTTTAGCGTAGATTGAAAATCTAAAGGAGTGCTTAACGGAATGAGGCGAGGCGAATATGTGGATATGTTCTTGCATCGAGCACTGCACTTGTTTCTTTATCTCCGAGCACACCGAGGGTAACAAGAGCACCGAGAGGTTGTCATACAGGAATGAGTTAAATCCGTGCATCATCTGTTTTCACCGCTCTCGCCACTCTGGGGCTGGCGCAAGCAAAGTACTCAGCAGTTGTGGACAAGGGCCTGATTTCGCTGCCGCATTATTCACACCATTGCGTTATGATTGTCGGCAGGTTACGGACATGTAAAGAGGGATCAGAATGGCGGAACGCATCCAGAGCACAATCGATTATCTGCAAGAAACGCAAGATAAGATGATGGAAGATTACAAGGCGCTGCTGCGCTTTCCCTCCATCAGCGCGGACCCGGCTTATGCGGACGATGTGCGCGCCTGCGCCGACTGGATCGTGGAGCAACTCGAGACATTGGGCTTCGACAATTGCGAGGCGATCGCCACAGCTGGCTATCCGGTCGTTTACGGCGAATGGCTCAAAGCCGGCGCCGACAAGCCGACCGTGCTGGTCTACGCGCATTACGATGTGCAGCCGGTGGATCCGCTGCCGCTTTGGGAAACGGAACCTTTTGAGGGCGTCATCAAAGGGCGAAAGTTGTTCGCGCGCGGCGCCAGCGACAATAAAGCCGGCGTTTGGGGCAATCTCAAGATTTTCGAGGCGCTGCTCCGCACAAATGGCGCGTTGCCGGTCAATGTCAAGATCATGTTTGAGGGCGAAGAAGAATCGGGCTCGCCCAGCATAGAAGCCTTCGTCAAGGCGAACGAGGCGCGGCTCAAAGCGGACGTGCTGCTGAATTGCGATGGCGATTTCGCACCTGATGATCCACGGCTCTACTATGGCGGGCGCGGCATGGTCACCGCCGAAGTCCGGGTAACTGGGCCAAAAGCCGATATCCACTCCGGGCTTTACGGCGGCTTGGTGCAGAATCCGCTGCATGTCGCCGGCCGCATCATCGGCGCCTTCCATGACGATGACGGACGCGTTCAGGTGCCCGGCTATTACGACAGAGTGCGAGAAGCGAACGCGCTGGACAAGACGCGCATCGACGCCGGCTTTCAGGAAGAGGCGCTGTTGGAGGGCGCCGGCGTCGAGCGCTTCTGGGGCGATACAATCGCGCCGGCCGCCGAGCGCGCCACCGTCTACCCCACCTGTGACATCACCGGCATGTGGGGTGGTTATCAAGGTGCGGGCAACAAGACGATCATTCCAGCGGAAGCCGGCTTCAAAATCACCATGCGGCTGGCGCCCGATCAAGACCCGCCGGAAATCGCGGAGGCGCTCAAGGAATATGTCGAAGGATTCGCGACCGATACGGTCAATGTCGAGTGCAATCTCGGCGAGCTCGCATGGTATTTCGAGCTGGTCACCGACGGTCCCTGGCTGGAATCGGTGCAATCGGCAATTGAAGCGACGGTGGGGAAACGGGCGCAGCTCGTCCGCACCGGCGGGTCCATCCCGATTCTGGGCGTATTCAATCGCTTGATCGGCTTGCCGATAACCGCATTTGCCTATGGCGAAGGCGAGGGCATCCACTCGCCCAATGAGTATTTGAAGTTGGACAGCTTCTATACATCGCTGGAAGCGGCCGTGCGCTTGTATCACAATTTGGGCGCGGTTAAGACGTAGGGGCGAGGTCGCGTAGACACTGACCGCCGGCGGTGACTCGCCCATCATATCACCAAGCCCAGCGCCACAAAGACTACACCTAGCAACGCGAAGATCAGCGCCGAGCGCCGCGTCTTGGCGTCCCAGGCCTCGGTCCGTTCAGGGTTGTCTATTCTCCAGCGCGGTTCCAGCGAATAGAGGCGCCAGACGAGATCGCGCCGGTACGCGCAAAGTCCCGCCAGGATCCAAAAGACGATGCCGCCGATGATTAGAATCCAGTCGCCCATGAGTGCGCCCCGTTAGCCTAGTTCGGCTGCAGGATGATCTTGGCGTCTTGGCGGCTTTCGAGGCGCTTGAAGGCGGCCAGGGCGTCGTCCAGCGGCAGGCGCGCGCTGACCATCTTGCGCATGTCGATTCTGCCGGCCGCCATCAGCCGGATCACATGCATGAAGGGTCCGCCGGCGTGCCCGAGCGAACCGGCGTACTGCACGCCCATGCGCTTGTAGGCGACGACGGGCACGGTCGGGTTATCGCCGCCCATGCCGATATCGATGATGGAGGCATTGACCGCCAGGCAGCGGTCGAGCGGCTCGATGGTCTTATCGGCGAAACCGGCGCATTCCACCACGTAGTCGACGCCACGCCCGAAAGTATGCCCCATGATCACCTCGTCGAGATCGATGCCGACCGGGTCCAGCGCGGCCGACGCGCCCATATTCATGGCGATATCGCGGCGGCTGGCGGACGGGTCGAACATGATGACCTGCCCTGCTCCCGCGGCGATGACCAGCGCTTGCGCCGCCAGCCCGATCGGTCCGGCGCCGAAGATGACGACGTTGTTGCCCGGCTGCCAGTTGCGCAGGCGATTGAACAGCCCTTGATAGGAAACGCCAGTGGGCTCGACCATCGCGCCCATGACCAGCGCTTCTTCTTCGCCGTAGCGCTCGGCGACTTCGTCCAGCTTCCAGCAATATTTGGCGCGCACGGGCAGGTATTGCGCCATGGCGCCGGGGATGGTGAAGCCAGTCTCTTCGATATCGAGGCAATGATTGACGAAGCCGCGCCGGCAAGCGGTGCAGACGCCGCACCACTGGATTTCCTCGACCGCGACCAGATCGCCGACGCTCAAGCCCTGCACATCGCTGCCGAGCTCGACGATGCGGCCGGCGTACTCGTGGCCAAGGATGTTGGGCGTGTGCACCAGGCCGGGATAGACCATATAGCCATCGGCGCCGGCTTCGTACATGTGCATGTCGGAGCCGCAGATGCCGACCGCCGCCACCTCCAGCAGCGCCTGATCGGGCTCGAGCTGCGGGTCGGGCACATCGCCCAGCTCAAGCCTGGGCGACATCCATGTCATATTGCCGTTGCGCGGGCGGCGCAGTTCACGCTCGCTAGCGGACATTTCGTAGCCGGGTTTGGGCGCCCATTCGGCGCGGAGGGTCAGGGCTTTCATCGATTTGCTCACTCCTGCTGATTTCTAAAATTTAACCATAGAAGTAAATGCAAGCAAACAGTTGAAATTTTACCACCGAGTGCACCGAGTTTATGTGAGATCACCAAGGAGCATCGTGCTCCATCGCATGTCACGCTAATCTAGCGGCCTTGTAGGAGCGAGACTTGTCTCGCCCAAACAACACATCTTTGGCAGGTGGGCGACGCAAGGGTCGCCTCGACAGACAGACATTGGCGTGGGAGGCGGGCGACACATACGTCGCCGCTACAGATTCTTAAGTACTTGTAGAATATTTTGCTTTTTCGCCAAGGGGGGATAGAATCGGCGCTGAGGCAATAGTTTATCGGTTCTCGATCATTTTTTAGAAGGAGTTAGAAATGAATAAGGTCAAAAACATATCACGCCGTGATTTCTTGAGGGGGGCGGGCGCGGTCGCGGCCAGCTCGCTGTTGCCGCACTTCCCCAACATCGTCCGCGCCGACAACCACGAGATCAACCTCGTCGGCTGGGGCGGGGAATTCCGGGAGTCGCAGTATGAAGCGGCTGAGGAAGCGACCGGGATTAAGATCATTCAGGAGGGTTTGCCAACGGGGAGCTGGAGCGACGTGATGCAGAAGTACACGCTCTGGGGTCAAACCGGTTATTCCCACGCCGACATCATGTTCCTAGATGACCTGCTGGGCGGCATGTATGGCATCAATGGCTGGGCGCTCGACCTGAGCGATTTGAATGCCTATACCGACAATGCCGATGACCTCACCGATAGCGTAAACGTCTTGGACAATGCGATGGGCGGTGTTTTCCGAATTTTCTACTTCATGGGCGCCACGCCCTTCTTCTACAACACCGACCTGGTGCCGGAACACCCAGCGACTTGGGAAGACTTCATTTCCAGCGGGTTGGCAGCCACCGACCAGGAAGCCGGCGTTTGGGGCTGGCGTCCACTGGGCGGCGGGGGGCACGCCTTCAATACCGTGCTGTTGGCGCTGCACCATACGGGCGCCGATCTGCAGGCGCTCGATGACGACGCCACCAGAGCCGCGCTCCAGTGGATGTACGACTGGGTCAACGACTACGAAATCACGCCGCCATCCACCATCAACGAAGGCTGGAACGAGGTCATCGGGCTGATGGCCGGGGGCAAAGCGGGCATGGTTTGGGGTTACGAAGGTATGTATAACAATATCACCAGTACGGTTGATACCTCCGTGACCGAGGACAATCTCGCGTGGGGCCGCTTCCCGATGGGTCCCGCCAACGACAGCCTGCTGATCCATGGCTGGGGCTATTCGATCCCAACCGCCTCGAAAAAGCGTGAGCAAGCGAGAGAAGTGCTTGAGTTCCTGGGTTCTTACGACCAACTGAAAGCCGTCGCGCTCCAGAATGTCATGCCCGGCTTGAAGTCGCTCTTTGAAGACGAAGAGGTCGTCGCCCAGATCCCAATCCTGAACCTGCAGAATCCGTCTTGGGGCGAGATCACGCAGGGGGCGCAATTCCGCTATCCGATTGTGAACAATCCGCAAGTGTCGCAGCTCTGGTCGATGTTTGACCAGCTCGGGGAGTCGATCCTCTCTGGCGAACGCAATGTAGACCAAGCCTTCCAGTGGCTGCAAGAAGAGCACACGATCATCAGGCAAGCGGAATAGGGCGCTCTTCACCCCCCTCTAAATCTCCCCCGACGGGTCAGTGTCTACACGACCCCTTAGCTATGGGGGGAGACTTGCGGAGAAACTCGCCACGGGTATCGCTACGCTACATCGTACGGATATGGAAAGAGACTACCATCTTCGCCCGCGGCGCTCCCCCTCCCTAAGGTGTTGGGGAGGGGGCTGGGGGGAGGGGTAGAATACCG
Organism: Chloroflexota bacterium; assembly: GCA_011523705.1. Classification (GTDB taxonomy): domain Bacteria; phylum Chloroflexota; class Anaerolineae; order Aggregatilineales; family Phototrophicaceae; genus UBA6055. The sequence goes on along the minus strand of WTGC01000228.1, from coordinate 36,776 downwards.
CCCCTGCGTGACTTGGGACCGAGCCACAGGAAAACTGTAATGGCGCAAGCCAAAGCAACGTCAGCGCCGCAGAGCCGCCTGCAAGATATATTCGCCAGCCGATATGCTGTTTTTTATGTGCTGGTGCTGCCGGCATTTCTGTTGCGCATGATCTATACCGTCATTCCCATCATCCAGACGGTGCTCATCAGCTTCACCAATCGCACCATCATGGGCGGGAAATACATCGGCCTGCGCAACTACGAGAGCCTCACGCGTGACGCCACGCTGATCGGCAGCCTGGGCTGGACCCTGCTCTACACCGGCGCTTCCGCGGTGGCGGAAACCGTCATCGGTTTGGGCATCGCCGTGCTCCTGATGCAGAACCTGCGCCTGCGCTGGCTGAGCAATTTCATCATGCTGCTGCCTTGGGTGGTCGCGCCCATGCTGGCGGCGGTCGCCTTTCGGATTCTATACTTCGAAGACGGCGGCATTCTGAACGCGATCCTGCAAGAGCTTGGCTTTGGCAACGCCGCCGTGCGCTGGCTGAGCGATGCCGAAACGGCCCGCTTCTCCGTGATTGTGATGACGGTGTGGAAGAACGTCTCCTGGGTCGCGCTGATCTTCATGGCGGCGATCGGCTCGCTGTCCAAAGAAGTATTGGAGGCGGCCGCTGTCGACGGCGCCAATACCCTGCAGCGTTTCTGGTATGTGACGCTTCCCTTGCTCAAGCCAGCCATCTACCTTGTGCTGCTGCTGCGCGCCATGGCCGAGGTGCAGACCTTCGAGCAGATTTATGGCTTGACGCGCGGCGGACCGGGCAGCGCCACCAAGACCCTGGCGCTCTATACCTTCGAACGCTTTTTCCAGCAGCTGCGCTACGGCTACGGCTCGGCGGTCAATATCGTGCTGCTTTTGTTGACCATCGTCATCGGCGCCATTTTCGCCTGGCTCTTGTATCGTTCGCGGGAGATCTGATGATTCATCAGCGGCGGCGTCTACGTAATGCCTTGCTATACACCCTGCTGGTCATCGTCTTGGTCGGCCTGGTTTTTCCTGTGCTGTTTATGGCGCTTACCTCATTCAAGTCAGTCGGCGAGGTCAACCGCATCCCGCCGACGATTATTCCCCGCTACCCGACCCTGGAGAACTACCCCTTCATGGCGCGCGCTTGGGATTTCTGGCTGACCTTGCGCAACACGCTTATTTTGGCCGGCGGCTCGGGCTTGGCCGCGACGATGCTGGGCGCGATGGCGGCTTACGCTTTCAGCCGCGGCAGCTTCCGCGGGCGCACATTGATGTACAGTCTGCTGGTCGCCAGCATGGCGGTTCCGGCCATGGTCACGCTGGGACCCATTTTCATCGCTTATCTTCAGTTCAACCTGCTCGATACGCATATCGGACTCATACTCGTCTTCACCGCTGGCGGCATGCCGTTGGCGACACTGCTGCAATTCGCCTATTTCAACGCCATCCCGCGCGAGCTGGATGACGCGGCCGCGATTGATGGCGCCGGGCGCTTCATGACGCTCTTCCGCATCATCATGCCCATCGCCATGCCGGGCGTCTTCGTCAGCTTCCTGCTGCTTTTCATCGGCGGCTGGAACGAATTCCTCTTCGTCTTCACCCTGTCGACATCGCCCGATACCCAAGTGCTGACGACGAAACTGTATACCATTCCGCCGCGCGAAGCCGATTACCAATCGAGCAATCTCGATTTGGTGGCGACCGCCGGCATGTTTGTCTTGCTTCCGCTGGTGCCGCTGCTGATGCTGACGCAGAGGCAGTTGGTGGAAGGCATCACCTTAGGCGCGGTGCAGGGGTAGCGGGAAGACAGATTATGGGATACTAGAGGGCGACCCAAGGGTCGCTCCTACATTTTCCGATATATATGGACATTGTAGGGGCGAGGCGGTGACTCGCCCGATTCATTTAACGTAGCACGGGAATAACAACCATGACCGCATCTCGCAGAATCAACGTCGCCCTCGCCGGGCTCAGCTTCGGCGCTGAATTCGTGCCCATCTTCCAGCATCATCCCAATGTCGAAAGCCTGACCATCTGCGATTCCGATCCCGAAGTCCTGCAAAAAATCGGCGACCGCTTTGAAGTCGAGAAGCGCGTCCTCGACCTGGATGAGGTGCTCGCCGACGACAGCATCGACGCTGTGCATCTGGTCACGCCGATCCCGGTCCATGCCGAGCAGTCCGTCGCCGTTCTCAATGCGGGCAAGCATTGTGCCTGCACGGTGCCGATGGCGACCAGCATCGCTGATCTTAACTCGATTGTCGCGGCTCAGCGCGAGAGCGGCAAAAGCTATATGGGCATGGAAACGGCGGTCTACACGCGGCGCTTTCTGCACGTGCAGGAGATGATCAAAAATGGCGAGATCGGCCGCATCCAGTTCTTGCGGGGCGCGCATTATCAGGATATGGAATATTGGCCGCCCTATTGGATGGGCTTGCCACCGATGCACTACGCGACTCATGCGGTGTCGCCGGTTCTAGCGCTGGCGGAGACGCAAGCGAAGGCGGTGCACTGCTTCGGCTCGGGCGTGATGCGCCCCGAATTGCACGAGCAGTACGGCAATCCCTTCCCGATCGAAACCGCCATCTACGAACTCAACAGCGATCCGCCGCTAGCGGCCGAGATCACGCGCAGCCTCTTCCACACGGCGCGCGGCTACACCGAGAGCTTCAATGTTTACGGCGAGAAGGCGACATTCGAGTGGGAGCAGATCGAAGACGAGCCGCCGGTCGTCTTTCGCATGAAGCCGGTGGTCACGCATTGGGGGCGCGGCAACGATATTACGGCCGAGCGCATCGACGTGCCCGACCGCCAAGACTTGCTGCCGCCGGAGATCGCGCGCTTCACCCAGCGCGGCGTCTACGACGAAACGCAGATGCATTTGTCTTTCTTGCATGGCGGCGGGCATGGCGGCTCGCACCCGCACTTGGTGCATGAATTAGTCAGCAGCATCATTGAAGAACGGCCGCCTTGGCCGGATGCGATTACGACAGCCGCCTGGACTGCGGCTGGTGTCTGCGCGCACGAGTCGGCGATGAATGGTGGCGCCCGCGTTGAGATTCCCCAGTTCCGCCACGAGAGTTGACGACCGTTTAGCGAACATAGCCAAGTTTTTCTCACCACAGAGGACACAGAGGGCACAGAGGAACGCGCAGGTCGCGTAGACACTGACCGCCGACGCTGATCGCCGGCACAGATTCAACGAACCAGATTCACGTAGTGCGCTGTAGGGGCGACTGACCCGCAGTGTCTACGCGCGGCTGCGAGTCGCCCGCCCCTGACTTTCCCCACGATTCAGGCAGTGGAAATCCGAACTGGCATACGATAGGCTATGTCTGTCAACTGTTCCTTCCGCCAGGGAGAAGCCCATGCTTGAAGGCATCGCTCCTATTCTGTTCACGCCCTTTGACGACAGGGGCGACATCGACGCCGACGGCTTGCGCAACATTGTTCGCTTTGAAGTCGACGGCGGCGTCCACGCGATTGGCATCAACGGATTCGCCAGCGAAGCCTATAAGCTGAGCGATGATGAGCGCCGGCAGACGGTCGAGATTGTCGCGAGCGAGTTGGCGAGGGGCCTGCCCTTGGTGATCGGCATCGCTCCCGCGAGCACCGAAGTTGCATTGCAGCAAGCGCGTCAATTCGCAGACTATCAGCCAGTCGCCTTGATGACATTGCCGCCGGCCACGATGGACAATGGCGCGGGGGCGCTGGTGGAATTCTACGTCGCGCTCGGCAAGGCGACTGATGTGCCGATCATCCTCCAGCAAGCGCCCCATATACCGCAATATCGCCACACCGAACTGCCGGCGGAGGCGCTCGCCGAAATTGCCGACCGCGCGCCTAACGTTTTGTATTACAAGCTAGAAGGACCGGGATCGGCGGCGAAAATGCGCGAGCTCAAGCCGCTGCTCCCGGAGGACCGCAAGATGTTCGGCGGTGGCGGCGGCATCTCCGTGCTCGAAGAATTGCGCAATGGCGCTGCCGGCTTGATCCCGGGCGTCGGCTTCAACGAGCTATTCTTGGCGGCTTGGGACCAGTGGAAGCGCGGCGAAACCGATGCCGCCGAGGCGATCATCTTGAATGGCGCGCCCATGACACGAGCCGTCTCGGGCCAGGGTCACGAATATTCGCTGCACATGCGCAAGCACTTGATGAAGCGCTACGGCGCGATACACAGCGCCACCGTGCGACGACCGACGATCGATTTCGACGAATGTGATTTGCCCGCATTCTTTGCTATAGTTGACGAATTGGACTTGAGAGTCGCCGTTAAGACTGAGAGGTAATCCATGCAACTGACGGGCTACAACTATATCGCCGGCGAGACATCGGCCGAGGGCGCAGAAACTTTCTTCAGCGTCAATCCACGCAGCAAGGAAACTGCCGACCTGCCCTTTCACAACGCGACGGCTGCTGAGGTAGCGCGCGCGGTTGAGGCGGCGGAAGCCGCATTCACAGAGATTCGCGACTATTCTTCAGAGAAGATCGCGGACTTCCTCGACGAAATCGCGGAGCAGATTGAAGCGCTCGGCGACGAGTTGCTGGATTGCGCCGATCGCGAGACGGGGCTCGGCCTCCCGCGCTTGACCGGGGAGCGGGAGCGCACGACCGGGCAATTTCGCGCCTTCGGGTCGTTTCTGCGCGAGGGCAGTTACCTGCGCCCCATCATCAATTCCGAGCAGCCGGGCCAGCCGTCTATCCGTCAGATGCAGTTCCCGGTGGGTCCGGTCGCCATCTTCGCCGCGAGCAATTTTCCCTTCGCTTTCGCTGTCGCCGGTGGCGATACGGCCTCGGCGCTGGCGGCCGGCTGTCCAGTGGTGGTCAAGGCGCATCCGGGCCACCCCGCCACTTCGGAGATGTTCGCCCAAGCCTTCAACGCCGCTGTCGCCGCGGGTGGCTTCCCAGCCGGCACCTTCTCCATGCTGCAAGGGAACGGCATTGATGTTGGTCAGTGGCTGGTGGCGCATGATGGCATTGAAGCGGTCGGCTTCACCGGAAGCCTTCGCGGCGGACGCGCGATTTACGATGCCGCCGCCAGCCGCCCACGCCCCGTTCCCGTTTACGCAGAAATGGGCAGCGTCAATCCAGTGGTCATCACGGGTGCGGCATTGGCCCAACGCGCTGACGACATCGCCGAGGGCTTGGTCGCTTCGATCACGATGGGCACGGGGCAGTTTTGCACCAACCCCGGCTTGATCCTGCTGCAAGACAGCCCGGCAGCGCAGGACTTCATCGCCGACGTCACGGCAAAGATGAGCGTGGCGCCGGCCGGCGTTTTGCTCAACGAAACGATCGCGCGCGGCTTGGAAGGGACAGTGGGGCGGACGGTCGCCAATCCCGAAATCAGCGTCTTGACCGGCGGCGAAGCCATCGCCGACAGCGACTACTTCTGCTTTAGCAATACGGTGATGCAAACGACCGCGGCCGCCATCCGCGCAGATGACCGCCTGCAAGTCGAGCACTTTGGTCCGGTCACGCTCTTCGTCGTCTGCGAAGACGGCGCTGATCTGAGCGCCACGGTCGACGCCCTTGAAGGCAACCTGACCAGCACCATCCACGCCGAATCGGACGAGTTGGGGGACATCGGCGACCTGCTGCATCAGCTGCGCGAGAAAGCGGGCCGCGTGATCTGGAACGGCTTCCCCACCGGCGTCGCCGTCGTGCAGGCGATGCAGCATGGCGGACCCTACCCGGCCACCACCGCGCCAGGCACAACTTCCGTCGGCATGAACGCGATTTACCGCTTCATGCGCCCGATCGCCTTCCAGAATGTGCCGGACGCCCTGCTGCCTGATCCGCTGAAGGATGCCAATCCGCTGGGGATCATGCGGCTGGTGGATGATGTGTATACCGACGGGAGACTCTAACAAATACGAAAACAGCCCCATCGTCTGATGAGGCTGCGTTGCCGCTCGGTTTCCGATGATTATTTCAAGACCGCCACCAACACCGCAATGATGCTGATGAGAAAAGGCAAGGTGTACTTGAGCGTGTCCACGGCGCCTCTGAAGCGGCTTTCCTTCTCACCGAGATTGCGAATTTCGCCGCTCTATATACGGATATCTTCGCTCTGTTTATTCAAAGCCTCGCTGAATCTATCGAAGGACGCGCGAAACTCTTCCGTCTGCGCTCGAATCGCGCTCTGGATCTCATTCCGGACGTATTCCATGATCTCAACCTTGAAGTCCGCGAGGTCGGCTTTGGTGGCCAGCGACTTCATCTCACCTTCAATGGTTGAGATTCGCCTTTCATGATCGCTATTGAGTTTCGCCATGCCGCGATCCGTACTGTCTATTGGGTAAAGAACATTGCAATGCTGTTACAACTGTATCAGGTCTGTAAGATTCGTCAACTCTTCCAGGGTTCGGCAATTGTCATGTTAAAGGCTCATTCGTGACAAAGAGACAGCAGCCCCATCGCGTGATGAGGCTGCGTCACTTTAGCTAATCATTCGCGCTGCCAACGCCCTACTCCTCCGCCAACTGATAGACGCGCACGTAATCGACGATCATCTCTTGCGGGAAAGCAGTCGTCTCATCCGGGTAACCGGGCCAATAGCCGCCGACCGCCACATTCATCAGCAGGAAGAAGTCGTGGTCATAAACCCATTGCGCCCCCTCCAGGTCGTTGACGCTGGTCAAATTAACCAGTTCGCCATCGACATACCAGCGAATGACGTATTCATCCCAGTCAATGGCGTATACATGGAAGCCCTCGTCGAAGTTGACATCGGCGCGATAAACATGCCCGATATTGCCGGCGCCGCTGTAGCCCGGTCCATGCAAGGCGCCGTAGACGACATTCTTCTCGCCGATATTTTCGAGAATGTCGATCTCGCCGCTGAGGGGCCAGCCGATCTCGGGGAAGTTGGCGCCCAGCATCCAGAAGGCGGGCCAGATGCCCTGCCCGTTGGGGATGTCGATCCGCGCCTCGACGCGGCCATAGGTGAATTCGACCTTGTCCTGTGTGATGCAGCGCGCCGATGTGTAGAGGCACTCGCCGTAATGGCAGCTAGACCCAGCCAGCGTCTCCTCGCGCGCGCTGATGACCAGATTGCCCGCGCCATCATGCGCCGCATTTTCGACGCGGTCGCTGTAGTATTGCGACTCGTTATTGCCCCAGCCTTGCCCGCCCACTTCGCAGGTCCAGGATTCGCTGCTGATCGGCGCGCCGGCCTCGCCCTCAAACTCGTCCGACCAGAGCAGCTCCCACTCGCGCGAAACCCAACTGATGCTTTCGTCGATCTCGACTTCAGCTGCCATCTCGCTGGCGCTGATCTGCACCTGCGTCGGATCGTCCACCACCACAATCATTAGCTCGTCGAGATAGGCAGTTTGGGCGCCGACGCCCGCCGGAAAGCCAAAGGCGTATCCCCAGACGGCATCCAGATTGAAGCCGTCATCGGGCGCGCCGCCGGGCTGCCAATCGGCGCGGCGCTGGAAAAAGGCGAAGGGGATGGTGAATTGCCGCCAGCCATCGTAGTCAGCCAGCAGGTGATAATAGAAGCGCTCAGCAGAATCGGCATTGCTGTCCATCCGGCGGTTGTCGAAGATCTCGACTTGGACCACGCGCCCGCTGTCATTGCCGTAGAGCCAGAATTGCAGGGCGTTATGCCCGCTCCAGTCCATGCTTTGCCAGCCGCTGCCGTCGCTGAAGGCGTGGGTGAAGCCGCCCCAGGCGCCGATATTATAGTCGATGCGCAAGATCTGATTGGGCGCGCTCGCGTCGGGAAGCGCCAACTCGGTGAAGGGCATGATCTGGCTGGTCCCGATGATCGCATTCGCCGTCGTATCACCCCAGGCGACGAATCCAACAGCGGCGCCGTCAGCCTGGCTCACATATTGCAAGCCGCTTTCATAATCGGCGACCAGCATCGGTTCGGCGTATGGAAGCGGCGATAGCAAAGCCTCATTCAGAGGGACCGCCGGCAACTCGACAGCTTCCGGCGCTGTCTCTGCGGCCACTTCCTCGACCATAGCCGCTTCCGGCGAGGCGACGCCTTGCAGGACGACAAGCTGAACCTCGTCGATGATGGCGAAAGCGCTGCCGATGCCCGCGGGCAAGCCAAAAGCGTAGCCGGAAACGGCATCGAGCCCCAAGCCGTCATCGGGCGCGCCGGATGGCTGCCAGTCGCTGCGGCGCTGGAAATCGATGAAGGGAATCTCGATCAAGCGCCAGCCATAAGCATCGTCCTCAAAGCGATAAAACCAACGCTCGGCGCTATCGCCGGCGAGATCGGCGTTGCGATTGTCGAAGATCTCAAATTGAATCACGCCGCCGGTGTTATTGCCCAGGAAGGCGAAGCTGATCGCGTTGTAATCGCGCCAGTCCATGCTCGTCCAGTTCGCGCCGTCGTTGAAGACGTGGGTGAAGCCGCCCCAAGCCGCGATATCGAAATTCATGTTCAGCGCGCCCGATTCCTGGCCACCGCGTTTTGCCTGGAAGAGGCTCAACTCGACATTGCCCGGCGCATCTCCCCAAGGCACATAGCCGATATTGTTGCCGGCGTCATCTACTCCGATGAAGAGCTCATCCATTTCAAAGTCGTCCAGCATCAGCGGCTGCACATCCAGCGTGATCAGTTGAACATCGTCGAGGTAGGCGGTTTGGGCGCCTGTGCCAGCGGGGAAGCCGAAAGCCACGCCCGACACCGCATCCAAGCCCAAGCCATCGTCGGGCGCGCCGCCGGGCTGCCAATCGCTGCGGCGTTGGAAGCTGCGGAACTCGATGGTATGTCCCCGCCAGCCTTCGTAGTCATCGGCGATGCGGTAATACCAGCGTTCGGCGCTGTCGCCGCTGATGTTCGGATTGCGATTGTCGAAGATTTCCACCTGAACAATCCCGCCCGTATTATTGCCATAGAGCCAGAAACTCAGGGCATTGTAGGTCTGCCAGTCTTGACTGATCCAGTTGTCGCCGTCGGTAAAGGCTTGAGTGAAGCCGCCCCAGGCGCCGATATCATAGTTGATTTCCAGTACGGTGGAGCTGAGGTCGCCGCGTTCCATCTGCGCCAGCGAAAGCGCGACATTGCCGGCGATATCGCCCCAGGGCGCATGGCCAATCGCGTTGTTGTATGGGTCGCGCCCTTCAAAGAGCTCGTCCACCTCGAAGTCGGCGAGAACTCGCTCTCTCGCTTCGTCAGCGTTGCTGAGCCCGGCGGCCAGCAGCAGCGATAAAAGCATCAGCGCTGTCCCAAGTCTTTTCATATTCACAACGATTTCCCTCCTATATTCATTGCGCGAGCATTTGAGCTGAAACAGATACCTTATAGGCGATCGCGGCGTCACCGTGCCATAACAGTTCGCTACTTATCCACACCGGTAACCACGATGCCCTGGATGAAGACGCGCTGCGCCAGGAAGAAAATCGCCAGCGGCGGAATCATCGAGATCACCGCGGCCGCCAGGATCAACTGCGTCTCTGAGCTGTACAAGCCGTTGAATTCGGTCAAGCCGACGGTGATGGGATTGGCGTCGCGATTGCCGGCCAAGTAGATCAGCGGACCGAAGAAATCGTTCCAGGCGAAGAAGAAATGGAATAGCGAGACGGCGGTCAAAGCGGGCACCGCTTGCGGCAGAATGACCGAGACAAAGGTGCGGATGCGCCCGGCGCCGTCTATCTGCGCCGCTTCTTCCATCTCTCGCGGAATCGTCAGGAAATACTGCCGCAGCAGGAAGATATTATAGGCGTTACCGAACATCGCCGGCACGATCAGCGGCAGCCAGGTCCCGCCCCAGCCCAGAATGTTGACGAAGAAGGCGTAGGTCGGCACCAAAGTCACCGCCGGCGGCAATACGATGGTGCCGATCATGATCATGAAGAGAAGATTCTTGAAGGGAAAGTTGAAGCGGGCGAAACCATAAGCGGCGCAAGACGAGGCTGCCACCGTGCCGAACATGGTGATGAAGGCGTACATCAAGGTATTGCCCAACAGCCGCGCGAAGTCGATCGTATTCCAGGCGCGCGGGTAGTTATCCCACTGCACAGCGAATTCGCGCACCGGCTGCAATTGCCGCCAATTGCCTTCCCAGTCGATCAGCCCGGCCGCCACATTCGCCGGATCAATGAATTGGCTGGCGCGGCGTCCCTTCTTGACCAATGCCCAATGGCGAATGCCCGATTCGGTCGGCACTTGCAGCAGGTCGTAGCTTTCGCCCTCGTAGCTGAACTTGATGGCTTCGGCGGGCCAAACGGGCGCGCCCGGATCGGAGGTCTGCGCCTTCGACTTCAGCGAAGTGATGACGCCGTAAGCCATCGGCATCAGATAGATCGCCAGGATCGCCAAGGCGAAGAGCGTCACCGCCGCGGTCAGCAGCAAGTTGCGCCGGCGCCGGCCAATTTCATATTCGTTCCAGGTATTGCTTTGCAGCGCAGCCATCACTTGCTCTCCCCGGCGTAATAGACCCAGTAGCGACCGGTCGCGAACAGGAAGATAGTGATGCCCAGCCCGATGATGAACATGAACCAGGCGAGCGTGGCGCCGTAGCCCATGTTCTGGAAGGGAAAGGCTTGTTTGTAGAAGTAGATCATGTAAAAGTTGGTTGAGCCCTCGGGGTAGCCATTGCCGCCGTTGAGCACGTAGGGCACGATGAAGTATTGCAGCAAGCCAACGACGCTGAGCACCAGGTTGTAAAAGATCACTGGCGTCACCATCGGAATCGTGACCGACCACAATTGCCGCAGCCAGCCCGCCCCATCGATCGAGGCCGCTTCATAAAGCTCGGTTGGCACGCCCTGCAAGCTGGCCAGATTGATGAGGATGGCATTGCCGATGCCCCAAAGCCCGATGAAGGTGTAGGCGATATAGATCAAGTTGGGGTCATCCAGCCAGCGCAGTCCATCCATGCCGACCGCTTGAATGCCGGTGACTTCAATCATTTGGTTCAACCAGCCGGTCTGAGGATTGAGCACGCGCGACCAGATCAAAATAGCGGCGATCAGCGGGACCATGGTCGGGGCGTAGAAGAGAGTCCGCATCACGTTTCGCCCGAGCAGATGCTTTGAGTTAAGCAGCACCGCCAGCAAAAAGGCGGAGACCATGCCAATCGGGAGCGAGATCAGGGCGAACTTGAAAGTGACGAAGAGCGCCTCCCAGGTATTTGGATCTTCCGCCAGCATGCGGCGCCAGTTTTCCAAGCCGACGAATCGCGCTTCATCGGGCGCCGAGAGGACAAAATCGTAGAGCGAGAACAAGAAAGAAACGATCATCGGCGCAAAGTAAAAGAGCGCGAAACCGATGAGCCAGGGGCTGATGAAGATCAAACCCCACTTCGCTTCATCGCGCTGCGCGCCCGTCAGACGAAACGCAGCGCGCAAGCTCCACCTAGCCCCCCCGCGCGCGGCGCCAAACTCAGTAAACATGTCCATAATAGGTACCTTGTAAATCCAAGCTTCAGTTGCGGCCGGCAGAGACCGATTCCTGGTCCCCGCCGGTTGAGAAATTTCGCTTCAGGACGCTTTACATCTCGGCATCGAAGATAGCTTGCAGGTCATCGCGCAGCGCGTCGAGGGCGGCATCAACGTCTTCATCGCCGTTGTTGTCAACCAACTGGCCGTACTCGTTGTAGCGGGCGCTGGCTTCCAGGAAGCTCGGCATGCCCTCTTCGTGATTCGGGTTGTCCGGATGCTGCAAGCCAGCGAGCACGACATCCCAATTCAGATTGGCCCAGTCGACATCGGGATAAATCTCGCTCTGCGCCGCGACCGTCCGCTCGATGAAGTCTCCTTGCAGGCTCAGGCGCGCCGGCATGCCCCCGTAGAGGCTGGTGAGATCAGCCGCCCGCTCGCCCAGCAAGTAGGTCAAGACGGTGAAGGCTTTGTCCGGGTGCTCGCTGCTGTTCATGACGCCGAAGGTATCGGCATGCAGCTTGGCGGTGGTGACGCCCTTATGCGAGGGCACCGGCGCAAAGTCCCAAGCCGCGTCCAGGTTGGCGGTGCCCCAGCCGAGGAACCACAGGTGAATCGTGATCATGCCCATATTGCCGGTGTCGAACCAGTTGGCGCTGCCGCCGCCCATGATCTCGCTGCCGCTGTAGACGGCGTTGGGGTAGAAGTAATCGTTCCACATCGCGTTGTGATACCAATGCTCGGCTTCGCGCCAGACATCCGGAATGACAGCGTTGCCATCTGCGTCGACGAAGTTGGCCGAGCCGAAGAGCGTGGCGCGGCCGCGCACGTCGGTGAACTGATTGCCAAAGCCGAACTGCACGATATTGCCCTTGTCGTATTCGTCCATCGTGGCGTCGTTGCCATTGATATCGACCGACAGAATCTTGGCGACTTCGCTCAGGGCGTCGGTATTCCATTCGTGCTCAACGCCTTCCCAATCGGTGTAGGTTTCTCCATAAGCGCTCGGCGGATAGGGGATGCCGGCTTCGTCGAAGAGATCAACGTTGTACATCAGGAAGGACGGGAAGACGGCAAAGGGGATGCCGAGCTGCCCTTCGCCTTCAACGCGGTAGAAATCAATCAGCGCCGGGTCGAAATCGCTGAGATCGTAGTTGCTCGCTTCAATCTGCGGCGTCAGATCCAGCCAGGCGCCCGGGAAGGACGCGCGCCCGCGAATGCCCATGGGACCGACGATATCCGGCGCGTTGCCAGCGGCGATCTGCGTGCTCAAGACATCGTAAGCCTGCGCGTTGTCGACGATCTCCAGCACGAGCTCGATTTCATCTTGAGACTCGTTGAAGTCGGCGACCACTTGTTCCTGCGCCGCCACCAGCGGTGCATCGGTGCCCGCGCCCAAGCCGACATACCAGCGGATGCGGACGCGGTCCTGCGCCCCGGCTATGCCGACCGTCATGGCGAGGATCAAACTCAAAAGGACAAATAGGGTGACTTGCTTCTTGCTAGGCATTTTCTGCTCCTGCTCATGGAATCATGTAAAGCGTACGGACGAAATTGAAACCGTTTTCAAGAGCAGCGAAAAAAACTCCGGCAAAACCTTCCCATTTATGGGAGCGAAATCAACTGCCATGCCGACCTTTTCCCGCGTCGTACTCTGTGAAAACAGTTTCAAGGCTGACCACAAGAATCTGCAATATCCCGTCTCCTCTCCGCAATCCAAGGTCATAAGGATTCAACCGCGCCACAACTTTCGCGGACAATTAACTTGACCGGCAAGATCGTATTCTCCACGGGCGCCTTGCCGCCTTGCACGATAATCCGCTCCAACTTTTGCACCGCCAGTTGCCCGGTCCGGGCGATCGGTTGCTGCACGGTGGTTAGAGGCGGGTCGGCTTGCACCGCCGGCGGCAGATCATCGTGGCTGACGAGCGCGATATCGTCCGGCGCGCGCAAGCCGGCTTCGCGCAGAGCCCGCAGCGCCCCAAGCGCCATGGTGTCCGAGGCGACGAAAACAGCCTCGGGCTTGTAGGGCAGCAAAGTTTGCATGCCGGCATAGCCGCTCTCAAGCGAATAATCGCCAAAGGCAACCAGACGTTCATCAAATGCGAGGCCCCGCTGGCTCAAGGCGCGCCGGTAACCGGTCACGCGGTCTTCGCCTGAGGCATTTCGATTTGAGCCAATCGTCGCGATGCGGCGATGACCCAGATCAATCAGATGGCTGGTCGCCAGGTAGCCGCCCTGCACGTTGTCAGCATCGACGTAATGGAAGCCATCCGCATGACTCGGCCGCCCGATGAAAACGACTGGCAAATCGGGCGCCAGTTGCTGCGGAAAGATAGAGGCGCCGTTCGCATCGGCGGTCAAAATGAGGCCGTCGAAGAGGCCGGCCGCCAGAATGCTGTTGACGGTTTTCTGTCCCTGCCCATCCGCATGCGACATAAACAGCGCCATAATCAAGCCGCGGTCGCCAGCGGCATCGGATACCGCTTCGGTCAAAGCCGGGAAGTAGGGATCGTGGAAGACCATTTGCGCGCTGCTGGAAATAACGAAGCCGATGATGCTCGAGCGGTCGGAAGCCAGCAGCCGTGCGATATTGTTCGGCTGATAACCGGTCTCCCTGATGACCCGCTGCACCTTTTCGCGCACTTCAGGGCGCACATGCGGATAGCCATTCAAAACGCGCGAGACGGTCGCCTTGGAGACATCCGCCAGCTCGGCAACGCGCTGAATCGTAATCCTGCCGCTCATAAGGTCCACCGTTCTGAAACCGGTTTCACTCACTCTAACGTATGAAAAGCGGCTTGTCAAGCAATTTGTTGAAACTGGTTTCAATTTGTGGTGGCGCTCTGGATCTCACTGATCCCGACGGGCGAACTCTCGCACTGGCGGCGAGGCATCGCGGGATAGCAAATGCCCGATAATATGATGAGGCTGTCAGATGCGCCCCATTGTTGCGCCGTCAAGGAAACGAAAAGGGCGACTCACAGGGTCGCGTAGACACCGACCGCCAGTCGCCCCCACAGATTCCATGCGAAAGTGTTATTCCAGCAGATCGCCCGTGATCAAGTTCACGCCGGTCTCGATATTGCCGGCGATCAGCTCGGCATTGAGCGCGTTCACTTTCTCCCAGACGGAGTCCGGTATATCCGCCTCGTGGGGCGGCGCCAGGCCGACGCCATTCATCGCCGCGTCCATCAAGAAGACGCTGCCACCGGGGAAGCCGCTTAAATCGCCTTCCGCCAGCATGGCGACCATATCATGGACGCCGACATCAACGCGCTTCATCGCCGAAGAGATGATGAACTCGGAACCGTCAGTCTCGCCCGCGCCGAAGCTGGTCAGCCATTCATCTTTGTCCACGCCGATGACATAGACGCCTTCTTGCGCGCCCGCCAGGATGGCGCCGGTGCCGGTGGGTCCGCCGCCGCCGAAGAGCACGGTGGCCCCTTCGCCGATGAATTGCAGCGCCGCCGAGCCGCCGCGATCGGGCGCGATGAAGCTGTCAATATAGACGCCAAGGATGGTGAGATCCGGATTGACGTAGCGGGCGCCTTGCTCGTAACCGTTGCGGAAGCGCTTCACCGGCGGGATATCAATGCCATAGACGCCGGCGATGGTATCCGAGCCTTGCCATTCGGCGACATAAGCCGCCAGCACGCCGGTCATGAAGCCGGATTGATCCTCGCGGAATTGGATGCCGACGTAGTTGCTGGGACCATCGATTACGAATTGATCGACGCCCAGGAAATAAACATCGGGGTTGGCTTCGGCCGCCGCATAGGTGGCATCGGCAATCAGGAAACCGACAGTGATGATGGCTTCGTAGCCCTCGTCGATGCAGGTCTGGATATTGGCTTCGTAGTCGGTCTCGGCTTGCGTCTCGATGAAATCGTATTCCAGGTCGTATTCATCGGCGGCCGCGACTGCGCCTTCATGCGCCGACTGGTTGAAGGTGCCGTCATTGACGCGCCCCAAATCGGTGACCAGGCAGACGGTTTCGATGCCCATCATCTCGGCGGCTTGGTCGTCCATCATGTCCATAGCCATCAGATCGCCCGAAACCGGATCGACGCCGGTGGTGACCGAGCCCGCGATCATCATCTCAGCGACCCCAGCCGCGACTTCGAAGAAGGCGTCGTCGATATCGGCGTCGTGCTTTTCCGCCAGCCCCACTCCATTCAGCGCCACATCCATCAAGTAAATGCCGCCGCCGGGGAAGTCTCCCATCATGCCGTCCGCGATTGCGGCGACCATATCGTATACGCCTTGATCGACTCGCTTGATCGCGCTGGAGATGATGTATTCGGCGCCATCGGTTTCGCCCGCGCCGAAGCTGGTGACCCATTCGTCCTGATCGACGCCGATGACGTAAACGCCTTCCTGCGCCGCCGCCAGGATGCCGCCGGTGCCGGTGGGTCCGCCAGCGCCAAAGATCACCGAAGCGCCTTCGCCGATAAATTGCATCGCCGCGGAAGCGCCGCGGTCAGGCGCGATGAAGCTGTCGATGTAGACGCCGAGCAGATTCAGATCGGGGTTAATATAACGCGCGCCCTGTTCAAAGCCGTTACGGAATTTCTTGACCGGCGGGATATCGATGCCGTAGATGCCAGCGATGGTGTCGGCGCCGATTGAATCGGCCACTTGCGCCGCCAAGACGCCCGCCAGGAATCCCGACTGATCTTCGCGGAATTGAATGCCGACATAATTCGTCGGACCGCCCATGACAAATTGATCGACGCCGAGGAAATAAACATCGGGATTGGCTTCAGCGGCGGCGTAGGTGGCGTCAGCGATCAAGAAGCCGACGGTGATGATGATCTCGAAACCTTCGTCGATGCAGGTCTGAATGTTGGCGTCGTAGTCTGTTTCGGCCTGCGTCTCGATGAATTTGTACTCCAGGTCGTATTCATCGGCGGCGTCCAACGCGCCTACGTGGGCGAATTGATTGAAGGTGCCGTCGTTGACGCGCCCGATATCGGTGACGAGGCAGAGGGTTTCCACGCTGCCCTGCGCCCCGGCGAGGGGGACAAGTCCCAGCAGCAAGGCAAGCAGACTGCATAAAATTATGAGCTTTTTCATGACATCTTCTCCTGAGAAGACTCGATTGCGAAGTTCGATTACCGCACTTACTTTACTATTCTGGGGGCTGATTTTCAATGTAGCTGTGGATTGCGGGGTTGCCTCGAACAGCCGCTCGGCGGCAACGAAAAGAACCAACCGCGCTCACACAGTACGACAAACCGGCTCCTGGCACAGGCAAAGGGATTTATCAGATAAGAGGCACAAAGTCATGATAGAAAAACTGCTCTTATTCGTATTCGTTCTACCTTCGCGGTTGTTCTTCTTCTCGCCTCGACCAAGCGAGCAGAATGCGACTGCGGATCTGTTAGCGACTGCGCGACCAGAAAAGGGGCTGAGAACCGAATTAAGCGAGCCACTCCCATTTGCCATCGCGAAGCTTCTTCCGGAATCTATTCCTCCTCCGCCATCAGCGCCGCATCACGGTCGTAGGGAATGGTCTGCTCTCGCTCATCGGGCGCCGAACGCGCGATGATCGCCACAGCGGGCTCGGTATCGCTCAGATTGTATACTTCATGCGGCACGCCCGGCTCAATGAACAGAAAATCACCTGCTCTGTTTTCCATGACCAGTTTGCATCCGTCGCCATACTCATGCCGCACGCGTCCCTCGAGCATATAAATCATCGTCTCAAAATCGACGTGGAGATGGGCGGGAATTACGGCGCCGGGCGGGATCACGGCGAGTTTCAGCGAGAGCCCTTTTGCGTCAACATTGCTGCTCGAAAGCGCCGTGCCCCCGCGCAACATGCTGATGCCGCCCTTGCCAACTACCTTAGCATTCGAATCTTCATTCATCGCTACCCGCCCTGATATCTGCGCTTGATTCGCGAACTGGATTGCTGCCTGCGCCTCGCAAACGAAATTACCTAATTTCACTATATCACTCTCCAAGGACGAAAATCAACAAGGGCGCTTGCGCAACCCTTTGATTCGCGGCCTTCTGACCAAAATGTTCAAATGGAGCAATGGACGGGTTCTGTGCTTGTGGCGAATCCATCCACAGAGCCAGGACATTCCTGTACGCTGCGGAAAGCGGGCTACTAAGCCTCGTTATTCTTTCACGTAGGGCTGGCCCACCGCCTTTGGCGGACTGGCGCGCCCGATGAAGCCGGCCAGCACGACCAGCGTCACCGCATAAGGCACCATCTGGAGAAACTGCACCGGGAAGCCGACGCCGACCATTTGCAGGCGGATGCCCAGCGAATCGGAGAAGCCGAAGAGCAATGCCGCGCCGAATGCGCCGATTGGCGTCCACTTGCCGAAAATCATCGCCGCCAGCGCGATGAAGCCAGCGCCGCGCGTCATGCCATCGTTGAAGCTGCCCGTGGCTTCCAGCGAGAACCAGGCGCCGGCCAAACCAGCGATCATGCCGCTGATGAATACGTTGATCCAGCGCGTCCGATTGACATTGATGCCCAGCGTGTCGGCGGCGTGCGGGTGCTCGCCGACTGCGCGCGTCCGCAAGCCCCAGCGCGTATAAAACATCACGATATGGGTGATGGCTAGCATGACAAACATCATGAAGAAAATCGGCTGGTTGGTGAAGATGGCCTCGCCGATCACGGGCAAGTCGCTCAGTATCGGGATGGCGAAATTGCCCAGCTTGGCCGCGCCCGCTTCGGTCGATAGCAGGTATTCGCGGCGCACGAAGCTGGTTACGCCGACCGCGAGAATATTGATGACGGTGCCGCTGACGATTTGATCGGTGCGGAAGGTTATCGAAAGCCAGCCATGCAGCAAGGCGATCAAGCCGCCGGCGAGCAGGCCGATAATCACCGCTAGCAGCTGCGCCGTCTCTAATGGCAGCGCCGTGCCGCGCAGGAAGAATAGCGTCGTAAAGCCGAAGCAGGCGGCGAAAAGCATCATGCCTTCGATGGCGATATTGACGACGCCGGCGCGCTCGCACCAAATGCCGGCAAAGGCGCCGATCGCAAGCGGCGTCGCCAGGCGCAGGCTCTCGGCGATGATCGTGGTGAGGTTGGTGTCGTTGCCAGCCGCGGCGGCGATGATGACGGTCGGGATGAAGAGCGCGCCACAGAGCGCCATCAGCGCCAGACTGAGGCGACGCCAGCGCGGGATTTCATATTCATAGAGATTGAGCGTGCCCGTCACGATGAATAGCAGCCCGACGACCAGCAGGTAGGACGAAGTTGGCACGGGGATATCGGCGACAGCGGGCGCTTCGCCAGTTGAGCTCGACTCGAAGGTCAAGGTCGTGACCAGCTCGCTATCGAGCGTGCTCGATTCGAAGAAAATGAAGGCGCCCAATAGCAGGAGCAGGACCGCGATGATGCGCTTTCGCGTCAGCTTGAAAGCGAGCCGGCGCCCGCTCTTCTGCTTGCCAACAGCGGACATGGTTAACTGCCCCACCCGGTCGAGAAGACCAGCTCGCCCTCTTCTTCTTCGCTGCGTTTGGGCACGCGCCACAAGAAGCGGATGATCTGATCGGCGGCGACGAACATAATAATCAGCGCCTGAACGATCTTCACCAGATCAATGGAAATATCGGCGCGAATCTGCATCAGCGCCGCGCCGCTAAGCAGCCCGCCCCAAAGCAAGCCAGCCCACACCATGCCCTTGGGATTGTTGCGCGCCAGCAGGGCCACGGCGATGGCGTCAAAGCCGACGCCAGCGAAAAAGCGCGGCAGCATCTCATGCTCAACGCCGCTGATCTCGATCGCGCCGGCCAAGCCCGCCAACATGCCGCTAAGCGCCATCGCCAGTACCACGTTGCGCGGCACGCTCATGCCGGCGTATTTGGCCGCGTTCTGGTTGGCGCCCACGGTCCGCAGCTCAAAGCCGAGCGTCGTGCGCCTCAAGAACCAGTCTGTCAGCCAGACAGCCGCGATCATCAGCCAGAAGCCGAAATGCAGCTTGGATTGATCGCCGACGGCGATGAGCACCAGGAAAAGCTGCAGCCCGCTCATGACCGCCGCCCAGATGAGGCCGCTGCGCCGGGCCGCCCTTGGATTATCGCGGCGGGCGGGCAAGTAATTCAGCAGGAAGGCGACAAGGGCGACCGCCGCCATCAACAGCAGTAACGCTAGCGGCGAGCGGATCGTGTCCATCGTCGGCAGCATCGCCGCCGGCAGAATCACTGGCGTCTTCGGCACGCTCGCGTTCACATCGCCCAGGATAACGGGATCGACTGACTTGATCAGCCAGTCGACGATCAAGATGGCGATGAAGTTCAACATGATGGTCGTGATGACTTCGTGGGCGCCGGTATAAGCTTTGAGCGCGCCGGGCAACGCGCCCCAAAGAAAGCCGCCCAGGATGCCGAAGAATATCACCGCCGGCAGCAGAAAGAGAGGCGACGACTCCACCGGCGCGAAGGCGCCCAAGGCGGCGACCGCAATCGCCCCGGCGTAGAGCTGCCCCTCGGCGCCAATATTGAATAAGCCCGCCTTGAAGCCAAGCCCGACAGCCAAGCCGGCGATGATGAAGGGAATGGCGCGGACGATCGTCTTCTCCAGGTTCGAGGGGATGAAGAGCAGCGCGGGATCACCCAGGCGCAGGAAAAGCACCTCCAGATCCTGATCGTTCTTGAGGATGCCGAATGTAACCCCGCCGAGATCATCGGCATTCAGCACGCGATTGCCGGGCCGGCGAATCACCAGATGCCGCCCCAGCGCCGCGTCCAGCTGCTGGTCGAGCGCCGCATTGACGGATGCGCCCAAAAGATATTCCGATTCATACATTCTGCCGACGATGCGGAATTGCGCGCCCAGCGCCGCCGGATCTTCGATGCCGAGCGCATCCAGCGCCGCGAGCGTCTCGATCGCTTCGCGCACGTCCTCGTAGTCGGCGGCCACAATTGATTGGATGGTCTCGGCTTCGGGGCTGGCGGGGCCGATCTCCAGGGCGTCCAGAGTCATCAAAGCGCCGTGACTGCGCAGCAGCGCGACCTGGCCGTATTCATCAATCGTGCGCAAACGCGCCCAGGCGCGATCCAGTTCCGCTGCGGACAGATCAGCCAGCATCGGAAAAATCGAGCTGGCTTCGGCAAGGGCGTCCCCGCTTGGCTCGGCTGTGTCTGCAGCCAGTTCCGCCAGGGCGCGGGAATCGGAACGTTTGAGCTGGCCCAGATCGTCAAGCAGGGGCTTGATCTCACGCAGTCGCTCGTCGCCAACTTCAAGGATGGTGGGGATGCGCTCGGCGATGGCGGTCGCCGCTTCTTCGCCGATTTCGTAGCGGGCGAAGAACTCGCCATACGCGCGCGTCTCTTCCATGCCGACTTCAAGAATTCGCTCGAAGGGACGCGCCTGCCGCGACAGACTGCGCCGCGTTGTGATATCGTGGCTGGCGGCATAAGCGCGCATTTCGGCGAAGTCATCGACCCCGGCCACCGAATTGATGGTCAATCCGGTAATCGACTCGACCAGCGCGACATAAGCGGTTGAGGAGACGCGCAAGCCTTCGGCGATATCGGGCTGGAGCGCATTGTCGCTGACGGTGATGGTGATCAAGGGGATGCCGGCAAGAAACGCAGTGATAACCGCCAGCAGCGGCACGAGACTCGGGGAGATACCCGACCACATGCCGATGATGCCGCCGCGACGACCTTGAGGCGACTCGTTCATGCCTCGACGACCGCCTGGCCAGCGTCGCGGACGCCAGCCATGCGCATGCCAACGGTATCGCGATCGGCTTCTTCAATGGAAAGGATGTCGATGATCTCGCCTTCAAACATGACCGCCACCCGATCGGCCAAACTAAGCACTTCGTCCAATTCTGAAGAAACCAGCAGAATGCCGGCGCCGGAATCGCGCATGCGCACAATCTGCCGGTGGATGAACTCGATGGAGCCGACATCCAAGCCGCGGGTCGGCTGCGAGGCGATCAGCAGGTCCACATCGCGGGAAAATTCGCGAGCCACGATGACCTTCTGCTGATTGCCGCCCGATAAGCCGCCAGCTATATTGTTGATGATGGGCGGCCGCACATCGTATGCGTCGACCAGTTCGCGCGCGTTGTCGGCGATGGCGCGGTCGTCCACGACGATGGCGCGGGAAAAGGCGCTCTGATAATAGGTCGAGAGCACCAGATTGTGCATTACGGTGAAGCTCGCCACCAAGCCGTCACGCTGGCGATCTTCCGGCACGTGGCCCACACCCCGCTCGGTGACTCGGCGCGGAGAGGCATTTGTCATGTCGGTATCTTTGATGAAGACGCGTCCGTCTTCGACCGGGCGCATGCCAGCCAGCGCCTCCACCAGTTCCGTCTGCCCGTTGCCCTGCACACCGGCGATGCCCAGGATTTCGCCGCGCTGCAAGGCAAAGCTGAGGCCCTCTACAGCCGGCAAGCCGCGATCGTCGTGCACATGCAAGTTGACCACGTTGAGAATTTCGTCGCCCGGCCTGGCTCGCGCTTTGTCGACTTCGAGGATGACATCGCGGCCGACCATCAGCGATGCCAGCGACTGTTCGGTCGATTCGCTGGGGTCGGCATGGCCCGCGACCTTGCCGCGCCGCAGCACGACCACATCATCACAGATCTCCAGCACTTCTTTCAGTTTGTGGCTGATGAAGATAATGCTGACGCCCTTATCCAGCAGTGTGCGCATGATCTTAAAGAGACCGCGCGTCTCCTGCGGGGTGAGCACCGCGGTCGGCTCATCGAGGATGAGGATGTCGGCGTGGCGATAGAGCGCCTTGATGATCTCCACGCGCTGTTGAATGCCCACAGGAAGATCCGAAATCAGCGCGTCCGGATCGACATCGAGCCCGTATTCGCGCGAAAGCTGCTCAATCTCGCGCCGCGCCCTATCCCGCCGCAAGAATGGACCACTGACGGACTCATTGCCAAGCATGACATTCTCGGTCACGGTCAAGACATCCACCAGCTGAAAGTGCTGATGCACCATGCCGATGCCGAGTTCGATGGCGTCTTTCGGTCCGGCGATCTGAACGGGCGCGCCATTCACCAGGATCTCGCCTTCGTCCGGCTTGTATAGTCCGTAAATCATATTCATCAGCGTGCTTTTGCCAGCGCCGTTTTCGCCCAGCAAGCCGAGGACCTGGCTCTTGCGCAGGGTCAAATCTACGCTGTCGTTCGCCAATACACCGGGAAAGCGCTTGGTAATGCCCCGAACTTCCAGCACGGGCGCAGCTTCGCTCATGCTTGCGCCTTTCGGCTTGTCGCTATGCGCATAATTTGCCCGAGATTATAACGCATGTTGCCGGCAGAAACGCGCTGCCGAAAGCCAAACCAGCCCAAGTCCGCTGAACCTATCTCAAGGAATGCGCCATCAAATGGTCAGTCATCGCCGCCCCCAATCGCGCTCGCTCCGACTGCAATGCCGGATCACTTGCGCGATTCACGAACTCATGCGGATCGGCTTCGAGATCAATCAACTCGGTATGCTGCCGCTCGCCCTGCGCCACGCGCGTCAGTTTGAAGCGGCCATCGCTCACCGCCAGGAAGCCCTCGCCTTCCGCATAGACGTAATCGGCGCCGCCTGAATCTATCCGCTCGCGCAGCGGAATGCCGTCGCAGAAATCATGCTCCAAGCCGGCGGCCGCCAGACATGTCGGCAACATATCGACCAACATGCACATGGAATCGCTTGCGCGCGGCTCGTCATCGTCCGGTTCCTTCACGATTAGCGGTACCTTCCAGACATCTTCATAAGCGCAGTTGTTCTTGCCCCAGAGTCCGTGATTCCCCAACATCTCACCATGATCGGCGGTGAAGATGATCAGCGTGTTTGCGCCAAAACGCGAATCAAGCGACGCCAGAATCCGCCCGATGTAATCATCAATCTGCGCAACATTGGCGAAGTAGTTCCGCCGCAACTCTCGCCAGTACACTTCGCTGAAGTTCTTGGTTGCGCCGCCCGGGGCATTTCCCAGCCCATCAATGGCGCCGGTGGAGCCGCCGTGGAAGGTCGCGCGGTGGATACGAGACGGGTCATCGAATTCGGTCGCGCTGATGACGCGCGCGTCAAGCGACATATCGACACGCTCGTAATACTCCGCCGGCGCGTCGAAGGGATAATGTGGACCGCTGAACGAGACCCAGAGGAAGAGCGGCTGCGCGGCCGGGTACGAATCCAGCAACTCGCAGGCTTTGCGGCCGACCCAGCTGTCGGGATGCCATTCTTCCGGACCGGGGAACGGGAAGACTTTCGCCTTCTCTTTGCTCCACACGGCATCGCGGTAGGCGCTCAAGTAGCCAGCCGCGTCAAGCTCGCGCGCGTAATCATCCATGAACCAGACGGACACCTGCTTGTCATCCTGCAGTGCGAGCGTGTCGATGCCCAGGTTGAGATAATAGTCGCGGAATTCGTCATAGGGCAAGGTTTGGTTCGGTCGCGTTTGACCATAGGGCACCGGCGCGTAGTGGCATTTGCCGATATGCGCGCTGTGGTAGCCCGCGTCACGCAGCAGCGAATAAATGTTTGGAATCTCTGGATCGAGAGCAACATCGCGGAAGTTGCTGTAGGCGCCATTCCGATGTGGGTACAAGCCGGTCGCCAGCGAGCAGCGGCTGGGCAAGCACCAGGGGCTGTTGGCATAGGCTCGCTCGTATCGTGTGCCGCGCGCCGCCAGCCCATCAAGATTGGGCGTGCTTACGACGGGATTGCCAAAGCAGCTCAAGGCATCCGCGCGCAGCTCGTCGCAAGTGATAAGCACGATATTTGGCTTTGCGCCGCTCAGGCCACTCATCCTTTCGATCCGGTGAAAACGACGCCCTGGATGAAGTAACGCTGCATGAAGAAGAACAAGATGACGATTGGGATGACGACAAAGACCGAGGCCGCCATGAGCAGATGGGTCTGCGAATAATACTGTTCGTTGAAGAGTCGCAGACCGAGCGCAAGCGTGTACTTGGCTCTGTCCGTCAGATAAATCATCGGCAGCAGGAAGGAATTCCAATTGTTCTGAATGACGTAGATGGCGACCACCGCAAACACTGGCTTCGCGTTCGGAACAATAATTCGCCAGAATAAGCCGGCAAAGCTGCAGCCATCAATGCGCGCCGCGTCTATCAGGTCTTGCCCCATGGTCATAAAAAACTGCCGAAACAAGAAGACGAAGAAGGCGTTCTCGGCGAAGAAACCCGGCACCAGCAGCGGCGCGAAAGAATTGATCCAACCCAGCTTTGTGAAGAGAATATAACGCGGTATCAGCGTCACTTCGGTTGGGATCATCAGTGTCAAGAGCACGACGAAGAAGACTGTGTTGCGCCCCTTCCAGCGCAGCTTGGCGAAGGCGAAGCCGGCCAGCGAACAACTCAGCGTAAGGCCCAAGATCCGCCCCACCGCCAAGAATATCGTATTTAGAAAGAAGCGATCGAAGGGCATCGCGGTCAAGGCATCGGGGTAGTTCTCCCAGGCAACGGGATCGGGTATGAACTCGGGCGGGAAGGTATAGACATCGCCAGCGGTTTTGAGCGAGGTAGATACGACATAAATGAAGGGCATCAAGAACATGATCGAGCCGGCGATCAGAATGATATGCGCCAACACTTTCGCCCAGTCGATCGGGCGTTTCTGGGCTGACGCAACTTTAAGTGAAGTCCCAGCGGTAATCGGCGTCATCGGCGGCTCACTCGTTTTTTATTTCACCTTCGTAAAAGACCCAGGCGGCGGAAAAGCGGAAGATCAGCAGCGTCAACACCGCGATGTACATGAATAAGACCCATGAAAGCGCCGAAGCATAACCCATCCGGAAAAATTCAAAGGCGTTGCGGAAAAGATGCAGCAGATAAAACAAGGTCGAATTTTGCGGTCCCCCCTGGGTCATGATGAATGGCTGGGCGAACACTTGAAAGGCGGCGATTAAGCCGACTACCAGCTGGAAGAGAATCACGGGCGAGATCATCGGCAAGGTGACGTAGACGAAAGACGCCCATGCGCCCGCGCCGTCTACTTTCGCCGCTTCGTAGAGATCGCTCGGGATGCCTTGCAAGCCCGCCAGATAGATCAGCATGCCCGAGCCGACGCCCCATAAGCTCATCAGGATCAGCGCCGGCAGGGCCCACTCCGGCTCCGACAGCCAGCCGGGACCATAAACGCCAAATACCGACAAGAACCAGTTAATCAAACCCCAATCGCGCGACAGGATCCAGCGCCACATCACCGCCACCGACACAATCGGCAAAACCGCCGGCAAGTAGAACAAGGTGCGATAGACGCCGATGAGCCGGATCTTGGTATTCAGGAGAATGGCGATGAAGAGCCCGACCACGATTTGCAGCGGCACCGCCACCAGCGCGTAAATCGTCGTCACCTTGAGCGACTGAAAGAAGAGCGGATCGCTGAGCATCAACTCGTAATTGCCCAAACCAGTCCAGACCGGTGGATTGACGATGTCCCATTCGGTGAAGGAGATGACAAACGATGCCAGGATCGGTCCCCCGGTGAAGAAGATGAAGCCGAGTATCCAGGGCGCGACGAAGACCCAGGCGTTCAGCGACTCCCAGAAACTCAGGCGTTTTGGCTTGAAAATATCGTGAATTAGCATTTGGAAAACGGGGGCAAATTCATAAGTCAGCGGGCGACCCACCGCCGCGCGTAGACACAGCGGATCGGTCGCCCCTACATCTCTCCAACCTAAAGAACTCTGTAGGGGTCAGCCGGTGGCTGACCCGTTGCGAAGATACCCGCAAATCTCAAACATGACCGCTCCTCAGCCCGTTGTAGGCAAAGGGCCGGAGGAGGGGTTCTATGTCGGCCAACCGACCCTACTCGGCGCTCAGAATCGCGTCGACCTGCGCGGCGATTTCGGTCCCCACAGCTTCCGCCGTCTTGTCGCCACTGTAAAGCGCGTCAAGCTCGCTATTGATGACGGTGCTGATTTCGGGCCAGCGCGGGTGTTGGGGCCAGGTCCGCGCCCAGCCGTTTTCCATGATGTCATTGAAGACCGTATTGAGCCCAGTACCGATGGCATTGCCGCAAGTGAAGTTCACGTACCAGTCTTCTTGCACCACTGAGCGGCGCGAGGGATAAGCGTAGCCGGAGCTGATCTTCAATGTCTGACCACGGCTGCTATTGATGAACTTGAGCAATTCCCAGGCGGCGTCCCTGTCGGCTGTATCCGACGACATGACCGTGGGTCCCACGTTGGTGCGCCCCACGCGGACGGCGCCCGCCGGCGGCAGCGCGGCATCAAAGCGGAATGGTGTGTTGCAGACCGCGCCCAGGAAGCCGCGCGCAATCGTGAAGCTCGCCATCCGACCGGAAGTGAAGAGCGCGCCCTCGTTCTGGTCCGCCAAGTCTGACGCGGATGGCGCGCACTCATGCTCGACCACCAGGCTCTGCGCAAATCGCAAGCCATCGATCGCTTCCGGCTCGCCCATCAGACAGGCGGTGCCTTCTTCGTTCAGCACATCGCCGCCGGCTTGCCAGATCCAGTCGATCCAGGCGCCGCGGCCGCCGCCGATGACGCGCGCGCGCCCGCGATCATCACGGTCGGTCAAGGCGACGGCTTGTTCCAGATACTCGTCCCAGGTCAAACCGTGTGGATGATCGATGCCGGCTTCGTCATAGATATCGGCATTGAACCAAGTGGCGTAGGGCGCGCCATCGCGCGGCAGTCCCCAAAGCTGGTCTTGCCAGCGGAGCGCAGCGATATGACCCGGATAGTTGTCTTCTAGGTCGACATCCGGGTTGGCGTCCACATAACTGTCGATCGGCACCAAGACGCCGCGAGCAGCGAACCCGACCGTGAAGCCGTCCATCACAAAGAAGACATCAGGACCGGTGCCCGCCGCGAGTTGCGCTTGCAGCAGCTGCAAATACTGCGGTCCATAGCCACCGCCAACGGCGAGATAATTGGCCTGAATGGTCTCGTTCTCTTCGTTGAACGCTTCCCAAACCGGCTCCCAGGCGGCATCTTCTACCGCGCCGCCAGGCGTGGCATACGTCACTTGAACCACATCTTGCGCGGCAGCAAGCGGCAGAGAAGTGAGCAAGCCACCCGTCATCTGCGCCCCAACCACCGTGCCCGATGCGGCCAAGCCCTTCAAGAAATCTCTTCGACTTAACTTCGCCATGAATCGCTTCCCTTCTGCACCTAAATGGTTCGTCTCGCGCTTCAAAGTGTGGCGCGCGAATGAAACGCCACATACACAGTGTAACCAACATTGAAGCGTCTAGCCAAAGATTCGCGGGCGAGGCTGGCAAAGGCCGGCGAGCGATTTCCCGTTAGCGAGCATGGCGCCAATTCGCTCACAGCGGAGTACGCAAACAGCAGGGAGCGTGAGGTTTGCTCGGCGAAGTCATACGTATTCGGAATGTTCTACTTGATGATTACCCTTAGCACGAAGAATCATCCGGCGCCAGCGGGATGCGATCGGCCTGTGCTCCATCGAGCAAGACCTGGACGCGCGCGCCGCTGTTCGGATCATATAACCCGAAGGCGACTTGAGCGACGCCATCAACGATTGCGAGCGAAAACTCGCTGGTGATATGCTGCCCTGCACGCCAATGCGACATTGGGTACAAGCCCGGCAAGGGTTCGCCATCGCTCTGCGCAGCGACCGCCCCCCCGTCGTCCAAACCATGTACAAACTGATGCAGGTCGAGCGCCGGCTGTTTGATGACCTCCCAATGGAGCGTACCTTTGAGCGCATCCCCCATTCGCTGCGTCTCGATGCAATGCAAAGTCAAGAAACCGTCGAAGTCAATCGCTTGAGACTTGCCGCGGAAAGCTTCGCCGGGGCGATTGATCTTGATGATGTCGGGCAGCAAATAGCGATTGGAACCATCAGGCAATTTGGCGTAGGCGCCGCTGTCATCGGAGGTCATCAACTGAACTGATATGCGCCCGACATAGGCGGGAGCATGCTCCGACAGCTTCAGCTTGTGGCCATCGGACATGAATTCTCCGGGCGGAATATCAGAAAGCGAGCCACCTTCGAAATTCCCCGGTTGGCTGACCGCCCAGGCGCTGGAGACATTGAGATCAACCAACTGTACCACTGGCTCGTATCGGTCCGCTGGCGCGGCTTCAACCCCCCAATACAAGCGGATGTCCAAAGGTTTTTCGTCACTGATGGAGTTCGACGCTAATGTATATCCCAGCAAAGTGACGGATTCATCAAAGGTCGTGCCGACCTGCTGCCGCATATAAACTGGCTTACCGTCCATTCTGACTATGCGAAAGACAGTGTCTTGCAAGTAGAATGCGTTCAGAGCGGCGAAGGCAATAATGCCGCCGCCCGTCAGCAGCGCCGCGTTCATGGTTATAGCCGGCGCGGGCGCGCGCGGGCGCCGGGAGGGCGCGGCAAATCGAATGATCAAGAGACAGAGGCAAACGCTCGCCAAGCTGACCACCGCGGCCAGACGCTGAATCGGCGTGCCTACATAATCAAGCTGCACCAGGTGCGCGCCTTCGGGCAAGCGGAATTGGATCAAACCGAAGCGATCATCCGCTTCAAATGGATAAGCCTCGCCGTCAACCGTCAAGCGCCAGCCGGGCACATAGAACTGGCGAAGCCGCAGCTCAACCGGCCGGCCCCTCGCGGTAATCAAGATCTGATTGTCGGCTTGATATTGGTAGCTGACATCGAAGTGACGGCGCGCGAAATCGCTAGAGTAAACGCGAATCTGCAAAGGCGCGCTGATGTAACTGTCCAGGTCTTGCGGCAGGTCAAATGATGTGGCTTCGCCCCAAATGGGTCGGAATTCATTGTAGGCGGTCGTGCCCCAATTGCGCTCGCGGTACTCCATCTCAATCTCGTCCTTGGCGGAGAGCTGGGACCAGACCCGATCATCGTCGCGCGGGTGCATGATGGGGAGCGCTTGGGCGATCGCCGCCGCTGACAGGGCGAATGCCGCCAGCATCCGCCAGCGGGCGGGCACGAGCAGCAAGCTCGACGCGCCCAGCAAAGCGACAATGAGCGCCCCCAATCGGATAATCCGCGCAGGAAAGCGCAGGTTGCGAAAGCCGGGCATGCTCAGCCAGAAATCAAACGACGGCTCCAATGTCAACAGAATGGCGGCGAGGAGCCCGATGAGCATAAGCAGGGCAGCGCCGAAGCGCCGGCGTACTAATAGCGCTGCGCCGCCGAGAGCGCTCAGAGCCGCGCCAACTGGACCCAGCGTTCGCGCCATCAGCAAGGTCGCGTCATTCCCATCGATCAACTGCGGAAGACTCAGGAGTTCGCCAAGACTCAGAAACTCGTGTTTGAGGAAGTCGACGGTGTCGCGCAGTTCGCCCCCGATTCTCACAAACTGCAATTCAGCGGACACCGGCAGCCAGAAGATGGCCGACAAGCCCAAGCCGAGCGCCAATCCGATGCCGATGAAAAGCAGACGCTGTGCCGCCTCACGCCGCGACCGAGAGGCGAACGCGGCTGCCAGACAGAAGGGCGCAGCAAATATGAGCACGATGTAAGTCGTCGGCGTATGGGTCAAAACGACCGCCGCCAGCGGAAGCGCCAGCCATAAGCTGGCTCGCAGACCGGGAACCCGCCTCGTTGACAAGATGCCGTAAAATACGAAAGGGATGAACGAAGTGGAAACGATTTGCGCCAGGCTGCCCTGCCACCAGAATTCGTAGAAACGCGACGGCGCGTAGACCCAAAGGACGCAGGCGAGGAGCGCGGCGGCGACCGGCAGAAATTGGCGTGCCAGCAGCCAGATGCCCAGGCTGCCGATGCACCAGGCAAATGCGACCGTTAGCGTATAAGCGCGGACGACATCGAAGCCGAGCAGATGCAGCCAAGCGCCGATATGGGTCGCGCCCGGCGCATAATAAGTGAAAACCGGATAGCCATAGCCCAGGTGGAAATAAGGTACCCAGCGCGGGTAGAGATCGCCCGCTTCGATCAGGCGCGCCAGGGCGAAGATGCGATGGGCGTGGAAGGGGGCGTCGGCGCCGTTGGCTAGTCCCTCGCCGAACATGGGCAGGAGGCCGATTATCGGGATGACGAGGGCGAGAATCAAGCCGCTATAGCGCAAACGTAAACTCTCTCATCAACCCAAGTTAAATGCCGTATTCTGTTCGCACGCTACTTAAACTAGCTTGATACCAAGAGCCGGTCCGGAGTCCAGATTTGCTCACAGATTTGGCGGTAGAGTTCCTGCCGCTCCATGAGGTCAGCTTTCTTGAATTGTGGATGTGGCTTAAATGGAAGATCTTTATTCTCTCTGAAATTCCGAAAGCTGGAGTTTTTCTCATATTTTTGGGGATGGAGAGATGCGGCGAGAAGATTTTCTTCGACGTAGTGCTGGAGTTTTTCTTCATATGGGTCTGCCCCAAAACTTGCATTGCTGCCTTTTGGTAACAAGACGAGTCCGCCAAAGTAATTACGATGGCGTTGAAAGTCGTATGAATGAGGAAATTCATCGACGTGGCGATCGTGCATGTCAGCCCAAATATGTTCAATTTCGAGCGGTCTGCCCTTGCCGTCGTAGGCGCAGTTGTAAAATGAGACATTGTTGCCGCTGCCTTGTTCAACAAAAGCGGTCATTCGCGCCAACAAATAATGTACACGACGAGGGTTTACGTGTGTCAGCGAGAAGGGTTCATAGTGGTCACCATTGATGCCTTTGAATGTATCAGGCATTTCTTCAAGAAAACGTAGAAGGAGTTCGCGCAACTGATCAAGCTGTGCGTCACGAATATTTCTTGCAAAATTGAACATGGTGTACTGAACAGTGCTATAGCCAATGACGCGGAAATTCACCATGCGACGGGCCAGATAAATGTCGAGAAAAGTTGTCACCAGTCGCATTTTCTCGCGAGCTGTTTCGATATCGTCTTCCAGGCGCAAGGGCGCAAGGGCGAGCATGTATTGCAGGGTGAAGTTGTTATGTGCGTTGTAGTAAATCTCTTCGTAACCGGGCGCTAGTGTGGTCGCTGCTTGACGTAGCCAAATGAAATGCCCGGCAAATCGATTCATCCTTTGCGTGATGAAATCGTAAAAGTCTTGAGGTTGCATTAAACCTAGATGCTCTTTGTTGTCTCGCGCCCAGCGATGGAATTTGTTGATATTCTCAAAATCTTGGTTCGTAGCATCTTTTTTGCGTTCGCGGATCGAGCGGGCGTATTTGGCGCGCAGCCACTCTCTAAAAAACCTTTCGTCTTCGTCTTTACCAATGCCAATTAAGTCGATAATGCGCCGTTTCCATACTTTATTCGCCTGTGTCTTGCGCTGATGAACAATATCTTCGTTCGAATCGTTGATGTTGGCTAGAAGAAAGCCCTTGAGCATGTCGGTATGGCCTAGACTGAGACCACGATCATTCATTGTCTCAAAGATAGTGAATGCGTCGTCATCGGCATAAGCCTTGATTTCAACCAAATCAACATTGTCGATCAACCAATCGAAAAAATAAGGCATCGTATCCCCTTGAAGTGACTCGGGAAAGAGTTCCACGATGTCCGCATAACGCGTCGCCACGTTCTTCACTGACAAATCAAGCTGGTCGGCAGCGTCGTATTCGCCTTCCTCAAAAAGCGCTTGCATGCAATCCAAGCGTTCTGGCACATTGATGTTAAAGGACTTCACTCCCCTCTTGGCAGAGTAAATGAGTGAACGACAATTGCCAATATCGTCTATATCCGTGAGCCGATGTTGAACATAGATCAGAAGCAAGGTTAGTGTGGTCAGGCGCTGCTGTCCGTCGACAATATAGCTTTGGCCGTTTTCGGCAACCGTAATGATAGTCCCGAGAAAGTAATGTGGGTAACTGTAGACTTCAGACCTTCCATGTTCCGACGAGTAGCTGCTGATAAACTTGGATTCAAAGTCGTCGAGCAACTCCTCGACATGCCTTCGTTCCCACTCATATTCGCGCTGATAAAAGTCGATGCTGTATTTGACATTTCTAAGCAGTTCGCCGACTGTCTTTTCCTTTGCTTGAATCCTACTCATTGCGTCTCCCAAGTACGGGCGACTCACAGAGTCGCCCCTTCAGCGTTCGCTACAATCGCTCTCAATCCTCCAGCGTGCTCAAATCTCCCAGCGGCTGACCCAGCGCCTGCGCCTTCAGCACGCGCCGCATGATCTTGCCGCTGCGCGTCTTGGGCAAATTGTCCACGAACTCAATCTGCGCCGGCACTGCGATGGGACCGACCTCGTGCCGCACGTGAGCCTTCAACTCCGCCTCGAGCGCGTCCGAGCCGTCGACGCCTTCCACCAGGATGCAGTAGGCGAAAATCTTATTGCCGCGCAATTCGTCCGGCACGCCGATCACGGCCGACTCGGCAACCGCGCTGTGGCTGACCAAGCCGGACTCGACTTCCGCCGTGCCCAGGCGATAGCCGCTGACTTTCAGCACATCGTCATTGCGACCGATCACCCAGAGATAGCCGTCTTCATCGCGCCGCGCCGTATCGCCGGCCAGATACCAGCCCTGATCGCGGTATTTCTCCCAATATTGGCTGATGAAGCGATCGTCATCGCCATAGACAGTGCGGATCATGCTGGGCCAGGGGCTGGTGATGACCAGATTGCCGTCTTCGTTGGTGCCGACCGGCGCGCCTTCATCATCGACGATATCGACTTCAATGCCCGGGAAGGGACGGGTGGCGCTGCCCGGTTTCAAGCCGACGGATGGCAGCGGCGTGATCATGAATCCGCCGGTCTCCGTTTGCCACCAGGTATCGATGATCGGGCAACGCTCTTCGCCGATCACGCGGTGATACCAGCGCCAGGCTTCGGGATTGATCGGCTCGCCCACTGAACCGAGCAAGCGCAGGCTGCTCAAATCATGACGCGCGGGCCATGCTTCTCCAAAGCGCATCAAGCCGCGAATCGCGGTCGGCGCCGTGTAGAGGATCGTCACGCCATAATCAGCAACGATCTGCCACCAGCGGTCGGGATAGGGATAGGTGGGAGCGCCTTCGTAGATAATACTGGTCGCGCCCAGTATCAGCGGGGCATAGACGATATAACTGTGGCCGGTGATCCAGCCGGGATCGGCCGCGCACCACCAGCGGTCTTCTTCCTTGAGGTCAAAAGCCCACTTGAGCGTGGTTGAGGTGTAGACTTGATAGCCGCCGTGGGTGTGCAGAACGCCTTTCGGCTTGCCGGTGGTGCCGCTGGTATAGAGGATGAAGAGCGGGTCCTCGGCATCCATCACTTCGGTCTCGGCATTTGGCTTGGCGAAGGGCAGCGCCATCAGATCGTGATACCAATAGTCGCGCCCTGATTCCATGTTGATGTCATGATTCGTGCGCTTGACAACGATCACGGTCTCCACCACCGGCGAGCGCGTCACTGCTTCATCGACCGTGTCTTTGAGCGGGACAATCTTGCCGCGCAGCCAGGCGCCATCACAGGTGATCACGACTTTGCTCTGGGCGTCTTCAATGCGGCTGGCCAGCGCCTGCTCGGAGAAGCCGCCATAGACGACGCTGTGGGGCGCGCCGATCTTGGCGCAAGCCAGCATGGCGATCGCGATCTCAGGCACGCGGCCCATATAGATGGTGACGCGGTCGCCTTTTTTCACGCCCATGCCGCGCAATACGTTGGCGAATTTATTGGTCTCCTGCCACAGTCGCCAGTAGGAAAGCGTCTGCTGCTCGCCGTCTTCGCCCTCCCAAATAATCGCCAGCTTGTTGCGCCGCCAGGTTGTCACATGGCGATCGAGGGCGTTGAGAGCCATATTGGTCTTGCCGCCGACAAACCACTTGAAGAAGGGCTTGTTGCTGTCATCGAGCACCTGGTCCCATTTCTTGTACCATTCGAGTTCACTAGCGCGTTCCGCCCAGAACGCCTGCGGATCCTGCCGCGCCAATTCATAAACCGCATCGTAATCCGGCACGTTCGCCTGTTTCACCATGTCCGCGTCCGGGCGATACCATTCGCTGGTCGGCGGCGTAAATCCTTGTTCAGCCATTCAAGATCTCCTGTCCTGTATTTATCGCGCGCGGACTCGCTTAGCGCGCTTCTGCCTCACCGTGCCAATTATAATCGATAGCGGCGATAAGTCTAAGCCCGGCCGATATCCGCCCGCGGCTGACCGTCTCTTACCTCTCATCCGCAAGCCCTTTGCTTTACGTACATCCGGCAATATCGTATAATCAAGCAAGATTACAATATATTAGGAGTGCGGCTTGTGAAGTCATCGAAATGCAAATTACTGTTCGCCACAGCGCTTCTCCTCGTCATCTTTGTTGCGCTGCTGCTAAATACGCTCGCGGCCGATATTCATTGGAGCTACAGCGGCGATGCGGGACCCGAATACTGGGGAGAGCTCTCGCCGGAATACGCGCTATGCACCGACGGCTCGGCACAATCGCCGATCGACATTCGCGACGCCAGCGCGCTCGACCTGGTCGATATCGAATTCCACTATGGCGAGAGCGCCAACAACATCCTCAACAACGGCCATACGATTCAAGTCAATATCGATGCGGGCAGCGCGATTCATTACAACGGCATCACTTACGACCTGCTGCAATTCCATTTCCACAGCCCCAGCGAGCACACAATTGACGGGATGCCGGCGCCAATGGAAATTCACTTCGTGCATCAAGATCCCAACTCGGGCGCGCTGGCGGTGGTCGGCATTCTGCTCAGCGAGGGTAAAGACGACAACGAGGCTTACGCGGCCGTATTTGATCACCTGCCAGCTCAGGTTGGCGAGGCGGAAGCGGCTGGCGAGCCGATTGTCTTGGCAGCGCTGCTGCCGGAAGCGCGCACCTTCTTCACGTACCAGGGTTCGCTGACCACGCCGCCTTGCAGCGAGATCGTGCGCTGGCTGCTGCTGGATACTCCGGTGGCGCTCTCGGCGCGACAGATCGCCGCTTTCACCGCCATTTTTGACGCGAACGCGCGGCCAGTGCAGCCCTTAGGCGCGCGGGATCTGCTGCTTGACTCGCAATAATCGACAGAATTTTCACACTGCCAGGCGCTCGTCTGCGCCAAACGAGTATCTTGCAACATCGCATCGCCGCGATATAATTGCGAGAGTCTGCATTTCAGTAAAATCTATTCGCACAGAGGGAGCAGTGATATGTCTAAGAATCTTTCACGCCGCGACTTTTTGAAGTACACGGGCATGGGCAGCGCCGCCGCCTTTGCCGCCGCCTATGGCATGCCGCTCGGCACGGCGCTCGCGCAAGCGCCTCCGGGCGATACCGCGGGCCATCTGGTCATCTACAACTTCGGCGGCGCCGAGCAGCAGCAGATGATCGCCAACGCCATCGCGCGCTTCAATGAGCGCTATCCCAATGTCGTCGTCGAAGACCTTTACATCCCTTGGCCCGAAGGCTGGGGCCACTACACCACCAACCTGAAGCTGCGCGTCGCCAGCGGGCTGAAGACCGACATCATCGCCATCGCCATCGAAGGCACGCGCGAGACTATCTTTGAAGATCTCGTGCTGCCGATGGATGACGCCATCGCCGCCGATGAGGAACTCGCCGCCGTCGTCGATGAGGTCGAGCCGGTATTGCACGACGCCCTCAAGGGACCGGACGGACAGACCTACTACTTCACCCGCGAGTGGAACAATATGATCATCCACTACAACACAGCCATATTTGAAGAAGCGGGCTTGGATCCTCCGGCCGTGGACTGGACCTGGGACGACTTCCTCGAGACCTCATTGGTCTTGACCCACGGTGAAGGCGCCGACAAGAAATTCGGATTCGCAATTCCTTTCTTCAACTTCGGTCTGACGCCCTGGTGGCACACCAACGACACGTCCACGTTGACGCCGGATTGGTCGCAATCTAACCTGGACGATCCCAAGATGCTGGAATCGGTCAAATTCGTGCATTCGCTGGTGCATGAACACGGCGTGGCGCCCGCGGTGGAAGGCCTCACGATGACTGAGCATTTCATGGCCGGTACAGCCGCCATGACTGGGGCCGGACGTTGGCCCTTTGATACCTACGTCTCCACCGATTGGCGCACGGTTGACATCACGCCTTGGCCGCGTAATCGCGCTGGCACGACCGTCTTCGGTTCCGGCGGTTGGGCAGTATCCAAGACAGCCGAGAACGTCCCCTTGGCTCTGGAACTGATCAAAAACTTGACCGCGATTGAAACCGACATGGAAGCCGTCGCTGTTGGCACATCCTTGCCGGCCCGCCGCAGCGCCACCGAGAATGAGCTCTTCAACAGCTTCCCGGCCAATGCCCATCGCTTCTTTGGCAGCCTGGAAGACATCAAACCGGTGCCGTCGCCGGAGAATTTCTCCGAATACGAAGCCATTTTCATGCGTCACATGAGTCAGATTATGGCCAACTCGGTCACCCCGGAGCAGGGTCTCGAAGCAGCGCATATTGAGTTGTCCGCCGCGATGGACAAGCTGGCTGAGCGCTTGGCTGGCGGCTAGATCAGCGACATTTGATTTCAACACCCCCACCCCAAACCCCTCCCCCATAAAGAGGGAGGGGCCTTCGTCGCAAAGTCGGCAATGGTTGATTG
>WTGC01000172.1 GCA_011523705.1 Chloroflexota bacterium | reverse complement strand
CCCCTCATCGGCGTCGCCAATACCTGGACCGAGATCGGACCCTGCAACTTCCACCTGCGCAAGCTGGCGCTGGATGTCAAACGCGGCATCCGCGAAGCCGGCGGCACGCCCTTCGAATTCAACACCGTCAGCATCTCGGACGGCATCACCATGGGCACCGAAGGCATGAAGGGCTCGCTGATCAGCCGCGAGGTCATCGCCGATAGCATCGAGTTGGTGGCGATGTCGAATATGCTCGATGGCGTGGTCGCGCTCTCGGCTTGCGACAAGACGATCCCGGGCACCATCATGGCGCTGATCCGCCTCGACCTGCCCTCGCTGATGCTCTACGGCGGCACGATCTATCCCGGCAACCTCAACGGGCGCGATATCGATCTGGTCAATGTCTTCGAGGCGCTGGGGCAATTTCAAGCCGGGGAGATCAGCTATGACGAGTTGATGGATGTGGAGAATGTGGCTTGCCCTGGTCCGGGCGCATGCGGCGGACAATTCACCGCCAACACGATGGCGATGATCAGCGAAATCATCGGTATCTGCCCGATGGGCATGGGTGATGTGCCGGCGGAAGACCCGGAGAAGGAGACGGTCGCCTATCATGCTGGCGAGATGATGCTGGACATCCTCGAGCGCGATATCCGCCCCTCCGACCTGGTGACGCGGCGCTCGCTGGAGAATTCGCTGGCCGCCTCAGCCGCCACCGCCGGCAGCACCAACAGCATCCTGCACTGCCTCGCCTTCGCCCGCGAAGCCGGCATCGAATTCACGCTGGACGATATCGAAGCGATCAGCCGGCGCACGCCCATCATCGGCGATTTGCGCCCCACCGGCAAATACGTAGCCCTCGATCTGTTCAAAGCGGGCGGCGTGCCCATCCTCATCAACCGGCTGATTGACGGCGGCTATATGGTCGGTGATACGCCAACGGTCACTGGGCAGACTCTGGCGGAAGCCTGCGCCGACGCGGTTGAGACGCCGGGCCAGGATGTCATCCGCGACCTCGATGACGCGATCAAGCCCAGCGGCGGCTTGGTCGTGCTGCGCGGCAACCTGGCGCCCAGCGGCGCGGTGGTCAAGCTCAAGGATACGCCCGCCCCGATGACAGGTCCGGCGCGCGTCTTCGACACCGAGGAGGATGCCTTCGAAGCGGTCTCCAACCGCCAGATCGTCGAAGGCGATGTGCTCGTCATCCGCTACGAAGGACCGGTCGGCGGACCGGGCATGCGCGAGATGCTGCAGATCACAGCGGCGCTCGTCGGGCAAGGGCTGGGCGGCAAGGTCGGCTTGGTCACCGATGGTCGATTCAGCGGCGGCACGCGCGGCTTGATGATCGGCCACACCGCGCCCGAGGCCGCTGTCGGCGGACCGATCGCCTTGCTGCAAGAGGGCGACATGATCACAATCGATGTGTCGCACAGGCTGCTGCAAGTGGATGTCAGCGCTGCCGAACTCGATGCGCGGCGTGCGAAGTGGGTCGCGCCGGCGCCGAATTACAGCAAGGGCGTGATGGCGAAGTACGCGCGCCAGGTGTCGCAGGCCGACGACGGCGCGGTGACAGGGGTTTAACAAGATACAAATCTAGCTTTTAGGCGGATGGAAACGCGCTATCCATCCGCCGCCTTAGAACTTGTGTTTCAGTCCATTCTTTGAGATAATGA
Source organism: Chloroflexota bacterium (assembly GCA_011523705.1). Classification (GTDB taxonomy): domain Bacteria; phylum Chloroflexota; class Anaerolineae; order Aggregatilineales; family Phototrophicaceae; genus UBA6055. The sequence continues at coordinate 14,601 of WTGC01000172.1, read as the reverse complement.
GCCGTCGCTATCTGAAGGACTGAAACATGCTCTACTGCTTTCTCGATACGAACATTTTCCTTGAGTTCAAACCTATCAAGGACATCAAGTGGCTCAAGGTGCTGGGTACGAGCGAGGTTTGTTTGGTCGTTACTTCAGTTGTTATACGGGAATTGGACAAGCATAAAGCATCTAACAGTAATCGACTGCGCAAGCGAGCTCGCAACACTATCGGTTTCTTAAAGAGCCTAGACAGGCGAGCCGACAATGAAGTCCGCCCGAACGTTACCCTTCGCTTCGATCTGACAGAGCCAACGCGCCAAACTTTAGACAGACACAACCTATCAGTTGATGTCAAGGACGATCTACTTGTTGCTAAAGCTCTTGAATTCAAAAGCTTCCATAGGACAGAAAGAGTTGCAATTGTAACAGACGACACGGTGGTTCAATTCAAGGCAGAAGGCTACGACCTGGACACACCAATACTTTCAGAAGATTATCGATCGCCACGCGAGATTGATCCACTAGAAAAGAAAAATCGTGAGCTAAACAATGAATTGCAGAAACTCCATAACACTCAGCCGAAGTTACAACTTGAGTTTCGAGACTCAAATGGCCAACTCGTTAGGTTATTGCATGCCAGCAATGATTTTTCGCGGAGCCTCATTTCCGAAGCTGAGCTAGATGCCGTGATTGAATTAAAATGTATTAACCTGCTTCCGATGCGCGAAGATCGGGCAATCGCCAACGACCGACTGTCTGCCTTTACCGTATCTGCGTTTACAGCAAAGGTAATCACCAGTAGTCAAATAGAAAAATACAATCGCGAACTAGAAGAGTATCCGGAGCACTATCGACAATACCTGCTAGACAAATCGTTAGCGCATGTCTTCCCGTACCGTTCCGTTCAACTCAACCTCGTCCTCAAGAATGAGGGTTCGGTTCCAGCACAAAACGTTGAAATGAGATTAGACATTCAGGGCTCCTCCAAGGTACTGCTTCGAGTGCCAGAAGTGCCTCCTTATGAACCGACGCCGCCTGCAAAACCGGAACCTCGGTCGCTATTAGACATTGACTACAGCGCATCCGGTAGCCTGGCGGCGTTAAGGTACGGGATTCATGGCAACGACATTGACATAGGACCGCCCTGGGAAGAATGGACGCGGGAAACCGACAATTCAGGTTCGGTCTGGTACGAGTATGGCCTACAGAAACTTCAGCACCATAGAAGTCGTGACATAGAAAAAATCTACCTAATGTTTGACAAGATTGTTGACTTTCCCTTAACCGTAAACATTGAATACGAAGTTACGGCAGACAACATGGTGGACATGCTAGCAGGCAGCTTGACTGTTGTCGTCAACAAAGAACCTTCATGAAACCCCTGCACGCCACCCGCATCCTCGACCTGACCCGCCTGCTGCCCGGCGCTGTCTGCACCATGCTCTTGCGCGATTTGGGCGCGGAGATCATCAAGATCGAGGATCCGAGCGGCGGCGACTACGCCCGCTCTATGCCGCCGCTGCTTGACGGGCTGGGCGCCATCTTCCGCGCCAGCAACCGGGGCAAGAAGAGCGTCGTCATCGACCTGAAAGCCGAGGCGGGAATCGCTGTCCTGCACCGGCTGGTCGAAAGTTCCGATGTGCTGATCGAAGGCTTCCGCCCAGGTGTGACCGCGCGTTTGGGCGCCGACTTTGAGATGCTCAGCGCCGTTAATCCGCGGCTGGTCTATTGCTCACTCTCGGGATGGGGGCAGAGCGGACCCTACGCGCAGGTCAGTGGGCACGACTTGAATTACATCGCGAGCAACGGACTGCTCGGCGCGGAGCGAAATCCGCAAACGCCCGGCGCGCAGGTGGCCGATGTCGGTGGGTCGTATGTGGCGGTCACTGGCATATTGGCGGCGCTGCTCCAGCGGCAGCAGACGGGACAAGGCGCATATATTGATGTCGCGCTTTCGGAGGCGGCGATGCCCCTGGCGCTAACGGCTTGGATCGAAGCGATGGCGCCACCGGCGGATGAGAACTTCATCAGTTTGCGCGGAGAGAGCGCTTGTTACCGCGTGTATCACAGCGCTGACGGGCAACCGCTGGCGCTGGGCGCGATTGAGCCGAAGTTCTGGGCGAATTTTTGCAACGCGGTCGAGATGCCTGAATGGATATCGCAGCACACGAGCAGAGACCAGCAGCCGGACTTAATCGAAGCCGTCGCAGCGCTCTTCAAGACGAAGTCGGCCGCTGAATGGGCGGCGCTGCTGGACGACGCCGATTGCTGCTTCAGCCGCGTCATTTCACCGGCGCAACTGCTCGATGATCCGCAGATTCAGGCGCGCGGCATGGTTGGCATCGCCGAAGACGGCCTGCCCTGGATGCGCAGCCCGATTCGCCTGGGCGACGATGCGCTCGACTTAGAAGCGGCGCCCGCTTACGGCGCGCATACGCGGGAGATGCTGGCTATAATCGGCTATGCGGAAGCGGAGATTGACGGGTTAATCCACGCGGGGGTTATTCGTCAAGCGCCTTGAAACCCTCGGCGTCAGCCAAGATCTTCTTGAGACCGTGCTCGTCAAACAAGACGCTGACGATGCCGCCGGCACTCTCAACACCGATGACCTTTCCCAAGCCGAATTGCGGATGCGAGTCAGCCGCGTTGACTTTGAAGCCGGAACCCGCGTCATTCGACTTTGAAGGGCCGGGGAAGGGTATGATTTTCTTGCGCAGTTCGCTAATGGCCCTTGAGACGACGCCCGCTTTTAGGTCGCGCTGCAGACGGCTTTGCGGACGCGGCGAGTTATTCCATTGCGTCTGCGCTTCCAGGCTCTGTGCGCGGCGGGCAGTCTGGTCCGCGCCCGTGCCGAATTACCGCAAGGGCGTGACGGCCAAATACGCGCGCCAGGTGTCGCAGGCTGACGATGGCGCGGTGACGGAGGCATAGGCAGGCCACTTAATGACCGCAACCGCCGGCGCGCCCGAATGCCCGGCGGCGGCGCATCGTCAGTCTTCGCTCACCATTCCTGGCAGGGGACTTCTCCCGTGTTCCGCGCGCGGGTGGCGGCGACCATGCTGCGTGTTGCTTCAATCACATGGGACGGCGCACCGAGTTCAATCACGACCGCCAACTCCATCTCGCGGCAGATGGTTTCTTCGCTCCAGAAGAGATTCGGATCACAACCAGGCGCCCGCTGGAATCCCACCGCTCGAGCCCGATGGACATGGCAGGCTTCGTGCACCAGTACTGCGGATTCCCGCATCTCCCACCCGTTTTCGTAAGGCGGCCACCAATAGGTAAGAAATGTAGCAATGTCTACGTTTACACCGAAGGAACAATTTGGCTGGCAAGTGTCCTGCTCGATCTTGTCCAAGCCCCGCAGCACATAGTCATAGCGATGCGGCAGCTTGCGCTCCAGCTCCTCAAGCCTTCGCGTATAAAACACGACGTACTCGTCATCGCCCACGATGCTAATCACCCGCCCCGGAAGCGCGCATTGTTTGTTCTGATACGCGTGATAGCCCTCCGCCCAATCCTGCTCGCTCTTGCATTGCCAATTGCCTTGACAGCAATTGTTGTAGGTTATCACTCCCCCCTCCGGCCAATCGAAGGTCTTAGAGATAGAAGGCATGATGCTATGCCCGATTGGGTCGCCGATGACAACTGCGTTTGCCGTCCGCAGGAGGACCTCGCTGGCGGCAGGGGACGCAGCGGCCGCTGGCGCTGGCCCCGGCGCGCTGCATTGGTTGTTCCGGAAAGCCCAATAGCCATCTGTCCATTCCTGGTCGCTGTTGCATTGTCGGTCTACGAAACAGCAGTTGTCAATTTGAGCGGGGCCGCCGCCTTTCGGCGCGCTGGCCAGCGGCTGCGATGGCGCTGGCGCCGGACATTGATTATTCTGAAACGCCCAATAGCCATCTGTCCACTGCTGGTCGGTCTGGCATTGGCGGTCGATGAAACAGCAATTGTCAATGTCGCTCGCCCACCCCGTCAAAGACGAAGCCAAGAGGAATATCGCCGTTGTCACGAAGGCGAATGGCCTATTCATCATTGCCGATCTCCTTTATGGCTACGAATCCCGAGCCGCTTTTCCTATCGCGAACATGAACGACCTTATCGTATGCTCCTGCGCTAGTCAAATGGTGGCGACTCTGCGGGACAACGTTATTTAGGTCTTTCCACGATTCAGAAGAAGAAGGGGCTTTTCGGCTGGCGAGATCGATGAGTTAATCGACACGGGAGTTATTTGTCAAGCGCCCTGAAGCCGTCGGCATCCGCGAGGATCTTCTTGAGACCATGCTCGTCAAACAAGACGCTGACGATGCCGCCGTCGCTCTCGACCCCGATAACCTTCCCCACGCCGAATTGCGGATGCGTTACAGCGGTGTTAACTTTGAAGCCGGAACCCGCGTCATTCGACTTTGAAGGACCGGGGAAGGGTATGATTTTCTTGCGCAGTTCGCTATTGGCCCTTGAGACGACACCCGCTTTTAGGTCGCGCTGCAGACGGCTTTGCGGACGCGGCGAGTTATTCCATTGCGTCTGCGCTTCCAGGCTCTGGGCGCGGCGCAGGCTGGCAAGCGTGGTCGGCGAGCCGTCCAGCAGGTGCGGCGGCAGATCGGCGAGGAATTCTGAGGGACTCGAAACGCCGCCGGTTCCACTGTAAAGCGCGCGGCGGAAGGCGTAACTGAGGTAGAGGCGCCCTTTGGCGCGGGTCACACCGACATAAAACAGCCGGCGCTCTTCTTCAATGCCGCCAATCTCTTCCAATGAACGGTAGTGAGGCAAGATGCCGGTCTCGACCCCGGTGATGAAGACGACGGGAAACTCCAGCCCTTTGGCCGCATGCAGCGTCATCAAGGTCACCGCGTCGTTGTCAGCCGACAGACTGTCCACATCGGCGACCAGCGATTGCTCGGCGAGGAACTCGTGCAACGGCTGCTCATCTTCGAGCGCGTATTGGAGCAAGCCGCGCAGCTCCCTGACATTGTCGGCGCGCTGCGCTCCCTCTTCCGGCAGCTTGCTGATATCGTCCAGGTGGAGGTAGTAGCGCGTCTGCGCAGTGATCTGGTCGAACATCGTCAGCAGGTCGCCGCGTTTGGCCAACTCTTGCCATTCCGAGAGCATCTGAGCAAAGCGCGCGAACTTCTTCTTGGCGGCGTGCGAAAGCGGAACCGGATCATCATAGAATAGCCGGTTGAGCGCGTCGCCGATGGTCAGCCCAGCGCGCGCCACCCAGTGGAGGAATGCTTCCAGCGACTTTCTGCCAATACCGCGCGCCGGTACATTGATGATGCGTTCAAAGCTGACGCGGTCATCGGGATTGTGGATCAGGCGAAGGTAAGCGAGCAGGTCTTTGACCTCGCGCCGTTTGTAGAAACCGACGCCGCCGATGAGCATATAAGGCACGGTGGCGTTGACGAATGCCTGCTCCATCTCGCGGGATTGGGCGTTGGTGCGGTACATGACGGCGAAGTCTTTGTAGTCCAGGCTCTGTTGCGCGCGCAGCCGATGAATCTGCTCCAGCACGCTTTCCGCCTCATAGCGTTCGTCGTATGCCTCGAAGACCTGGACCGATTCGCCCCGCCCCAGTTCGGTGTGCAGCGCTTTTGGGGTGCGGTGGCGGTTGCGGTCGATGACGGCGCGGGCGACATCCAGAATGTTCTGGGTGCTGCGGTAATTCTGTTCGAGCAAGATCACAGCCGCATCGCTGAAGCTCTCCTGAAAGCGCAGCACATTGCGGTAGTCGGCGCCGCGAAAGGCATAGATGGCTTGGTCCTCATCGCCGACGACGAAGACATTGTTTTGGGGCGCAGCCAGCAGCTTCACCAGCTCGTATTGCACGCGGTTGGTATCCTGGAATTCGTCCACCAGCACATATTCGAAGCGCTCCTGATAGGCGCGGCGCAAGTGTTCATTGCCGCGCAGCAACAGCACCATATTCAGCAGCAAGTCATCAAAATCCATGGCGTTGGCTGCGCGCAGGGCCTCTTGGTAAGCGGCGTAGACTTGCTTGACGATCTCGCCGAAGTAATCGCCGGAGCGGAATTCAGTTGGCAGGATGATCTCGTTTTTGGCGCTCGATATCTTCGCCAGGATGGCGCGGGGATTGTACTTCTTTGGGTCAATGCCGAGGTTTCTGACGACGGTTTTGATCAGCGCCACCTGGTCATCGCTGTCGTAGATGACGTAGTCGGGACGATAACCGGCGCTTTCAGCCTCGCGGCGCAGGAAGCGGGCGCAGGCGGAATGAAAGGTGCTGACTTGCAAGCCGCGCAGATGCTCGCCCAAGAGCGCTTCGACGCGCCCCCGCATTTCGCCGGCCGCCTTGTTGGTGAAGGTCACCGCCATGATGCGATGATGCGGGACACGATGCTCGCGGATCAGCCAGGCGATGCGACGCGTCAGCACGGCCGTTTTGCCGCTGCCGGGACCGGCGAGCACCAGCACGGGACCATCCGGGGCGGTGATCGCCCTCGCCTGCTGTCGGTTCATGCCTTCGGTGAGCGGGTGGTAGGTCATGCTTCACTGAGCGAGCGGCAAACCCCATCCCCCGGCCCCTTGCCCCAGCGAGCTAAGGAAGGGGAGCTAGACCTTGCGAGCACATGGTTCATCCAGACTCATGCCAACAGCGAAACGCAAAGTCTCATGAGAGGGCGGCGGTTTCTCCGCGCGTGTGCCTAATTGCTTATTATGAGTATCACTATTTTATCAGAATCTTTGAGCCAGGCATGTTCAGTTACAGAAAATGTCGCTACCTTGCTGGCAGCGATTATGCCCGGCAGCCGGCGATGAGAATGAAGCACTATGACGCCAACTGGCGACCTGAACCGCGCCCGGTCTTGAGCGCCTCTTCTATAATGAACGCAATTGAGGCCAGCCCCTTGCGAGCCGCCAATGATCGCCAGCCCGCAATACAAATTCCTCTTCAACCCTTACGGCAGAGACCTCATTCTGTCGATTGACGGCGGCGGCATGCGCGGTGTGATCGCCTTGGCCATCCTCTGCTGGCTGGAGGAGCAGACCGGCAAGCCCGCCTATGAGCTTTTCAAGATGGTCGGCGGCACCAGCACGGGCGCGCTGATTTGCGCCGGCTTGGGCTTGGGCATGAGCGCCCGTGAAATCATGGACGAGGTCTACAAGAAGCGCTTGCCCAATGCCTTCAACCGCGCCAAGCGATTTCGCGGGCTGCGCTTCCTGCTCAACGGCTTGCGCCACCTCTATCCCTACGGACCCTTCCTCAAGTCGCTCGGTCCGCTGGGCGCGGGGGTGCGCGTCGGCGATATCGAGAAGCCGGTGATCCTGCTGACGACCAAAGATCTGCGAACCAGCTCCACTTATTACATCATCAGTGCGGGACCGGGCGCGCCCCTTTTCGCGCATTGGCCCCTGCCCGGCGCCGTCGCCGCCAGCGTGGCCGCCCCGCTCTTCTTCCCTCCCGTCGATGGCAACTTGGTCGATGGCGGCGTCGGCTCCTTTGGCAATCCCTGCCTGGCGACCGCGGTCGAAGCGGTCGAATACCTCGATATGCAGCCGGAAAACCTGATCCACATCTCGCTGGGAAACGGCTACCAATCGAATGTGCAGGAGGACGGCGCCGGTCGCGGCTTCTGGTTGAAGAGCTGGATCGAGTATCTCATTCACGAAGGACTGGATGATGCCGCGCTGCAGCAGGTTTTCATGACGCGCGCCATTTATCGCTCAATGGATTTCCGCCGCTACAACCCGGCGCTCGACCGCGAGAGCATCGAGCACAACCTCGATCTGGATTGCGGCGATATCGACCCGGCCGGGCTGGCGCTGGATAGCAGCTCGCGCGCGGAGATCGAGTTGATGGAGCGGATCGGTTACGCTTACGCTTCAAAGATCGATTGGATGAAGGAGCGGGCGCTGCCCTGGAATACCATCGGAGGTCACGCCGAGCCGGGTTACGAGCACAGCGACTGGACCAACTCGCCCTTCGCCGCGCAGAAGTTTTGAGCCCAGCGCGCAGGAAAATGTAGGGGCGACGTGTCATGTCGCCCGCTAGACACACTGCTTCTGCGGTTGCCTTCGCCACATGCGGCGTAGGGAAATCGTATGACCATATCGTCTGTAATCCCCGTAGACTAAGCACATAGACATTGGGAGAAGCGAGATGAGATACCTAGCTGTTGTATTGGTATTCTTCTGGGTTGGTCTGGTAAACGCAGACGACGAAGACCCGCCTTGGACCTTGGGCTTAGATTGGAGTTCAGATGGGCAATACATCGCTGTCGCCACGTCGCGCGGAGTACACATTCACCGCAGTCTTGATCTGTCTCTTTTTGCTGTCCTCGATGAAGTCTACGTTCATACGGTTGAATGGAGTATTCATGGTTTGAAGCTCGCATATAGCGCAGATGATGACGAGCAATTGGTTGTTTGGGATTTAGAATCCGGACATAGAACAGTTCTGCCGTATCCATCAGAATCTACGGTAGCGGACTTTTCAGCGACAAGTATTACGTGGGCTCCGCGGGACCGGATGCTGGCGGTTGGCAGTAGGTGTGGCGAAATAGGGATTTGGGGTGTTGAAGACCGAGAGCTTCAACGAGTCATCAGCATTTATCCACTTTATGAATCCGGCCATGCGCAAATAGACTGGCGTCCAGGTGGCGTTGATATCATGTCGGGTTCCATAGTCAACGGAATCGCAATCTGGAATTATTACATGGGCACGCTCATGGATTTCATGTGGAATACCGACGGAAGTAACAGCCCCGCGCGCTGGAGTCCCGACGGAAGCATGATCGCGGCCGGTGACAACCCGATAAACGTTTGGAAAGTAAAGCCCGACAGACCGCATACTGCGTGGGATGAGTTGGGAGGCGAATTGGTCAACAGACTCGACTACGAGCTTGGATCACTATTTGGACTGAGTTGGCATCCCGATTCAACCAAACTAGCTTTTGTTGCTTCAAATTACCAAGCGGCGCCTCTTGACTTTTCGCGGGACGGCGTACTCATTTGGGACATGGTATCGGACGAAACTACGCTGCTCCCGGGTGTGTTCATTGCAGATATGACAATGACGGATAAGGTGGTTGAATGGAGCCCCGACGGGAGCAAGCTGGCTGCCATCAGCAGTGACGGGCGAATCGTCATCTCGGACACAGGCACTTATGAGATTATTGCAGAATATGCGGGATACCGTTCCTTTTTGGATTACTATGCGGAGGATCCGTAAACCATTTCTATAGTGAGCAATCTCGCGTGAACTTGGCGAATCCTTTGAATGCGAGTACGACAGTTCCTAGATAGCTAGATCTGTTCCGTTACAACAATCCCGCCGTATCCGTTGTTACACTCATTAATTGGTTTACGGATGCATGATTGGCTCCCCTCCCCAAAGCAGTGGGGAGGGGCTGGGGGAGGGGTAAACTTCCCCACTAAATGCTGAAGTACAACTCGAACTCGTAGGGATGCGGGCGCATCGCCACCGCATCCTGATCTTCGACCTGCTTGTAGTCGATGTAATTCTCGATGAAGGCTTCGCTGAATACGCCGCCTTCGAGCAGGAAATCGTGATTCGCTTCCAGCTCGCGCAGGGCGTCGCCCAGCGTGCCAGGCATCACCGGCGTTTCGTGATCGCCTTCGTACAAGTCAACTTCCGCCGACTCGCCCGGATCGATCTGATTCTTGATGCCGTCGATGCCCGCCATCAGCAGCGCCGCCATGCAGAGATAAGGATTGGCGGCCGGATCGGGCCAGCGCGCCTCGACGCGTTTGGCTTTGGGATTGTTGCTGTACATCGGGATGCGAATGCCGGCCGAGCGGTTGCGCGCCGAATAAATCAGGTTGACCGGCGCTTCGTATCCCGGCACCAGGCGGCGATAACTGTTGGTGATCGGATTGGTGAAGGCGGCGGTCGCGCCAGCGTGCTTGATCAATCCGCCGATATACCAGAGCGCCATCTGGCTCAAGCCGGCGTACATATCGCCACCGAAGAGCGGCACGCCATCTTTCCACAGCGACTGATGCACGTGCATGCCGGAGCCGTTCTCCTCGAACAGCGGCTTGGGCATGAAGGTGGCGTGCAAGCCGTTAGCCAGCGCCACATTCTTGACGATGTATTTGTAAGTCACCATCATGTCGGACATATTGAGCAGCGGCGCGTACTTCAAATCGATCTCGGCTTGGCCGGCGCCGCCCACCTCATGGTGATGCACCTCGACCTCCAGGCCGCAATCAATCATCGTCTGCACCATCTCGGCGCGGACGTCTTGCGTCTTATCCAGCGGCGACAGCGGGAAGTAACCCATCTTGATGCGGTTCATGTGGCCCTGGGCCGGGTCTTCGTTGCCGCTGTTCCAATCGCCTTCAAAGGAATCGACGCGGTAGAAGCTGCTGTTCTCGGAGGTGCTGTATTGCACATTGTCGAACATGAAGAACTCGGCTTCCGGACCGAAGTAAGCGATATCGGCCAGATCGGAGCCGTCCAAATAAGCTTCGGCGCGTTTGGCGACGCCGCGCGAATCCAGCGCGTAGGGTTCGCGGCTGATGGGATCGTGCACATCGCAGTACATCGCCAGTGTGTTGTAGCTGAAGAAGGGATCGACATAAGCCGTGCTCAGGTCCGCCAGCAGAATCATGTCCGATTCGTTGATCGCCTGGAAACCCTGGATGCTCGAGCCATCAAAGCCGAAGCCGTCTTCAAAGGCGCCCTCGTCGACCGACTGAATCGGCATGCTGAAGTGCTGTGGCACGCCACGAATATCGACAAAGCGCATATCAATCTCGACAACGTCGTTTTCATTTGCCCAATTCAGCAGGGCGGCGGGTGACTCCAATGCCGAAGAGGGCGGGACATACCTTGCCATTTCGTTTCTTCCTTCTGCTATTCGCGTCTAAATCAACATACAGCGCCATTGTAATGGACATTTCTTACAACAGATACGGCGAATCGACTGGCAATCGCGCGATATTTCTTGTGAGTTTTCACTAAAGCTTGTGACGCTCACCTCGATTCATGCCCCGCTCGCCGGGTGCTCGCGCCTTTTACGTCTCAAATAGACGGGGCTAGCAAAAACTTGTGACTCACTGCTACGATTGTCAAAGCATCCTTACTAAACAAGTCGCCGAGGTCGCCGCCAATTGAAGGGAGTCATCTTTGCGCTAATCCTGATGCTATCCCTGCAGCCCCTGCAAGCGCAGACGCCGGAGGTCGAGCGGCTCATCCCCAAAGTGTTGAACATTTTCCCGCACGACGACGGCGCTTTCAGCCAGGGTTTGCTCTGGCATGACGGCTATCTCTACGAATCAACCGGGCTTTTTGGCGAGTCGACGCTGCGGCGGGTCGATATCGCCAGTGGCGAGCCACAAATATTGCTGTCCCTTGACGATGCCTATTTCGCCGAAGGCTTGGAGCGGGTGGGCGACAAGCTGATTCAATTGACCTGGAAAGCGGGCGTCGCTTTCGTCTACGATATGGACAGCTTGGAACTGATCGACACCGTTGAATATGATGGTGAGGGCTGGGGCCTGTGTTATGACGGCCGCTTCCTATTCATGAGCGACAGCACGCCCTACCTGTCGCTGCGCGATGCCGAGACCTTCGAGCTCATCGTGCGCGCCGCCGTGACCTACCAGGGGCAGATCATCCCGCCCCAGCTGCTAAATGAACTGGAATGCGTCGGCGAGCACATTTACGCCAACGCCTGGAATACCGATTTCATCTTCCGCATCGACAAATTCACGGGCGATGTCAAGGCGGTGATTGACGCCTCGACCCTGCTGACCGATGCCGAACGAGCCGACCTGCCTGCTGGCGGCGTGCTCAATGGCATCGCCTACAATCCGGAAAGCGAAACCTTCTTCATCACCGGCAAGCTGTGGTCAAAGATCTTTGAGGTCGTCTTCATATCCTCCTAGCGTCGGTCGCGGGCGGCGGCATCCATCATCTCTAACACAATTCATATAGACAATGGCGCAAAGTCCGTATATAGTTCATATATGGATAATTCAGCTATGAATCAATCTTGCGCCACTGGTGATGCGCCCGATGAGTCCTTTGAACAGCAATTCTTCACGCTGTTGACGCGGATTTGCCGACAGTTGTTTTTGCATGCCGAACATATCAAAGCCGCCGGCATGCTGTCTCCGCCGCAGTTGTGGTTTCTAAAGCGGCTCTATGATGCCGGCGCGCCCCAGCCGATCAGCTTTTTCGCCGACGGCGTCTTTTCGAATCTTTCCAACGCGTCGCAGATGATCGACCGGCTGGTTGCGGAAGAACTGGTATGCCGCATCGATAACCCGCGCGACCGCCGCAGCAAGCTGGTTGAGCTGACGGATGAGGGCGTCCAGCGCATGAACCACGCTTATGCGCGTCACCAATTGCTGGCGCGAGAATTGCTGGAACCGCTGACCGAAGAAGAGCGCGGCGCCGCGCTTTCGACTTTGGAGCGCGTGCTGTCACTATTCGAAAACGATCCGAACGACGAGGGTCCCTGTGGCTTCTGATTTCGCAGCGCGTCAATTCGGTTTGCTTACTGCTAAGTATCGAAGGAGTGAAACTTTATGAAAAACGGTCATTCAATCATCGCAGAGAATGTTGTCAAGCATTTCGGCGATGTCAAGGCGTTGGACGGCGTTTCTATCGCCGCCGAAACCGGCAAGGTATTGGGCTTGTTGGGGCCGAACGGCGCCGGCAAGACGACCTTGGTGCGGATACTGGCGACCCTGCTCAAACCGGATAGCGGCGTCGTCTCTGTCGGCGGCATTGATGTCTTGCGTAACAAACAGCAGGTGCGGGAGATCATCGGCTTGGCTGGGCAATACGCCGCGGTCGATGAAATATTGACAGGTCGCGAGAACTTGATCATGGTCGGGCGGCTCTACCACATGTCGCACCGACGCGCCAAAGAACGCGCCACTGAGCTGCTCGCCCAGTTCGCATTGACGGACGCGGCCGATCGCTCGGTCAAGACCTATTCCGGTGGCATGCGCCGACGCCTGGATCTGGCTGCCAGCATGGTCGCCCGGCCCAACATCCTCTTCCTCGACGAACCGACCACGGGTTTGGACGCCCGCGCCCGCATCGCCATGTGGGAGACGATTCGCGAACTGGTGTCGGACGGCACCACGCTGCTGTTGACGACGCAATATCTGGAAGAAGCCGACGAACTCGCCGACCAGATCGTGGTCATCGATCATGGGCATGTCATCGCCGAAGGCACGGCGGACGAGCTCAAAGCGAATATGGCCGCCGACTTCATCGACATCACCATTGCCGACCCGGGGCAAACAGCAGCGGCGTCGGCGCTCCTCGGCCGGCTTTCGACCGATGCGCCGCAAATCGACAATCAGCGCGGTCATGTTGTCCTGGCTGTCGAAAGCGGCGCCCAGCGCATCGCCGAGGTCGTGCGCTTGCTGGACAGCGAAGATATCCACATTGCGGAATTGAACTTGCGCCGGCCGACGCTGAATGATGTCTTCCTCAGCATCACCGGCGAGGCGATTGTTGAAGAAGAAGTCAAACCGAAGCGCGGCTTCTTTGGCCGCCGCCGCAGCGCTTGAGCGCTTTGCCCGTGAAACCTAGCGAGGAGGAATGAATCCGAGATGACCGAACATACACTGAAGCCCGTTTCACCGACACCGTTCATCCGCGCGGCGGAAGAGGCCGGTGTCTTGCAGCGCTTTATCTGGAATTTCACCGACACCTGGATCGTGATGCGCCGCAACCTCAAACAGCTCTTTCGCCAACCGCAGCTAGTGATCTTCGCCACCATACAGCCGGTGATGTTTCTGCTGCTCTTCACCTATGTCTTCGGCGGCGCCATCCGCTTCGCCACCGGCGGCGATTACATCAGCTTCCTGCTGCCCGGCGTCATCATCCAGACGATCATCTTCGCCTCGACCAATACCACTGTCGGCTTGTCGGTCGATTTATCGAAGGGCATGATCGACCGTTTCCGCTCGCTGCCGATGTCGCGGGCGGCGGTGCTGGCTGGGCGCACGGTCGCCGATACCGTCCGCGGCGCGCTCACTATCACGATCATGATGGTCGCCGGCTTCGTGATTGGCTTCCGCTTTGAAGACTGGGGCACGGGCTTGCTGGGCATATTGCTGGCGATCGCCTTTGGCCACGCCTTCACTTGGATCGGCGCGACCATTGGTCTCTACGTCAAAGATCCGGAGGCGGCGCAAGTGGCTGGATTCATTTGGATGTTCCCGCTGACCTTCGCCAGCTCGATTTTCGTGCCGACCATGACCATGCCTGATTGGCTGCGCGCCTTCGCGGAAAACCAACCAGTGAGCGTGGTCGCCAATGCCGTGCGCGACCTGATGACGGGCACGGTCAATCCGGACGAGATCGCCATCGCCCTGACTTGGATCATCGGCATTTTTCTCGTCTTCATGCCGCTTTCGGTTTGGCAATACGCCAAGGTGGCTTCGCGCTAGGGCGCGTCACAACTACCCCCTCGGTCGCCCGTAGGTCGATGTCGGCGGTTTGTGTCGGCGGTCAGTGTCTACGCGACCTACGCGACCTACGTGACCCATCGGGATGGGGGGAGGCAAACTACGTCCGCGTCCTCGCGTTCAAACGCGTCCCCGCCCAACCAGCCTGCTGTAGGGGCGAGACGGTGGCTCGCCCGCCGACATCCCCCCATCCCC
>WTGC01000070.1 GCA_011523705.1 Chloroflexota bacterium | reverse complement strand
GGTCCCCTACCCGTCATCGCCTTGGTGAGCCTTTACCTCACCAACTAGCTGATGGCCCGCAACCTCATCCCATAGCACCTAAGCATTCCCTCTCGGCTCTCTAACTACCGAGATCTCATCCGGTATTAGCCTCTGTTTCCAAAGGTTATCCCAGTCTACAGGGCAGATCAGTTACGTGTTACTCACCCGTCCGCCACTCTCCAACCGCCGAAACGGCCTTCCCGTTCGACTTGCATGTATTAGGCACGCCGCCAACGTTCATCCTGAGCCAGGATCAAACTCTCCGTATTCACAGGGTTTGATTCGCTCTGTCTTAACCTGCTATTCTGCTGTTAATCCGCACAACCCCCAACTCGGGGACAAAAAAGCGAGAGATTCGCCTCTCCACTTCAGTGTTTGCAGATTAGCAGCGCGCGCGAAGCATGTCAAGATAGAATCTCCAAATAGGTCGAAAATTCTGATCACATGACAAATGCGCGAAGCAATTGCAAGCTTTGTGTCGCCGGTCAACAGCTGCGCGGCACTCGGCCGCATCAGAAGCAGTGCGGTCTTCAGCGCTAAATGTCGCGCGAGCCTCTGCTTCTTTTGACCGCGTGCGTTTCGTTGTATGCCGTCGCCGCGCGCAACAGCGCCTTCAAAGCCGGCTCGTCAATCTCCTCGCCCTCGAATATATCGATCGCCCGCGACTGATTCGCCTTCAAACTCGCGTTGAAGAGTTTGTCCGGATCGGGGAGATGCGCGCCGTGATGCAGCGTCAGCTTGACCTTGGCTTTGAAAATATTGCCATGACCTAGAATCCCCTCGTGCGACCAAAAGGGCGATCCCATATACTTCCAGTCTTCCACCACATCGGGCGCGACTTCGTGGATGATCTTGCGAATCCGCGCCATGGTCTCGCCGCGCCAGTCGTCGTGCTCGGCGATGTAATTGTCGATGCGCTTGATCGCTTCCTGGCGATCTAATGGCTTGGATTTACTCATGATGGCTGTCCCCTTTCGCGGCGGCGCTGTGGGCGGGCGTTTCAGCGCCGCGCGTAGACACAGCGGGTCAAACGCCCCTACAGACGAATGCAAAATGGGGTTCTCGCGGACGCCGTTGCTGTATGTTCCAGCGAAACGTGCCAGCAGGCGGAAGTTAACTCAGCTCGCTGCGCCCTTCCAGCGCCCGCATCAAGGTCACCGAATCCACGTACTCCAAATCGCCGCCGGTGGGCAGTCCCCGCGCCAGCCGCGTCAACTTTACGCCCGTGCCCGCCAATTCACGCTGCAAATACATGGCGGTGGCATCGCCTTCCATGCCCGGATTGGTCGCGATAATGACTTCGCGCGCCTCGCCCTTTTCAACGCGAGCGACCAACTCGCGAATCTTCAGGTCATCGGGTCCGATTCCGCTCACGGGGGATATCGCGCCATGCAGCACGTGATATTTTCCACGGTAGACGCCGGTCCGCTCCAACGCCATCAGGTCCAGCGGCTCTTCGACGACTGCGATCGTATCGGCGCCGCGCTCGCCTGAAGCGCAAATGGCGCAAGGATCATCGACCGTGATGTTGTAGCAGCTGCTGCAAAAGCGCGTTTGGGCTTTCAGGTTGGTCAAGGCGGCCGCCAGGCTCAGCGAATAGTCATCGGGCGCGCGCAAGAGATAGAAGGTCAGGCGCGAGGCCGTTTTGGGACCGACGCCGGGCAAGCGCGAAAAAGCCTCCGTCAACTTGGTCACCGGTTCGGGTATCGCGCTGCTCATGATTTTCACCTAGATTCCGCCGAGAGCTGCGGCATTTTGCTCAGCGGCGTGGAAAAAAGGGCTTAGCCAAGCAGCCCGCCCAAGCCGGGGATATCGCCCAAGCCGCCCGTGATCGCTTCCATGCGCTCGGCTGCCATCGCCTGGCTCTGCTCAATCGCCTGATTGACCGCGGCGACCAGCAGATCCTGTAGATCAGTCAGCCATTCTTCATCGTCCATATCGATGACATCGGGATTGATCTCCACCGATTGCACCCGCTGGTGGCCCGTGATGACCACCTTTATCGCGCCCCCGCCGACGGATACTTCAGTCGTTTCATGCTCGAGGCTCTCCTGCGCCTCAGCCATATCCTGCTGCATCTTTTGCAGCATCGCCATCGGGTTGGCGCCACCGGGCAAGCCCGAGGAACTGCGTCTGCCGCCGCGTCGCTTCGCCATCATCTATCTCCTGAGATTTCGACTCATTCGCCGTATGATTATACTTGGCGCGTTCGCAAGCAATCAACAATGACTATTCTACAATTCGACGCCGGACAGCCCGCCAGAACGCCCTAATCGTCAACCACGCCGCCCAATTCCTTGCCAGCCGCGATCAGGGGGTCTTCGATTGGCGCCTCCGCGCTTTCGCTCGCCTCTTCCGGCGCCATCACCGAGTCAACGACGCGGACCTCAATTCGCAGCTTGACCTGATGCAAGTCGAATATCGCCTGTTCAATGAACTTCGCCCGATCAACCGCTGAGATCTTCTCGCGGAAGAACTCGTCCTTGACGCCAAGGATCAGCCGATTGCCCTCAATGAGGCGGACATGCGCGTGATCCATGAGCGCTGGAAGATTCTTGTTGTAGCGATAGACTTGGCTTCGGATTTGCATCCAGTTCTGGGCGATCTTCGCAGCCGAATAGACCGGTGATTCTCCTGGCTGGCTCACAGGCGCCCGTTCGTAATCTCGGCCAGTGTCCGGGCGCGCTGGCGACGATTGGCGCGCGTCGCTCGCAGCCGAAGGCGGCCGCCCCGCCGGAATGTGCATCATGGGCGGCTCATCGTCTTGAAGGATTTCGATCAGCGCCAATTCCAGCGAGAGTTGCGGCTGCCAGCCGCCAGTGTAATTGTTGACCGCCGCATTAAAGGCGCGGATCGCCTTCAGCAATCGCGCTCGACTGAATCGCGCAGCCAACTGCTCGTAGATCGCCCCCTCTTCCGGCGCTGCTTCGACCAGGTCAACGCCGGCGGTCTGCGTCAGCATCACATTGCGCAAGTAAGTCACAATCTGCTGTCCAAACTGCCGCGGATCGCTTCCCCCGTCGATCGCCGTATTGATCAAGTGGATGCCGCGCGCGACATCTTCTTCGGCCAGCGCCTCCACCAGCTGACCCACTTGCAGTGAATGCGCCGTGCCGAGCAGCTTCTGGGTCACTTCCAGCGTAACTGTTTCGTCGGGATCGACCACGATCTGATCGAGCAGGCTGATGCTGTCGCGGACGCTGCCCGTGCCCTGCCGCGCGATTAATTCCAGTGCCGCCGGCTCGATGGAAAGCGACTCTTGTTCGGTGATGGTTTTCAGGCGCGCTAGCAATTCCGTCAGCGAGACGCGGCGGAATTCAAATTGCAGGCAGCGGCTCTTGATGGTGGCCGGCACCTTGTCGATTTCAGTCGTCGCCAAAACGAAGATCGCGTGCGCCGGCGGCTCCTCCAGCGTTTTCAAGAGCGCGTCGAAGGCGTTGCCGCTGAAGCGATGCACCTCGTCAATGATGTAGACCTTGTAACTGCCCTCGCCCGGCGCGAAGGCGATCTTGTCGCGCAGCTCGCGCACATCATCGACGCCGGTATGCGAGGCCGCGTCAATTTCGATGAGGTCCAAAAAGCGCGCCTCGTTAATCGCCAGGCAATTGGCGCAGGCATTGCAGGGGCGCTGACCGGCGTCCTCGCGCGTGCAATTCACCGCCTTCGCCAGCAGGCGCGCCGTCGTCGTCTTGCCCGTGCCGCGCGGTCCGCTGAATAGATAAGCGTGGCGGATGCGACCGCGAATCAAGGCATTCCGCAGTGTGCGCGTGATACGCTCCTGGCCGACAACATCATCGTATGAAAGCGGCCGCCATTTGAGATAGAGCGCTTGCTCTGGCAATCGCGATCCTCCCCTTCAACGCCGTGAGTCTAGCAAATGTGGAGACGGCGGACAAGCGCCCGCCCGCGCCGCCAGCCGCCAATCAAGTAAGAGCGCGGCGGCCCGCCTCATCCTTAAGAATACCCGCGTCGCTTGCCACTGCGGCTCTGAATGCGGGACATAAGAAATACGCTTAGGCGAGATTGGTGGAGGCTTGATCATGGAAAGAGATAGTTTCGTATCGGTCGCGCGCTTCGAGGATCTAAAACGCAAAGGTTGCATCACGGTTCATCCCAATGGCAAAACGCTGGCGCTCTTCCTCTATGGCGACCGCGTTTACGCACTCGACAATCGCTGCCCGCACATGGGCTTTCCCCTTGACCGGGGCTCGGTTGAAGACGGCATCTTAAGCTGCCACTGGCATCACGCCCGCTTTGACCTGGCCAGCGGCGGCGCCTTTGACCTCTGGGCGGATGATATCGACAGCTTCCCGGTTGAGCTGCGCGATGGCGAGATTTATGTCGATCTTAGCGCCAACGGCAATACAGTCGAGCACCAGCGCAATCGCCTGCGTGATGGCTTGCAGCACAATCTCAGTCTGGTGGTCGCCAAAGCCGTGATCAACCTGCTTGGCCAGGGCGCGCTGCCGGCGGAACCCTTCCGCATCGGGCTGGACTTCGGCACGCTCTATCGCGGCATGGATTGGGGGCGCGGCTTGACCACTTTGGGCTGTACAATCAATCTGGTTCCCTACCTGGACGAGGATGATCGCCCGCTGGCGCTCTTCCATGGCCTGGCGGATGTGGCGAGCGATACCGCCGGCATGTCGCCCCGCTTCAATCCACGTCCGCTGCCCAATGACGAAACGGATATCCCCACCTTGAAGGAATGGTTCCGCCAATTCGTCGAGGTGCGCGACGCGCAAGCGGGCGAGCGCGCCATTGTTTCCGCGCTCAGAGCGGGCGCGGATGATGTGCAGATCGCCGATATGCTCTTCACCGCGGCCACCGACCACCTCTATCTCGACGCCGGGCATACGCTGGACTTTATCAACAAGGCGCTGACCTCTGTTGATCTCGCTGGCTGGGAGCAAGCCGAGCTGGCTTTCACTAGCGTCGTGCCCAACTTGACCGACGCGCGCCGCATGGAAGAGTCGAATGCCTGGCGCAAGCCGATCGATCTGATCCCGCTGCTGGAAGCCGCCTTCGACGCACTGCCGGCGGCATTGGAACTGGGAGCGGGGCGCGAAGCCAGCTTTGAAGTCGAAGCACTGATGCCCACCCTGCTCGGCGATGAGCCGCAGCCAATTATCGACCTGCTGCTCAATTGCCTGAGAGAAGGCATTTCGCCGGTCGAATTGGCTGGCATCATTGCTTACGCTGCCGCCCGACGCATCGCCCACTTCCACACCAGCAACGAATTCGGCGATTGGGATACCGCCCTGCATACCTTTACCTTTGCCAATGCGGTGCATCAGGGCTTGCAGCGGGTCGATTCCATCGGCTTGACGCGGGGCATATTCGACGCCGCGATGAGCATCTATCTCGATCGATTCTTGAATCTGCCATCAGTGCGGCTGCCGCAGCCGGAGCCAGTCGCCGAGCCCGACGCCTTGCTCGCTGAGTTTGAGCCGCTGCTCAATTTGCAGCAGCAAGTCAATCAGGCGGGGGCGCTGACGGCGCAGTATCTCGTCAGCGGCGGATCGTCGGAAAAGCTCATGGCGAAGATGGGGCATTTGCTGCTGCGCGAAGACCGCGATTTTCACACGA
Source organism: Chloroflexota bacterium (assembly GCA_011523705.1). Lineage (GTDB taxonomy): Bacteria > Chloroflexota > Anaerolineae > Aggregatilineales > Phototrophicaceae > UBA6055. The sequence goes on along the minus strand of WTGC01000070.1, from coordinate 10,660 downwards.
TACAATGTGTTGAAGCGGCTTTCAATCAATACAGCATCATCAGGGAGCAGTCAGAAGAGCGCGCCAATCACGTGCTCATCGCGGCGGCGCGCTACCTGGCCGCCCACGCCCCGACCATGCGCTCGCAGTTGCAGACCTTCACCATCGCGCGGCGGCTCTCGCACGGGGAAAATCTCTTCGAGGAATGAGGCGGGATTCAGGCCGCTAGCGGTTGTAAATGATATAGGTGTCGCGCAGCTCCTCCCGCAATTCCAGGTAACTGCGATAGCGTCGGGCGGCGATGGCGCCCCTCTCGACCGCTGCTTGCACCGCGCAATCCGGCTCGTTGGTATGGGTGCAATTGCTGAACTTGCAGTCCAGGACCTGTCCCGCGATATCGACGAAATAGGCGTCCAGTTCATCCGGCTCGATATCCCAGACGTTGATGGAACGGATGCCGGGCGTATCGGCAATATAGCCGCCGCCATCGAGTCGAATCAGCGCGCTGTCACGGGTCGTATGCACGCCCTCTTCGGACTGGCGCCCGACGGCCTTGACCTGGCGCCCCAAGCCCGGCTGGATTCGATTGAGCAAGCTGGTCTTGCCGACGCCGGATGGACCGGTCATGACCGAGATGCCGCCCGCGAGCGCCGCCTTCAGTTCAGCCAAGCCATCAGCCCGCAAGGCGCTGGTGCGCAGCACGCGATAGCCGATTCCTTCGTAACCAGCCATAAGCTCGTCGACAGCCGCCGGGTAGTCCAGGTCAATCTTGTTAAGCACGATCAGCAATTCAGCGATGCCCGACTTTTCACCGGCGACCAGTAGGCGATCCAGAATTTCAAGGTCAGGTCCCGGCTGGGCGGCGGCGAAGACGAAGAGCGCGCGGTCGGCATTGGCGATGACCACTTGCTCGCGCTCAGCCTGGCCGACGCCGCGTTTGCCGCTAGTGCGCTGCGCGCGGGAAAGCACGCTGTGGCGCGGCGCCAGCGCTTCGATCGCGCCCATCAAGACATCAGTGCCTTCTTCCCGCCGCGTGCTAATGGAGGCGCGGTCGCCAATGGCGGCGATATCGGAAGTCTTCGCCTCTTCCTTCAGCCGGCCGCGCAGCTCACACATGTAAACGTTGCCGTCAGCCGCTTCGACCCAGTAGAAGCCGCTCTGCTCTTTGACGATCAGGCCGGCTAGCTCCTCGCCCAAATTTGAACCTCCATCGTCTTCCCAAGCTTGGATCTCTCATTGCCTGTGGGGAGATTATAACTTGTATTAGCGACCGGGCGATGTTCGGCATCGTTTTGGAAATCTAACTATCGGCACTTGCGAAGCCGCTTTTACTAGCGAATAGTCAAGCGCCGGGAAATTTAGTACACTACATGAAATACAGTCGCTAACCCAACCAAAGGGACCGCCGTGACAGAAGCCAATGAATCAATCCATGCAAGAAAACATAATTCGACTGCGAACACCGCGGGCATCGGGCTGCGCGATTTGCTGATTGCCGCCGCCTTCTGCGTCATCGGCATACTGATTGGCAAAGCCGCCTTTGAAGCGCCCGCCGACCAGAAAGTGATGGTGGATGAGACGCAGCTGCGCGCGATCATCGAATCGGTGCTCGACGGACGGGAAGCCAGCGCCACCGCCGACCAAGAGTCCGACCGCTTCGCCCTGGTGGACGACGACCCCTACCTGGGCGACGAATTCGCGCCGGTCGTGATTGTCGAATTCAGCGACTTCTTCTGCACGTACTGCAAGCGTCACTTCGACCAGACCTTTAGGCCGATTCTGGAGAATTACGGGCAACACATTCGCTACGTCTACCGCGATTTCGCCCGCTTGACGCCGGAGTCGACGCCTGCCGCCGCCGCCGCCCAGTGCGCCTTCGCCCAAGGTAAGTTCTGGGAATTCCACGGCGCCTTCTTTAATCACCAGGACGAGCTCGGTTATGAATTTTATCTCAAAACGGCCGAGGAAAACCAACTCGATATCGAGGAGTACACCGCTTGCCTGGATGCAGGCCGCTTTTTGGGCGAGGTCGAAGTTGATGGCTTTGATGGCCAGATCGCCGGCGTTCGCGGCACGCCTGGTTTCTTCATCAACGGGCAGATACTCAGCGGCGCGCAGCCCTATAGCATCTTCGAGCGCATGATCCAGCGCGAGCTGGACAAAGCCGGCATCGACTACCGCCCGGGCGGCTAGCCCAACGCTGGCGGAAGCATTCAGAGTCCCGCTCAACGGCGGGATTCTGTTTTTGCGCAGATATTCTGTGCTTGTGCGACAACAAGTATTTATATACAAGCATTGACATAGAAATAAATGCCTAAACATCTCAACGTTGTACGGGCGAGCCGGTGGCTCGCCCATGCTTGCCATCAATTTCTAATCAGTACTCGCATGATTAGCATAGACTTATCTATCCGCCAAACAAAGTCACGGACGAATGGTAAAGCGAAGACACGCGCGAAAACCGCGACGGCAGCGGCAGAACTCGCTGAAAGGCAAGACGGTCACACTCGAAATCAACGACATGGCGCATGGCGGCAGCGGCTTGAGCCTGTATCGGGGGAAGCCGGTCTTCGTGCCTTATACCTTGCCGGGCGAATCGATCACGGCGGTAATCAGCGGCCAACGCGGCAATGTCCTTTTCGCGCGGGGCCAACAGCTGATCGCGGCTTCGCAGGACCGTGCCGAGCCGCGCTGCCCGCATTTCGGTCCGGGACGCTGCTGGGGCTGTCAGTGGCAGCACATTGATTACAGCGCGCAATTGGCGCTGAAACAGGATGTCCTGGCCGATCAGCTATCGCGCGTCGGGAAGCTGCCTGATTCGGTGATCGAGTCAGCGCTGAAGCCGATTACCCCGGCTCCGCAGCCCTGGGCATACAATCACAGTCTCAGCCTGCAGCGCGCCGAGTCGGGCCTGTGGGGGCTCAAACGCCAGGAGCGCGGCGTCGAGCCCGTAATGGAATGTCACTTGGCGCATCCTGATCTGCTGGCCTTGCTGCTTGAATTGGACCTGGACTATGAGCCGGCGCAACGGATGACTCTGCGGCGCGGGTCAGACGGGCGCCAGATGCTCATCTTCGAGATCGACGCGGAAGAAGAGCCGCAATTGGAAACCGACCTGCCCCTGAGTGTGAATCTGATTCTGCCGGACCGCGAGCCCGTAAACGTCATCGGCGACGCCCACAGCCTGTATACAATTGGCGATCGCCGCTTCCGCGCCACCGCCGGCGCCTATATGCGGACGAATATCGGTGCGCTGGCCGGTCTGGTGGCTGCCGTGCAGCAGATGGCGCGCTTGCAGGGAGGAGAAGCAATTCTCGATCTCTACGCCGGTGTGGGCATCTTCAGCGCATTCATGGCGGGCGCCGTCGATCGGGTCACCCTGGTCGAGAGTTATCCGCCTGCGGCCGGCGATGCCGATCACAATCTGGCGGATTTCGACAATGTCGATGTCATCGAGGGTTCAGTCGAGAATGTGCTCGCCGATATGATCCATGAAGAAGCGCGCTATGACATCGCGCTGGTTGACCCACCCAGGAAGGGCTTGAGCGACGAGGTCATCGCTCGCCTCGCTGAACTGGGCATCGAGCGGATTGTCTACGTCAGCGGCAACCCGGCTGCGCTGGCACGAGACAGCCGGCGGCTCATCAATTTGAGATATCGACTGCGCAAGATCCAGCCGATCGATCTGGCGCCGCAGACCTATTACATTGATGCGATCGCCTGCTTTGAGCTTTAGCCGAGTAGCTCATCGAGCGCGTCAATGAGCAGGTCAATCTCTGCAGCACTGTTGTAGGCTTGCAGCGAAATGCGGATATTGCTTTGATCGTCGAATTTGCCGACCGGCGCCTCGATGCGGTAGTCGTCATAGAGTCGACTCCGCAGCCGATCAACATCGCACACAGGCAGCGGAACCGTCACCATTTGCGCAAACTGATTCTCCGAGAAGGGCGTCTGTTCATGCTTTTGACAGATACGCGTCTGCGCCTGCAAAGCCAAGCGATGGCATTCGGCTCTGATGGCGCGCCAATTGTGCTCGCGCTGAAAGTCGATTGCCGCCGGCGCGGTCAAGAAGGCAGCGATATCGCGCGTGCCATGCCACTCGTTCCGCTCGATAAAACCGCTGCCATCGTAAACACCATGTGAAATCACCAAGGGATCGACAGCTGCGTGATGCTCCGGACGGACGTGAAGAAAGCCCGATCCCTTCGGCGCGCAGAGCCACTTGTGGAAATTGCCGCTGTACATATCAGCGCCGATGGCCGATAGGTCGACGGGCAGCTGTCCGGGAGCATGCGCCCCGTCGATGATCGTCATGATGCCTTTCGCCCGGGCGCGCCTACAAACGCGCCCCACCGGAAAGATCAGCGAAGTTGGCGATGTGATGTGACTGATGACAAGGGCGCGCGTGTTTGCCGCGGCATCGGCGAAGAGCTCTTCGACGAAGCATTCGTCGTCGCGGTAAGGCAGGCGAACCTTGCTGCGGACGACGCGTGCGCCCGTACGCCCGGCGACGAAATCCAGCAGGCGATTGACGGCGCCATATTCGTGATCCGTCGTGAGAATCTCGTCGCCCGGCTGCAAGGTCAGCGAGCGTACGGCGCGGCTCAGCCCGGTCGTGGCGTTGGTGACGAAGACAATTTCGTCGGACGGAACGTTGAAATAGGCGGCGATGTGGGCGCGCGCCTCAGCCATGAGTTGCGAGCCCCGCCGCAGGAAAAATTCGGCGGGTTGGCGCTCGAGCTCCAACTGCCAGGCTTGATAGCGTTCAAAGACGGGCTTTGGGCAAGCGCCGAAAGCGCCGTGATTGAAGAAGATCACATCGTCGCGAATGAGGAAATCGTCGCGCGTAATCCGGTGTTCGTTCATACTCGAAATCGCGCGATACGGTCCAATCTGGCGTAATCTTGCAGAATGTCGCAGCGCGCGCCGAGGCGGTCGCGTACCAGCCGTACTATCGCTTCGCCTTGATCGGCGCCAATCTCGAGCAGCACCCATGCGCCTTCCGAGCAAACAGAGCGAATCTGCGTGAGCAGGCGTCGGACCAGATCCAGACCGTCAGCGCCGCCGTCCAAAGCCAGGCGCGGCTCAAAGCGGCTCACCTCCAGCGCCGCCAGATCGCCCGCCGCGATGTAGGGCAGATTCGCCATCAGCAGGTCGACCTGGAGGCCGCGTTCGATCAGTGACGCAGCCAGGTCGCCTTTGAGAAAGCACACCTGGGCCTGGTTGCGCTCGGCGTTCTTTCGCGCGATCTCAAGCGCCGCGCCGCTGATCTCGGTGGCATAGACCTTGGCCGCCGGTCGCTGGCGCGCGAATGCGATGGCCAGCGCTCCACTGCCGGTTCCGATGTCGGCAACCGTGAAGCCAGCCCGGCTATCAGTGAGACGAAGCGCTTCTTCCAGCAGCAATTCGGTCTCGGGCCGCGGGATCAGCACGGCGGGCGAGACCCGCAACACCACGTCGTAAAAGCCCTTGGAGCCGGTGATGTAGGCGATTGGTTCGCCGGTGGCGCGGCGCTCGACAGCGGCCTGGAAGGCAGCAAATTGAGAATCGCTTAGTTCAGTTTCGGCATGGGTAAAGAGAAAGGCGCGGTCGACACCTAGCATATGAGATAGCAGCGCCTGGGCGTCGAGGTCGACCGTTTCGGCAGGCTCCAAGGTATCACGCGCTTCACGCAGAGCGGACCGTATCGTCGTCATGGATCCAACTCGCGCAAGACGTCCATCGGATTTGTGTAATTCGCCAGCAGGCTATCCACTTTGTTCATGTCGGTGTAGCGCTCGAATAGGTCTGGATGTTGCTGAAACAGCGTTAACATGAGGCGCAAGGAACCGGATTCTGTGAGATGTCCGGTATCAAACCATTCGTTGTCTTTCATGCCGTTAGAGCGTAGATCATTGATGTAGTGGTAGGAGAAACCGTAGACACTGAAGATCGCCGAAATCCTCCGGGCTGTCTCGTCAAGGTTGCTATAGGTGCCCAACTCCAGCATTCGCTCATAGATCTTGAAATGAAAGGGGGTTGATACACCGACAACCACGACGCCTCTTTGATGCCAGCCTGCCAGAAAGGCATCCAGCTTATCCAGCGCCGCCTCGTTAGAAGCTGCCTTGGGCGCGTAGCCGGCATTTTGCATCTCGGTGAGGCGATTATTCAGGGCTTCGATTCTTTTTTGCTCTTGATATTCCAAATTGGCAGTCTGCCGCCCTAGAATGAAGCTGCCATCGGCGCGATGGCCAACGCCATACTTGATTGCCGAAAAGCCCAGGCTGCGACGCCCGAAGACAAAATCACGCCCGTCAATCAACTGACCCAGAGTTAACTTGCCGTCCCTCAGATACTGCGCTGTCCTAGTCATTGCATGCAAGTCGTCTTCAAAGCCACAGCTTATTGAGGGGGAAGCCGGCAATTCAGAGAGATCTGTCGCCGCATCAGCAATGAACCATTGAGGCCTGAAGAGCGCTATTATAATTTTCGGATCATGATCTAGATGCGCAGTGTACGTCAACAAATCCGCGAAGCCCCAGCCACTCACAGCCGCATTGTAAACGGCACCCGGGTCTTCGGTGAAAAATGCGGTGCGGATAAACATCATCAGCGAATTGCCCAGGATGAGGATCTCTGGTTGGCGGGATCGGTAAGCAGCCAGTTTATATTCCATGCGGTCGCAAGTTCGCTCTTGGCGGTAGATGACACCGGGCGCATTGTGCTGCACTTCCACTGCCCGGGCGGCTGGCATCGCTTCGCCCGCATGCCAGGTTAAGCCCGCCAGTAGCAGCGACAATACCAATAGAGGCAGAAAGAATACGAACAATTTCGTCAGCAACCGCAGCATATCGCCTCAGAATTGGAAATAGTAGAACACTTCGACAGACGCGACGCTAAACAGCGATGCACATATGCCGAAGAGCAACAGATAATAGATGATCCAGCGCAGCAAGAGCGGCGGGCACGCGAAAAAACCTTTCAAGCCCAAACTCGTTCGCTCATCCAAGAGGTCGACAGCAATCACCAGCGCGATCAACAGAAACGCAAGCGCGAACTCCAGGCGCCAGGGAAGCAAACTCGTTCCAAATGGAGCAGTGAGATCCGCGAAGCCCGCTGAAAAATCCAGCAGATGCCGCAAAATATAATCGACTTCCGACACGCTGCCCGCGCGGAACAGAATCCAGCCCAGATACGCCAGCGTAAAAGCGTAGAAAATACCCAGCACGCGGCCGACCAGGTTACCGGGAAGCAAGCTGATATTGCGTGAGCGGAAGGCGTTCTCCAACATAAGGAGCCCGCCATGGTATATGCCCCAAAGCAAGAAAGTCCAATTGGCGCCGTGCCACAGGCCGGCCAAGGCGAAGGTGATCATGACATTGATCGACTGCCGTCTAAACCCTCGCCGATTGCCGCCCAGGGCGATGTAGACATAGTCTCGGAGCCAAGCGGATAGTGAGATATGCCAACGATGCCAAAAGTCCCGCATAGATGTTGCCAGTTTGGGGCGGCGGAAATTCTCCATCAGCCGGAAGCCAAGCACACGCGCCACTCCGATAGCAATATCGGAATATGCGCTGAAATCGCAGTAAATCTGAAAGGTAAAGAACAGCGTCGCGACGATCAGAGACAGCCCGGTATAAGATTCGAGGTCGCCGTAAACAGCGTTTACATAAATCGCCAGGCGGTCGGCGATGACGATTTTCTTGAAGACACCCCAGAGTATCCGCCGCAAACCGCTAACGATACGATCGTAGTTGAAGCTGAACTTGCGCCGGAACTGCGGCAGCATATTGCCGGCGCGCTCAATGGGTCCAGCAACTAACTGCGGAAAGAAGGCGACATAAAGCGCGAATATACCAAAGTGCCGTTCCGCCTTCAGGCGCCCGCGGTAGACATCAAAGGTATAAGCCAGGGACTGGAAGGTATAGAAAGAGATTCCCACCGGCAGCAAGACATCCAGCGTGCCGAAAGCCAGCGGAATACCCAGCGCCACTGACAAATCTGTGGCTGCCTGACTGAAGAGATTGGCATACTTGAAAATGAAGAGAAGGCCGATATTTGCAGTAATGCTGCAAGCCAACAATAATTTACGCCGCGACGTTTTGTCCGCCGCCGTGCCATCCAATGCCAGCGCTACGATGTAGTCCACTAATGTCGAGAATAGGATCAGCAGAATGTAGCTCGGCTGCCAATAGGCATAGAACAAATAACTTGCTGCCAGCAGCAGCAACCAGCGCACGTTTTGCCGAAACCAGAAGAACAATGGAATGACCAGCGCGGCAAAGATGATGAATTCTATCGAAACAAAAGACATGAATCACCTTGAGCGTGGCGCGAAAGGGGATATTTCCTCACATCACAGTGTTGCCTACTCTATATTACCCGCCGCCAGCAGCTCCGCCTGCTCTTGCGTCGCCAGTTGATCAATGAAGGTATCCAACGCGCCATCCATGACCGCGGGCAGATTGTAGCTGCTGGTGTTGATGCGGTGGTCGGTCACGCGTCCCTGCGGATAATTGTAAGTGCGTATTTTCTCGCTGCGGTCGCCACTGCCGACTTGACCGCGGCGTTCGGCTTCGCGCTCGGCGCGCTGGCGTTCCACTTCTGCTTCGTAAAGGCGGGCGATCAAGACCTGCCTGGCGCGCAGTTTGTTCTGCAGTTGGCTGCGCTCGTCCTGCATTTCCACGACGGTTCCGGTCGGTTTGTGGATCAGACGGACGGCCGAATCGGTGGTGTTGACCGATTGCCCGCCAGCGCCGCGCGCGCGAAACACCTGCGTCTCGACATCGCTCATATCCAGCTGCACATCGACGTCATCCATCTCGGCCAGCACGGCGACGGTGGCGGTGCTGGTATGGATGCGCCCTTGGCTTTCCGTCGTAGGCACGCGCTGTACGCGATGTACGCCGCTTTCGTATTTGAGACGGCTGAAAGCGCCATCGCCTTTGATCTCGAAGGTGATATTCTTGAAGACGCCGTTGCCCTGCTCGTTGACGTCCAGCATTTCGACCTTCCACTTTTTCCCTTCGGCGTAGCGCGTGTACAGGCGCATTAGATCGCCGGCGAAGATGCCCGCCTCATCGCCGCCGGCGCCGGCGCGAATCTCGACGATGACATTTTTGCTATCACGCCGGTCTTTGGGCAGCAGCATCAGCCGCAGCTTTTCCAGCAGGTCGGCATTGCTCGCTTCAAGCGCGGCGACTTCTTCGCCCGCCAGCTCGCGCAGCTCGGCGTCCTGGTCCGCATGCAGCAATTCGCGCGCGTCGTCCAACTCAGCCGCCCCCCGCAAATATTGGCGATAGGCATCCACGATGTCCTGCAAGCTCGCGCGTTCCTTGGCCAGCTCAGCGACCTTTTCGTAGTCGGCCGCGATGGCGGGATCGCCCATCAAGCCTTCCAACTCGAGGTATCGGCTTTCGACTTCCGCTAGTTTTTCCAACATATTCCTGACTCGGTGACTGATTCCAGTGTGGGCGAAACAGTAGGCATTATACAGCGAAGGTCGCGGATGTCTTGACCGGAATCCGGATTTCGCCTGGTTGCGGCAACATTCAGGCGGGAGGGCGAGACAAGTCTCCCCCCTACAGCACGTTGGTTGGGCGGGCGCGGGCGAGACAAGGGGCGCGTAGGGTCGCGTAGACACTGACCCGCCGACACCGCCCGTCTCTCGCCTCTACAACGCCATGGTTGGGCGGGCGCGCCACCGGCTGTGTTATACTCGGCATTCGTCAGTCCGCATGGAGCAAACGATGTCCATTCTGCGAACGCCAGATGTGCAATTTCAGGATTTGCCGGATTACGATTTCGCTCCGCGCTATGTGGATATCGGCGATACGCGCATGCACTACGTCGACGAAGGGGCGGGCGCTGAGCTGACTCTGTGCCTGCATGGCGAACCGACCTGGTCTTATCTTTACCGGCGCATGATCCCGCCGCTGGCGGAACGCGGCCGCGTGGTGGCGCCCGATATGGTCGGTTTCGGCAAGTCGGACAAGTACGCCCTCCCCGAAGATTACAGCTTCCACATGCACTATGATAAGCTGGTCGGCTTGATCGAGGCGCTGGACCTGCGGAACATCACGCTGGTCTGCCAGGACTGGGGCGGTTTGCTTGGGCTGTGCATCGCGGCAAATTACCAAGAGCGCTTCGCTCGCCTCGTCCTGCTCAACACATTTCTGCCGACGGGCGAAGAGGAGATCAGCGAGGCATTTATGGCCTGGCGCGCTTTCAGTCAAAAGGTGGGCACGCGCATGCAGGTCGGGCGGCTGGTCGCGCAGACGATTACGCACTACCAGCTGCCACCTGAGATTATCGCCGCCTATGATGCGCCCTTCCCGGAAGACCGCTACAAAGCGGGCGCGGCCGTCTTCCCCTCGCTGGTGCCGATATCGCCGGACATGCCCGGCGCGAAGGAGATGAAGGCGGCGCGGGAAGTCTTGTCCCGCTGGCGCAAACCAACTCAGGTCATGTTCAGCGACGGCGATCCCATCTTGGGTGGCGCGGCCGGCTTCTTCCGCCGGCTCATCCCATCTGCGGCTGATCAACCGGAGATCACAATTCGCGGCGCCGGGCATTTCTTGCAAGAGGAAAAGGGCGCCGAAATCGCGGCCGAAGTGATCGCATTCATCGAGCGAACGCCGATCTAGTTCCCCCTTCCCTTGTTTTGGGGTCGCGTAGACACTGACCCGCCGGGGAA
>WTGC01000236.1 GCA_011523705.1 Chloroflexota bacterium | reverse complement strand
ATCGACCTGAGCAATCTGCTGGTGGACGCCATCAAGTTGGAAACCGGCGTTGGCAAGGTCGCCTTGACTTTGCCCGCCCAGGACAAAGCCTTCGCAGCCAGCGTTGATGGCGGCGTCGGCAAAACCGATGTGGTCATTCCGGCCGGCGGTGGCGGCAAGCTCGATATCAATGGCGGCGTCGGCGAAGTAACGGTCACCGTGGCGGCGGACGCAGCTTTGCGCCTCATGGCTGATGCGGGAATCGCCAAAGTCAACCTGCCGCAGTCGCTCACGCGGGTCAAGGGGGGCGAGCACTTCGTCGGCATCTCCGGCGTGTGGGAAAGCGCCCATTTCGCCGAAGCGGAAACACAGATCATCATCGATTTTGATGGAGGCGTCGGCAGCTTCAGCCTGGAACACTTTGAAGTGCTTTAAAGGCCGACACGCGCAATGGTAAAAGACCTAGAGGGACTCGGTGCCTTCCTCGGGCGGCGCGTCATTGGGTTCTTGCACCATGCGGTAGAGCATCTGCGTCAGATGGCTGTTGGCTTGCTCCACGGTCATATCGGCGCAGATGACGGCGATTTCGTGGCTGAGCATTTTCATCAAGCTGCTCTTCATCTTGAGTTCAACCGAGGTGAGCTTGTCGGTTTGTTCGCGCCAGAAGAGATCGCGCAGAGCCATCGCCATCGCTTCCGGCTCGCGGGTTTGAATCTGCTTCTGGATCGTCGCCTGGCGCGAGCGATAATCATCCGATAGCTCCAGGGGCGGCTCGGCGAACACCACCTCGATAATCGACAGATCTTCGATAGCGGGCCGGATGTTCATTTCGGTGGCCGCTTCAACCGGGATCATCACCTCGCCGCGATCGCCCACCAACTCCACGATATGGTAGTTGCGCAGCTTGCCCATATAGGTCATCTTTTTCTTGCCGACGATCGTACCGGCGCCGTAACGGGGATGAATGATCTGGTCGCCTCTGGAATACATAATGGTTCTCCGGTCTGCCTGTCATCAATCTATACGTAAAGGCGGGCGCTTCTGTTCCTTGTACAGCGCCGAGCCTCTCAATTCTCAGGCGGCCAGCGAAAGCAAGACGGCGCGTGAGAACGAGCCTTGAGCAGCAAGCTTCCGGCGCAAAACCACATCAATTAAGTTGTTGATGAACCGAGGGGATACTGCTTTGTCGCGGAACAAGGAAGCGCGTTTTACCACCGGATTCGCATTCACGCGCCGAGTATAACAGAACGCCGCCGCGATTTCAAGTCTGGCGCTGGCGCTGATTAACCCCATCCCCGACCGCCTGTGTCTACGCGGCGCGGCCCCTGTTCCCCCCTCGGTCGCCCCGCTGAACGGGGGGCGGACTTCCAGTGAGCTAAGGAAGGGGAGAACTGCAAAGCTCTGGCAATTGAGCGGTTATCGCGTACTCTACCAGGTTATTTTTCACGCTGTTAGTTGGTCAAATAGGCATCGGGGCGGCGATCCTCAAATACGGGAATCGTAGTCCGCGCGCGGTCCACTTCGTCCAGGTCGATCTCCGCCGTCACCTGGCATTCGTCCTCGCCCGCCTCGGCGATCACACTGCCCCAGGGATCGACGATCATGGAATGCCCAGCGAAGACCGTGCCGCCGGTATCGCCGCAAGAATTTGTTGCAGCGACAAAACACTGATTCTCGATCGCGCGGGCGATCAGCAGGGCGCGCCAGTGTTCGACGCGGACGAGGGGCCACTCGGCGCAGATCAGGAGCAGCTTGGCGCCGTGCTCGACGGCATAGCGGCGGAAGAGCTCGGGGAAGCGCAGATCGTAGCAGATGCTCAAGCCGGCCGGTCCCCAGGGCAAATCCAACATGGTCGGCGCTTCGCCCTCGCCCAGCCACTTGTGCTCATCAAAGAGGCGGAAGAGGTGGATCTTGCGATAGACGCCGGCGAGGCTGCCAGCCGCGTCGAAGTAGACGGCGCAATTCATGAATTGATCGCCGCGCCGTTCCAGAATCGAGCCGAATATCGCGATCGATTGTTCGCTCGCTGTTTTGGAAAGCTGGGCGAACATGCCGGCGCCCAGCTCGTCGGCATAATCGCCGGCGTTCGCCAGGTCATAGCCGGTCGACCAAAGCTCGGGCAGTATGATAAGCTGCGAATCGCCTGCCGCCGCTTCGCGGATCATGCGTTCGGCAGATTCGAGGTTGTCCTCGACGCGGGCGAGCTTGATCTGCATTTGGCCGAGGCTGATAGTCAGTTTTGTCATGCGTTTCCTCTTTCGCAACAATAGCCAAAGTGTAGCGAGTGCTGTGCGCAAGCGCAATTGGGCGTGCTGCCTTGGGGCTAAACCGACGGTTCTCCACCGCTATGGGGCGGGTCGCTTGTCAGTAATCTGACTCCGTCTTACCGTCAAGCTAAGTAATGCGGCGACGCTCCAGATGAAAGGCGACAGTATGCGCCATTTGTTATGGATGGAGAAACTTCCGGTATTCTTCGCGGCCTTGTTACTAATGCTATGCTGGCCCGCGCAGAGGGCGTCGGCGGCGATCATTCGCACTGACGAGAATTGCAGTTTGCACGATGCGATTGTTGCGGCGAACACGGACAGCCCGGCGGGAGGCTGCCCGGCCGGCGCGGGTGCGGATACGATTCGATTGAGCGACTTCGGGAGGCCGATGAAGCTGGCGGCTGAACTGCCGCCTATCACGTCGGAAATCACGATCGAGGGCAACGCGAAGAGCCTTAGCGCGCGGCGCGAGCATCGTCACTTTCTGGTTGCTGGCGGCACTCTTTCTCTGAACCAAATCAAGTTGGTTTCAGGGGAGGCGGAAAAGGGCGGCGCCATTTACGTCACCGCTGGCGGACAACTGACCGTACGCAACAGCCAGATATGCTACAACTTCGCTGAAGTCGGCGGAGGCATTGCCGCCGATGGAGGTTCTCGCGTGTCGATTCACGAAAGTACCCTCTGCAGAAATCAAGCGCAATTGGCATGGGGTTACGGTGGCGGAATCAATGTTGCCGGTTCTTCTAAGCTATTGATAACCAACAGCGCGTTTGTGGACAATTTCGCGTACTTCGAAGGCGGCGCGATTCGAAGCGAGTCGTCGAACATGAGCGTCGTCGACAGCACTTTCAGCGAAAACCGGACGCGTGAAGCCGGCGGCGCCATAACTGCGAGTCAAGGCACGACACTTTCAATTGAGAGCAGCGCCATCGTGAATAATCTGACTCGAGCCCGCGGCGCTGGCATCAGCGCAAGTGAATCGACAGTAGCAATAAGCAACAGCACCATCAGTGGCAACCGCGCCACGGGCGACAATGTTGAGTTCAGCAGCTTTGGCGGAGGCATAGCCAGTTCCAGAGGCAAACTCGCGCTGATCCATGTGACCGTGGTCAACAATTATGCCAATTGGGCCGGCGGTTTAAGCATTTCCAGCTCCGAATCCGAAAGGATCAGCTTGATCAACAGCATATTGGCGGGCAATCTCGACGCCGATTGCCACATCGGCGAGCAAGTGACACTATCACCGAATGTCGGGAATCTCATTCAGGATGGATCATGTCAGGCGACGCTGTACGGCGATCCGGGGCTGCATTTCTTGGTTGGTCTTCGCCCTCATCATCCGCTGGAACCAAGCAGCCGAGCGAGCATGGCGGGCGATCCCCAGCATTGCCTGCCGTATGATCAGCTTGGTAGACAGCGACAGAAAGCGAGCGGCTGCGATATCGGCGCTATCGAATCCACTCTTTTTCCGGTAGCAAAGAACATCCCGGACGAGTGTACACTTTTTGAAGAGATCGTGGCCGCCAATCGGGATGCCCCTTACGGCGCTTGCCCGGCCGGCTCTGGCGCCGATACCATTACGCTGACGCAAGATATTACGCTATCACAGTCTCTTCCCGTAATCACATCTGAGATAACCGTGCAGGGGCGGGGCCACAGTATCAGCGGCGCAAATGCTTTCCGAATCCTTTCAGTCGGACGTGGCGGCAAGCTCATCGTCAACAGTCTCAGGATGATCGACGGCGACGCCTGGGAGGGTGGCGCCATTAGTGTGCACAGCGGAGGCGAGTTAATCGTGTCGAACAGTGTATTCAGCCGCAATTCCGCCGTCGCCGGGGGCGCAATTGCCCTATTGCGCGGTCATGCGACAGTCGCCAGCAGCCGCTTCTTGGGAAATCATGCAGTTGAAGAAGGAGGCGCCGTCTGGACTTACCAAGACGAGAATCTTGTACATATTGAAGGCAGTTCGTTCTATGGAAACACCGCCGGCGTAAGTGGCGGCGCATTTCACAGTACGCTTAGCAACTTGAAGCTCGTAAACACGACCGTCAGCGGCAATTCAGCCAGCCAAGGCGGCGGAATGCACTTTGTATATTTCACGGCAGAACAGCCAAAACGAGTCAATGTTAGGCACGTAACCATAGTCGGGAACCAGGCGCTGTCAGGTGATGCGATCGGAGGCGGCGCACGGTTGGAACTTCAGAACAGAATTGTCATGGGCAGCATTGACTTGCCGAATTGTAACCCATTTCGGTTAACGGACGCCAATCTGATTGAGGACAGGCGATGTGCTCAGGATGTAATCAATAGCGATCCCATGTTGGGCGCGCTCGACGAGGAAGGCGGCTTCCGCCCGCTTCTGCCAGGCAGCCCCGCCATCGACACGGCTGACCCGCGCTTCTGCACCGAGACCGACCAGCTCGGCAATCCGCGGCCACAGGGCGCCGGCTGCGACCTCGGCGCGATTGAGTTCATGGGCGAATGAGGATTGCGCCTAGCGATTACGCTCAACCCTCCAGCCCGATCGAAACGGTTTTGGGATCCATATACTCGCTCAAGCCTTCTTGCCCGGCTTCGCGCCCGAAGCCGCTGGTCTTGACGCCGCCGAAGGGTATCCAAGGTTGCCTTCGACTTGGACGAGCTTGATCTGCATTTGGCCGCGGCTGATAGTCAGTTTTGTCATGCGTTTCCTCTTTCGCAACAATAGCCAAAGTGTAGCGAGTGCTGTGCGCAAGCGCAATTGGGCGTGCTGCCTTGGGGCTAAACCGACGGTTCTCCACCGCTATAGGGCGGGTCGCTTGTCAGTAATCTGACTCCGTCTTACCGTCAAGCTAAGTAACGCGGCGACGCTCCAGATGAAAGGCGACAGTATGCGACATTTCTTATGGATAGAGAAACTTCCGATATTCTTCGCGGCCCTGTTACTAATGCTATGCTGGCCCGCGCAGAGGGTGTCGGCGGCGATCATTGCAGTGGACGAGCCTTGCAGTCTTCACGATGCGATTGTTGCGGCGAACACGGATAGTCCGGCGGGAGGGTGTCCGGCCGGCGCAGGCGCGGATACGATCGTCTTGAGCGAGGATGTCACGCTGAGCGAGGCGTTGCCGGTCATTGAGTCGGTGATTTCGATTGAAGGCGAGGGGTTCAGCATCAGCGGGGACGGAAAGTTCCGGATTTTCGATGTTGATGGCGGGTCGCTAACGATAAGGCAGTTGATGCTGGTGGAAGGACGTCTCGAAGAGAGACGAAACGCAGAGGGCGGCGCGATCCGCCTGCGCGACGGCGCCCGGGTGACCGCTGTGAGTTCGACTTTCGCGGACAACACCGCCGGGACAGGCGGCGCAATCGCCACCACATCCTGGAACAATTATCTGGATGTCTCTGACAGCCACTTCGTCGGCAATGAATCCAAGTTCGGAAGCGGCGCAATCCGAGTGTCTGGCGGCACAGTCAACATCAGCAACAGCAGTTTCAACGAAAACTCGACAAGAAATAGCGGCGGCGCCATTGAAGCCTTGCGCGGCCGGCTTCGCGTTTGGAACAGCACATTCAGCCATAATCGTGGCTATGTTGGCGGCGGGATTTACGTCCGTGGCGCCGAAGTAAGCCTGACTCATCTGACATTGGCGGAAAACCATTCCGTATTTGGAGGCGATAGCCTGTTCCGGAGTTCCGGTCTGCTGCACCTCCGCAATAGCATCGTTTCCGGCGACACTGGCGAAGACGACTGTTACGGTCGTTTGGATCAGCATAGCGGCAATGTGATCGCCGACTGGTCCTGTCGCGCGGCGCTGGGCGGCAACCCGCTGCTCGGCGATTACGAGAGCGCGCTCGGAATTCGCCCGTTGAGCGACGGCAGCCCGGCGCTGGATGCCGCCGACCCCGAATTTTGCCTGGCAACCGATCAAGTCGGCAGGCCGCGGCCCGAGGGCGGCGGCTGCGACATTGGGGCAATTGAATCCACCACAGCCGAGCCTTCATCAATTCCCATTGTGTCGACCTGCAGTCTTGCTTTTCAGATAATCGCGGCCAATCAGGATCGCTGGATTGGCGCTTGCCCGCCCCGAATCGGCGCCGTCACCATCGCGCTCAATGAAGACATCACGCTCAACGCGCCACTGCCGCGCATCACCAGCGATATCACCATTGAAGGCAATGGACACACCATAAGCGGCGCTAACCGCTTTCGCATTTTTGATGTAGACAAGGGCAATCTCACCATCAAGGATCTGACTCTAGCCAATGGCAACGCCAAAGACAGTGAGGGCGGCGCGATATTACTCGGTTACAAAGCGGCGGCAGATGCCAGAAACGTAATTTTCGAAAACAATTCGGCAAAATATGGTGGCGCGATACATGTCGGGCTCGATTCCGAATTGCGCATCTCTCATAGTCGCTTTCAGGGCAACGCCGCAACCTACCGAGGAGGCGCAGTCAATGTTCAAGGACTTGCTGAAATCAGCCACAGCGTCTTTAGCGGCAACACAGCGGAGTCAGACGGCGGCGCGATATTAACAACAGACCAGATACTGCGTATCACGAATAGTACATTTGTGCAGAATGCGGCTGATGAGGGTGGCGCGATTTATGTCGACAGCAGCGAAGTATACCTGACGCATGTTACGATGATCGATAACCACGGCCTGAACGGCGGCGACGCAATCCATAGAGGTCGAAGAGGCTGGGGGGACATACACTTGCGCAACAGCATTATCGCCGGCGGCTCCGCAAACGCGGATTGCCGGGGCTATCTGGACCAAAATGTCGCCAATCTGATCGAGGACGGCTCCTGTTTGCCGAAGTATCAAGGCGAGCCACTGCTCAACGAATTGCCCGACGAATTTGCCTCATATGTACCGAAAGATGGCAGCCCGCTGATCAACGCAGCCGATCCCAGGTATTGCCTGGACATAGACCAAAACGGCAAGCCACGACCCTTTGGCGCAGCCTGTGATATCGGCGCCATTGAAGCGACATCAGATTATGCCGCTGCGGCAGCGGCAGTTCCGCTCGAATGCAGCTTGCACGACCGTATCCTGGCTGCCAACACCGACAGCCCTGTGGGCGGCTGCCCGGCCGGGACCGACCACGATATCATCCACATCGACGAAGACATCGATTTGAGCGAAGTGCTCCCTGCAATAACCGGCGTCATCACAATAGAAGGCGGTGGACATACTATCAGCGGCAACAATCAGTTTCGCATCTTTGAAGTACGTGGCGGCAACCTTACGATCAACAATTTGACGCTGGCCGATGGCTACGCCAATAATGATGGCGGCGCGCTCTATATTCGCAACGGCTCGAATGTCACCGTCAACGACTCTATGTTTCGCGACAACTTTGCTGATTTTGGAGGCGCGATTCACATGGAAGGCAGAGCATCAACCCTAATCGTAAACGGAAGCCTATTTGTCCAAAACTATGCCTTATATTCAGGCGGCGCAGCGGACCTGTCTGGAAGCAGGGTGGAAATAAACAGCAGCAGCTTCTTCGATAATAGCAGCCAGGAGAATACTGCTGGGGCGCTTTCGCTCGCGGGCGGCGCGATGGTCTCGAATAGTCACTTCATCGGAAACCAAGCGCCTTCTGGCGGCGCCATGACTCTTGGCCGGCGGTCCGAAATCATCCTTAGCCACCTGACTATGCTGGACAACGTAGCTACTGAGGCTGGCAGAGGTCACGCGATTCTAATGAGCAATGATGAGAGCAATGCGCGCTTATTCAACAGCATCATCGCTGGCGGCGCTGAATCAGGTGCGATGTGTCATGGTCAGCCGCTTGAAAGCAGCCGCAACTGGATCGAGGATGGGTCCTGCGAAGCCGAGCTGACCGGTAATCCCCAATTTGCCGGCTTTTCCCTCGTGCCTCTCTACTTGACTCTTCCCGCTTCAAGCCCCGCCATTGATGCCGCCGATCCAAGGTTTTGCCCGCCGACCGACCAAATCGGCAATCCGCGACCCGTTGGCGCCGGCTGCGACCTTGGCGCGATTGAGTTTATGGGCGAATGATGAATCCGTCCTAGCCGCGCGCCGTTAGCCGTCCAGCCCAATCGAAACGAACTTGGGATCCATATATTCGCTCAAGCCCTCTTGTCCCGCTTCGCGCCCGAATCCGCTGGTCTTGACGCCGCCGAAGGGCATCCAAGGTTGCCTTCGACCTGGACGAGCTCGATCTGCATTTGGCCGAGAGAGATGGTGAGTTTTGTCATGCCTTACCTTTTCATCTCCGCTATGCGGGACAGAAGCCAAAGCCGCGCCGAGTTGCAATTCAGCATCGCGCGACGGCTCTACGCGACGATTACCCAACGGAAGGGTTCATTCGCTTGTCTGCCGTAGCCGACTGCCTTATCGTGGGCGCTAGATATGTTATGAACTAGAAAAGAGGGCGCCCATGTTTCGCCTCGGTCAAAACAATCAATTTCTGTTTGCGCTGGCGGTTATCTTCTTTTGCGGCTGGCCCGCGCAGAGGGCGTCGGCAGCGATCATAGGTGTGGACGAGGATTGCAGTCTTCACGATGCGATTGTTGCGGCGAACACGGACAGTCCGGCAGGCGGCTGCCCGGCCGGCGCGGGTGCCGATACGATCGTCTTGACAGGGGATGTCACGCTGAGCGAGGAGCTGCCGGTCATTGAGTCGGTGATTTCGATTGAAGGCGAGGGGTTCAGCATCAGCGGGGACAAGCGCTACCGGATTTTTCGAGTCGGCGAGTGGCCCTATGGCAACACGAGTCTCCATGCGCTAAGCAGGCTCACGACCAATCGGCTGGTTTTGAAAGATGCGCGGGGCGATTTGGGCTCAGCGCTCTATATTGCATCAGGCGCGGAAGTCAGAATTGACCAGAGTCAGGTAGCGGACAATTATGCGCGTGACGGCGGTGCGATTTTTAACTGGGGTAACCTGAAAATCGTGGAAAGCACCCTGTCGAACAATCTGGCTTCAGATAGCGGGGGCGCGATAAAGAATCACGGTTCTGCAAAGCTTGCGGTTACCGTTTCTACATTCAAAAACAATGTTGCCGGCAATAAGGGTGGCGCGATTTTCAGCAGCGGACCCGCGAGCGTAGAGTCGAGCAGCTTCGTACGGAACGCCGCGTTGGAAGGCGGCGCGATTTTCAGCGACGAAGACGAACTCGCTGTCGCCAACAGCACATTCAGCCACAACATCGGCGCCGATGCGGGCGGCGCGATTCATCTGCATGAGAGCGCGGCGACGCTCAGCCACTTAACGATATATGGCAATGAATCCAGGCATGGCGGCGGCGTCTTCCGCGACGGCGGCAGCGTTAGCCTCGTCAACAGCATCATCGGCGGCAGTCTTGAAAGCGCGGATTGTGTCGGCGCTCGTGACGAAAATCATGGCAACCTGATCGAAGATGGCAGTTGCGAGCCGGCATATTCAGGGGACCCGCTGCTGCAGCCGCTTTCGGGCTCGCCGGCCCACTACAGCTTGTACGGGGACAGCCCGGCTATCCATAGTGGCGAAGTGGAATACTGCGCCGTATGGGATCAGGCAGGCAAGCGCCGAGACTGGCGCTTTGACTGCGATATTGGCGCAATCGAAATGAAGGAACACCTGGAGCACATTGAGCCGGCGCCGGAAACTGCCTCGCCATCAGACGGAACGACTTGTACGTTGGCCGATCAGATTCGAGCCGCGAATCGAGACGAGGCGGTGGGCGCCTGCCTGGCCGGCGACGGCGCGGATACCATTCGTATTGAGCAGGACATTTCGTTAACAGAACGGCTGCCTAAAATCACGTCAGAGATTCTCATCATCGGAAACGGGCATACCATCAGCGGCGAATTCAAGACGCGCATTTTCGATATCGGCAAAAGCGGCCAACTCACAATTCACAACTTGAACATAATACGCGGCCGACACGCAATTCAAGGCGGCGCGATCCGATTGCTCGGCGGCACACTAAAAGTCTGCAATTCGTCGATCCGCGACAGCCATTCGGGTTACGGCGGCGCGATCTACGTCGAGCATGGGACTCTGGAGATCGACGAAAGCGAGTTTAGCGCCAACTCGGCACATTTCGCTGGCGGCGCTATTGAGATTGGAGACGGCAGTCACTTGGCAATTTCACAGAGCAGAATCAGCAATAATTCGGCGCAGGCTGGAGGCGCGCTATCGGTGTGGGACGCAAGCATGACATTGATCAATAGTATCGTCAGCCACAATGCCGCCGGCTATGGCGGCGCGATCGTCAGCAGCGGCGGACACCCAGATTCGGAACTTGCGCCCGAAGACAATACGCTTGCAATCATCGACAGTACCATCATCCAAAACAGCGCCACGCACTTTGGCGGCGCGATCAACGGTTCGGCAAAGAAGCTTTTAATCACTGGCAGCACCTTCCGAGACAATGAGGCCGGCGCGGCCGGCGGCGCGCTCATCATGGTGTACGGGAGCCTGCTCGCGGAGAATAGCAGTTTTGTCAACAATGTCGCCGGGCAAGACGGCGGCGCTATCTATTCGGAGAGCGCGGACAACATGGACATCGCGAATAGCACGTTTAGCGGCAATTCGGCCGAGAAAGGCGGCGCTTTAGTGGTCAGTGACAGCAGCACCTTGACCCATGTCACGATTGCAAACAATGTGGCGAACGAAACCGGTGGCATCTCCATGTTTAGCGGAGTAGCCCTGCGGAATAGCATCGTTGCGGGCAACAGCGGCGGAGACTGTGGCTTCAGATCCGAATACGTGCAACGGATAGACTTCGTAGCAAGCCTGATCGGCGACGGCAGCTGCGATGCGGACTTTAGCGGCGACCCCATGCTGGGCGATATCGCGGATGAAAACGGTTCGCGTCCGCTTCTGCCAGGCAGCCCCGCCATCGACGCGGCTGACCCGCGCTTCTGCACCGAGACCGACCAAATCGGCAATCCACGACCCTTTGGCGCCGCCTGCGACCTCGGCGCGATAGAGTTCATGGGCGAATGAGGATAGGGCCTGAACGCTTCGCTCAGCCGTCGAGCCCAATCGAAACGAACTTGGGATCCATATATTCGCTCAAGCCTTCTTGCCCCGCTTCGCGCCCGAAGCCGCTGGTCTTGACGCCGCCGAAGGGCGCTTCCGCCGTCGCCGGCACCAAGTCGTTGACGCCGATGATGCCGAATTCCAGCCCCTCGTAGACGCGCGTGGCTGTGCTCAGGTCCTTGGTCAGGACGTAGCCAGCCAAGCCGTAAGGCGTATCATTGGCCAGCTGCAATGCTTCTTCAATCGTGGAAAAGGTGCTGACCGCCATGACGGGACCGAAGACTTCGTCGCATCCGATCTGCATGTCGCTGGTGACATCGGTCAGGACGGTGGGATTGTAGAAGTAGCCGCTTTCAATTGGGGGCTTCCCGCCGCCGGCGACGAGCGAAGCGCGTTTCTCCAGGGCATCCTCGACGAATGCCTCGACCTTATCGCGCCCGGCGCCGTTGACCATCGGTCCGTTGGTGACCTGAGCGAGCATGCCATCGCCGACGACGAGCTTCTCGGTTTCGTCCTTTACCGCATCGAGGAATTCTTCCAGCGCCGGCTGTTCGACATAGAAGCGGGTTGGCGAAATGCAAACTTGTCCGTTGTTGCGGAACTTGGCCATGACGCCTTGCTGCGCCGCCCAGCGCATGTCAGTATCGGCGAAGACCAGCACGGGCGCGCTGCCGCCCAGCTCCAGGCTGAGCTTCTTGATGCCGTCAGCGGCGCCGCGCATGAGGATTTGGCCGACGCGCTGCGAACCCGTAAAGCTGAGTTTGCGCACGCGTGGGTCCCGCAAGATGGTTTCGCCCATGATCTGCGGCTCGCCGTTGATGAGATTGACAACGCCGGCTGGCAGCCCCGCTTCGACCATCACATTGACCAGCGCCATCGCGCTCAGCGGCGTCAGCTCGCTGGGGCGGCCCACGATGGTGCAGCCAGCGGCGAGGGCGCCCGCCCACTTCCGCGCCAAGAGATAAGCCGGGAAGTTCCAGGCGGTGATGGTCGCGACGACGCCGACCGGCTGCGGGATCACCAACAGGCGTTTGCCCGCTTTGCGCGCCGGGATGGTGCGGCCATAGGCGCGTTTGCCTTCTTCGGCGAACCAATCGAAGAGATCGGCGCAAGCGCCCCATTCGCCCGCCGCCTCGCCCAGCGGTTTGCCACACTCGGCGGTCATGATCGGCGCCAGCTCGTCGACGCGGGCGCGCAGAGCATCGGCGATATCGCGCAGGATGCCGCCGCGGTCATAGGCGGTCAGGCTCTGCCAGCGCGGGAGCGCCGCATGCGCCGCCGCAATCGCCCGCGTTGTTTCCGCGGCGCCAGCGAAGGGCACATCGGCGATGGGCTGTTCCGTCGCCGGGTTGACCACCGTCCAAGTCGCGCCATCGGCCGCGTCCGTCCATTCACCTTCTATCAGCATTTTGTTGATCATCACTGTCGCTCCCTGATTGTTTCATTCACTGCAGAGGTACTTCCTGTCGGGCGATGCACATTGGGATATGCGTACTTGCCAACTCAACCTCCATATATTTTTCGTATCGGGCGTCTACCCCATCCCCGGCCCTTCCCCAGTGAACTAGGGAAGGGTGACTAGGCGGCAGAATCGAGAAATTCGGGTCCCCTACCCCTCTGAATCCTGAGCTTCCGAGTGCATTCCAAGAGTGTTCCCCCTACCTTAGCTTGCTGGGTCACGTAGGTCGCGTAGACACTGACCGCCGACAAAGACCTTCGGGAAGTGGGTTGGGGGGATGGGGTGTAACTGGCGCGACAGCATGTCCCGGTACCGGACAAGTCTTGCAGCTTCGCCCAATACGGCGCCTGCGCCTGCAGAACAGGTTGCGAACTGCGCAACATCGTTGGAAGCATCGACGGATTCCGGCTGCTTGAGCATGAACCGTCGGAGCGATCTCTACGCAAGCAATCTATTCAGTGGCCCTCCGCGGCTGTTGAAGGCCAAGGTCGAAGCCCATGCGCGCGGATAAGGCGTCGGCGGTTTCCTTGACGACATCGCCGAATTCATCAATGCGCTCCAGGGTGACGCGGCCCGCCGGTCCGCTGATGCCGATGGCGCCGACCAGGGCGCCGCGATGGTCATATACCGGCGCCGCCACACAGCGCACGCCATAGTTGTACTCTTCGTCGTCAATGGCGTAACCGCGATTGGCCGTCTGCGTCAGCTGGGCGGCGAGCGTCGAGGGATCGGTGACCGTGCGATGGGTGAAGGGCCGGAGCTCGTCATGAATGGGGCAATCGCCAAAAGCAAGCATCACCTTGCCCAGCGCAGTGCAATGGAGGGGGGAAAGTGTGCCGATTTCCGATTCCACGCGCAAGGCGGCGGTCGATTCGACCTGATCGATATAGAGGGCTTGCCGCTGCGCCTGAATCGCCAGGTGGGCGCATTCGCCGGTCTTGTCTACCAGTTCGTATAAATAGGGCCGGGCGTGATCGCGCAGGGTGATGCGATTCAGCAAGTGCTGTCCGAGGGTCAGCAGCTGCGGGCCCAGCAGATAGCGCGTGCTGTGCTCGTCTTGTTCAACGAAGCCATAATTGGCCAGCGTGTGCAGCAGGCGCGAGGCGCTGCTCTTGTCAATCGAGAGCTGCTTGGCGATTTCGGTAGTACCCATTCCGTTGCGCGAATGCTCAAGCAGGTTGAGGATTTTCAAGCCTTTTGCCAATGATTGTATCTCGGCCATAAGAGCGTTCTCACATTTCACAACGTTCGTTGCAATATCTGCAACTGTTGTTGCGGTACGATGAACTCGTGATCATCTGGTTGACAATTATAAAACAGTGTTGTACTTTTGGCAACAAATACCATGATCTGCTTGTTTTTTTGGTTGATTTGCGCTAATTTCTAAGTGGAGCAAGGAGGCGCCTATGATTGAATTGACCCGCATTGCCTTCGACAATTTATCATGTCAAACGGAGAAAAGACTATGTTGAGCAGACGCTTTATCCTGGCGGTAGTGTTAGTCTTGTTGGCCGGTCTTACCGTCGCGCCGGCGCTGACGCAAGATGACTTGATGGGCGACTTCACGCTTTCCCATTACTTTGGCGGCTTCGGCGGTCAATACATAGAGCAGATCGTCGATGATTTCATCGCCGCGAATCCGGGCCTGATGCACGCTGAAAGTCCCGTGGATCACGAACAGTTCAAAACTTCGATTCTCGTGCAGCTGGCCGGGGGCAACCCGCCAGACACATTCAGCTATTGGGCGGGCGCGCGCATTCAGTTCATCGTGGATGATGGATTCCTGATGCCGATTGATGACATCTGGGAAGCCAACGACATGGACTCGCAATTCCCGCAGGCGGTTATCGATACCGCGGCGACTTATGATATGCACAAATACGCGCTGCCCCTGACCTTGCACTGGGTCGGCATGTTTTACAATGTGGCGCTGTTTGAGCAGGTCGGCGCGATGGTTCCCACGACCTGGGACGAACTGGTTGATGTCGCGGAGAAGTTCGAGATGGCGGGCATCCCGGCTTTCTCGCTGGGTTCGCTTGACCGCTGGCCCGCCCAGTTCTGGTTCGATATGATCTTGCTGCGCACGGCGGGCAACGATTATCGCGAAAAGCTGATGAATGGCGATGCTTCCTATACCGATCCCGAAGTTGTGCGCGCCTTTGGCCTGTGGAATGACTTGGTCCAGGCCGGTTACTTCTATCCCGACGCCAACGCCTACAGCTATCCCGATTCCGCCGGGTTTGTCGCCAACGGTGAAGCGGCGATGACGCTGATGGGCACTTGGATCGGCGGATTCTTCGCTGAATCCGAGATGACGCCGGGCGAGGATTACGATTACTTCTCCTTCCCCACCATTGACGAGGACACGCCGCGCGCATCGCTCGGTCCCATTGACACCTTCGTCGTTTCGGCCGACGCAGCCAATCCAGACGCGGCCAAAGCCTTCCTGGTTCATTTGACCAATCCTGATGTGCAGTGGGCATTCGCCGAGGGCGCTGGCAACCTGGCGCCGAGCCTGATGGTCGACACGAGCAACTACAATGATGTAGTGGCGCGCATCGCCGGCGAAATCGCTGAGAGCGCCGTCTATGCCTTCAACTATGACCTGGCGACGCCGCCGCCCGTGGCGGAAGTCGGCTTGAATTCCTTCTCGGAGTTCATGGCAAATCCGGGCGATTATGAAGCGATGCTCGAGCGCGTTCAGGCGGATGCGGCCGCCGAGTTCGCCGGTATGGAGTAGTGTTGGACTAGCCCCGGATCGCCATATAGCAGCACACTTGTAGGGGCGAGACTTGTCTCGCCCTCCCGCCCCTGCGAATTTTGTCCGATTTGGAACGGTGTAGGGGCGATTCTGTGAATCGCCCACTTGTGCACGGCGAGTATTTTCGGGCGAGACACTGCCGCGCGTAGACACAGCGGTTCTGTCGCCCCTACATTTATCGCTGGAGAGGAATTCAACAAAAGGGGGGAATATTGATGCTAAGACGCCACCCCTGGATCATCCCCGCCAGCTTCCTCGCCCTACCCCTTCTGGTTTACTTGACCTTTGTCATCCTGCCGACCCTGAACTCGCTCTACTATTCTTTCACCGACTGGGTCGGTTACGGCGCCGACTTCAATTTTGTCGGGCTGGCGAATTTCGAGAAGATCTTCACCGACCGCCTCTTCAGCAACGCGATCAAGAATACGGCGATCTGGCTGGCGCTGGCGATGACGACGCCGACCTTGCTGGGCTTGACGCTGGCGCTGGCGCTGCAGGGCAAACGCGCGATTAATACGATTTACAAATCGCTATTTTATCTGCCCATCTGCCTGTCGCCCATCATTATCGGCATCATCTGGGTCTGGCTTTACAGCCCCAAGCTGGGCATCGTCAACCTCTTCCTGCGCTCTATCGGGCTGGATTATATTGCGACCGCCTGGCTGGCCAACCCGAACACCGCGCTCGTCGCGGTCTTCGTCGCCTGGGCTTGGCAGCAGACCGGCTTGAACATGGTCATCTTCCTGGCTGGCTTGACCTCGGTGCCGACGCCGCTGGTGGAGGCGGCCAAGGTGGACGGCGCCAATTACTGGCAGACGCTGACCAAAGTCATCATCCCCATGCTGCGGCCCGCGACCGTGGTGGTGCTGGCCTTGACCGCCATCAGCGCGCTGAAGAGCTTCGAAATCATCTGGGTGATGACGATGGGCGGTCCCTTCAACAAGTCGGACACGCTGGCTGTCTTCATGTATAGCGAGAGCTTTCGAAAGTTCAAGATGGGCTACGGCAGTTCCGCCGCCGTGATCCTCTTCTTGATGACGCTGGTGATCATTGTGCTCTACTTCCGGCAGACGGCCGCCGCTGAGGAGTTGTATGAGTAGGCGTGAGCCCCCCACCCCAAACCCC
>WTGC01000211.1 GCA_011523705.1 Chloroflexota bacterium | reverse complement strand
CGCTGATTGATTACGCTTGTCCGTCTAGTGTCCGCTAACATCGCTCAACACCACTGGCGCTTCCAGGACAAGAAATCGCTCGAAGCAATTTCGTCGCTATGCGAGATTTGTTCGGTTCAGCAAAGCCGATGTCTTACGTTTGAAAGCAGTTCGACACACAATATCTCGGTTCGAGATAGCGAACCGCATTCAGCACAGGCTGTGCGACCAAACATCATCTCGTGAAGCTATTCAATTTTGAAAAGGGTTTGGATGTTAACACATACGGTCAATATATTCAACGAGTATGGAGGATGCCATTTTGTAACCGATGGTCTGCGTTGATTTGGCGCCCAGGCAGACCGTGACCGGACCATCAAAGGGATCGCGCTCGACGACTTCCAGCGTCGCGCCCATCACCAGCCCGCGTTCCTGGGTATTTTGCAGCATGGCCGGGTCATCCATGATGAAGCGGCGGATGCGCGCCGGCGAATGCAGTTTTAGCGCGGTCAAGGGCTGCAAACTCCGCTCCTGCATGATGCCGTCCAGATTGGGAATGGGATCGCCATGCGGGTCGTAGCTGGGCTCGCCCAGTTTTCGGGCGATCGCCTCGACGAAGCGATCGGACACGCTGTGCTCCAGCGCTTCTGCTTCGTCATGGATTTCGTGCAATTGATAGCCCAAATCCTGAACGAGATAGGTCTCAATCAAGCGATGCCGGCGCAGCATTTGAAGCGCCACGCGCTCGCCTTTATCGGTGAGCCGCACACCGCGATACTTGAGGTAATCCACAGTGCCTTCATCCACCAGGCGCTGCGCCATATCTGTCACGGCCGGGGCTGAAATGTTCAGCGCATCCGCCAACGCATTGGTGGAGACGCGATCGCGCTCACCCTGCAAGTTGTATACCGCCTTCAGGAAGTCCTCAACCGATTGCGACGATCCCGAAGCGTCTCTCCGTCCATTCATGTTGCAGCCTCTGCGAAGCACTGCCGCGGCGACCAAGCCGGCTCCGCTCCTGCCGATGAAAAATGCGCAGCATGCGCCATGCGGCAGGTTTAGGGTATCATAACACAGAACCACTCCTTCCCGATTCGCCCTTGCGCCAACGCGCATCTTACGCAGTTGCGCTAAACTAAAATCAACGCGCAGGCCGCGCCTCGAGTGCTCGCTCAACGCCGAGCGGCGCCAGAATTGACCGGCGGCCTTCTAAGGCTTAGAATAGGCGCATTGAGCGCAGTTGTTGTCTCAACGGATCCGTGCCATGAGCAGAGACTATTATGCCGTCCTCGGCGTCTCGCGCGATGCGGGCGGCGACGAAATCAAAAAAGCCTTTCGCCAAAAGGCGAAGCAATATCACCCCGACGCCAATCCCGACGACGCCGGTGCTGAAGCCCGCTTCAAAGAAGTGAACGAGGCTTATGAGGTCTTGAGCGATGATGAGAAGCGTACGGCTTACGATCGCTTCGGACCAAACTGGCAGCAATACCAGAATCTCAATGGCGAGCATCCTTTCACCAGCAGCGGCGAGGCGCCCTTCGGCGATATGTCCGAAATCTTCGAGACCTTCTTTGCTGGCGCGGGCGGGCGGCGCGGGCATGGCGGATTCCATCATCGCGCCGACTTTCCGCGCGCCGGACAGAACATTGAGCAAGATGTGCGCATCAGCTTGCGCGAAGCCTACGAGGGCACGCAGCGTATCGTCAGCAAGGACGGGCGAGACATCACCGTGCGCATCCCGCCGGGCGCCGCCGACGGCGCCAAAGTCCGCCTCGCGGGAGAGGGCCATCCCGGCTACAACGGCGGCTCAAACGGGCACCTTTACCTCGTGGTTCAAGTCGCGGAGGATCCGCAATTTCAGCGGAATGGCGACGATCTCGTCGTCGATGTCAAGGTCGACGCCATGACCGCCATGCTCGGCGGCGAAGTTGACGTGCCCACGCTGACTCGCCCCTTGCGCACGAAAATCCGCGCCGGTACGCAAACGGGGCAGAAGCTGCGCTTGGCCGGCAAAGGGATGCCCAAACTGCGCAAAGAGGATGAACACGGAGACTTGTACGCTCGCATCGTGATCACCGTGCCCAAGCAGCTCGACGCCGATCAGCGTGAACGGGCGGAAGCGCTGCGCCAGAGCCTGCGCTAGAGCCGCGGCTATCGAGAGATCGAGCAGCGCCCATGCGGAGCGGTCCAATCATTCACTCGATAACGATACCATCTCCCTTCGCGGCGATCTGTTGGGCGGCCGCCCTCCTGCTCGCGGCCTGCGGCACGTTGTCAACCACGCGCGACCAGGCGCCTGTCCAGCAGATCGAGTTAACGGCCGCGCCGTCGCCGACGGTCCTGCCCGCCGATGTTGTCAAAGCCGCCGACGCTGAGTATCTGCTGCTGACGAACATATACGCCCGCTCAAGCCCATCAGTCGTCAACATTGAGGTCACAAGCGGCGACGAGACGCGTCGTGGATCGGGATTCGTCTATGATCGCCGGGGTCATCTCATCACCAACGCGCATCTGGTGAACGATGCCGACGCCATCGCGGTGACACTGAGAAATAGTTACGTGCTGGATGCGGATCTGCTGGGCTTGGATACCTTCAGCGATTTGGCGGTTCTCAAGATCAGCGCGCCGCAAGAGCGTCTGTCGCCGCTGCGAATCGGCGAATCGGCGACGGTCAAAGTAGGGCAGCGCGCGATTTCAATAGGCAACCCCTTCGGCTTGAAGGCGTCGATGACGACCGGCATCGTCAGCGGTTTGGGCCGCACACTGCCCTCAGCCCAACTGATTGACGCCGGCGCGGCGGCTGGTTTCGATAATCCCTCGATCATTCAAATTGACGCCGCCATCCATCGGGGCAATTCGGGCGGTCCCCTGCTCGATTCGGCCGGACTAGTGATCGGCATAACCACCGCCATGCAGTCCGACAGCGGTCAATTTCAAGGGATTGGATTCGCCGTTCCAGCCGATACGATGCGCCGCGTCATACCCGACCTGATCGCCGAAGGGCGCGTTGAATACGCCTGGATGGGCATCTCGGTCATGCCGGAGAAAGGCGGCTACGGCGTCGCCGGCTTGAGCGAAGCCTTGGACCTGCCGGTAGAACGGGGGGTGCTGCTGCGCGGCGTGAGCGAAGGCTCGCCCTCTGAATTGGCGGGGCTGCGCGGCGGCGATGCAAGGGTCGAGGTGCGGGAGAAAACGGTTTGCGCAGGCGGCGATCTGATCGTCGCGATCAACGATTACTATATCGAGGATCTGGACGCGCTCATCACCTATCTGGTGCAAAACTCTCGGCCCGGCGACGAGGTGGAACTGGTCATCATTCGGGATCGTCAGGCCATGGAAGTAGCGCTCAAGCTTCAGAGCCGGCCCGAGAGAGAACGTCCGACGATCGACTGCCATTCAGCGCAATAGGCGGGAAAACTGTGAAGAAGCCAGAACTCAATTCCGACCTCGTAAGGATGCGACCGCTCGACACCGTCGATATCCCGGCTGTTCAGAGGCTGGCAGCAGCGGAAGAAATCGCGAGAAACACCTTTGTGCCGCATCCTTATCCGCCCGATGGCGCCGAAGAATTCGTTCAGCACGCGCGCGAAGGGTGGCGAAAAGACGAAGCCTATGTCTTCGCCATCATGGAGAAAGCGAGTGAAGAATTTGCCGGCTGCATGGGCATTCACCCCGAGCCCGCGCATCATCGCGCCGTAGTCGGCTATTGGATCGGCCTGCCCTTTTGGGGGCGCGGCTTGGCGACGGCTGCGCTGCGGCTGATCATTCAATTCGGCTTTGAAACGCTGCAGCTCAATCGCATCGCCGCCGGGCACTTTCCGCAGAACCCGGCATCGGGGCGGGTGATGCAAAAGGCAAATATGCGATACGAGGGCACACTGCGGGGCTCGCTTTTGCATCGCGATGAATACAGGGACGAAATCCGATACGCCATTCTTCGGGCAGAATTTGAGGCTAGCAAGGCGCCCGCCAAAAAAACGAAAGAGACCGCAGAGGATTAGTCTGCGGTCTCTCGACTGTCAAATTCACAGTCTAGCGGTTTCGGGTTCACCCCCTAACGGAGAAACCCTTAGAGGTGTGAATCGGTTAGAGGGTAGCCCCCTTAGAACCTGACATTTCTGATCACCTCCTTTACTCGCCCAACGATGCATAGAGCATAACACAAGCGCGTCTGCAGCGCAAGGCGGTGATTTGAGCGGGCGTAGAAAAATGCAAGGATTGATGTCTGTTGGCGAGCAGGACAAGGTTTTTTCACCACCGAGGAATAGAAGTAATTCCAAGAAAGTAATGAGAATGATTGCAGCATGGAAGAAATCCTCAAAATAATCGAAAGATTGTAGGGTCGCGCCGGTGGC
This sequence comes from Chloroflexota bacterium, assembly GCA_011523705.1. GTDB lineage: Bacteria > Chloroflexota > Anaerolineae > Aggregatilineales > Phototrophicaceae > UBA6055. The sequence continues at coordinate 12,366 of WTGC01000211.1, read as the reverse complement.
TCGCCCACTGATCTATACATGATTAACTTGGTTTCACTGAGGCATCACAGAGAACACAGAGCGCTGTTTGCTTGACGCTGTTCTCACCTAGTCGCCTTTTACTATTTCTGACGTAGCCCGCGTTACCCTGCTCACGTTGGCGCTATGTTATAATCCAGCTCTATTCAGGCGGGAGTTCGTCATTCCATGACACGCCATTTCCATCCAGCGCATCGCCGGCGGGCGATCCAATGGGCGCAGAATCTGATCGCGCATCAGTTTTACGTTCTGGACACTGAGACAACGGGCTTGGGTCCGGCGGACGAGATTGTGCAGATCGCCATCCTTGACGGGGCGGGCGCCGCTGTCATGCACCAGTTGATCAAGCCGACGATCCCGATCCCGCCCGTGGCCTCGGCTGTGCACGGCATCCGCGATGGCGATGTGGCTGGCGCGCCCAGCTTCAAAGACATCTATATCCGGCTGTCGGCGCTCTTGGCTGGTCAGGCGGTCATCGCCTACAACATGGAATTCGACTGGCGCCTGCTTCAACAGACGGCGTCCCGCTACCGGCTGCCGGCGATACGGACCGGCAAACGCGGCTGCGCTATGAAACAATATGCCCGCTTCAAGGGCGTCCGCCACAGCAACGGCCGCAACTACGTTTGGCATAAGCTTGGCGTCGCGGTCGCGCAAGAGGGGCTGCATGTGACCAGGGCGCACGACGCGCTGGACGATGCCCGCATGACCCTCTCCCTCATTCGCAAAATGGCGGCGAGCGGCTAACGCTCTAGCGAAGAATACTGGCGGTTCCCTCGGCCATAAGCGCGCTCATGCATAGCAAATAAGCAACAGAACCATTTGTGCGATATGTTGAATCGTACTTTAATGAGATTGGTCAGGGACGGGCCGCATTCGTGCGGTTGCTGCGCGTCAATGGGCGTATTTGACAGCGATAGGCGATAAGCGAACGAGACAGAGAACTTGCGCTTGGATCGCCGAAAGCGCCCTAGCCGATCCTGAGCTTGCCTCTATAGAGGATAGGATTGCGCCGTGAAAACACCAAGCTTCATATCCATAAGGGACCTTTGCATGGCTGCGCTGGTCATGCTGCTGTTGCCGCTGGGGCAAGGGCTCGCCGCTGATATCAATGTGGACGCCGATTGCAGCTTGCAAAACGCCATCCTCAGCGCCAATGAGAAGATCATGAGCGAACCGCTGGCCGATTGCGAACCCGGCGATAATGATGACGGAAGCACGCAAGTGGATGACGACGGCAATGTGATTCCGGCCGGCCTGGATACGATTACAATACAAACTGACGGCACGACCGACGGTGTCATCACGCTCGACGGGACGCTGAACGTCACATCAAACATCGTGATAGAAGGCAGCGGCTTGGTCATTCAAGGCGCGGGCAACCAAATCTTCAATGTGACGGCCGGATCGCTGACTGCCCACAATCTGACGATGAATGGCGGCTGGTCGGATCGGAACGGCGGGGCGATCGCGGTTCAAGGGGCAGCCGTCAAACTAGTCAACAGCGTCGTAAGCGGAAGCGGCGCCAGAGCCCTGGGCGGCGGCATTTACGCCAGCGACAGCGACTTGTCGCTAATCGGCAGCGCCGTAACGGGCAACGCGACCGGCGTCCTCGCCAAACCGGAACCGCCAGCAGAAACAGACGATGCCGGCGATTCCGAAGACAACGAAGAATCCGCGCAAGCGGCGCAAGCCGAATCCGCTGAGCCGATCACCTGGGATACCTCCGGCGGCGGCATCTACTTCATTGGCGAAGGCAAGAGCCTCGTCATTGAGCGGAGCGGACTGGACAGCAACCGATCGCGCCATCTCGGCGGCGGGCTGTATGTGGCCGCGGGCAGGGCAAGCATTACCAACACGACCATCAGCGGAAACACAGCTGGCGAAGGCGGCGCGCTGTATAACGCCGGCGACAGCAGACTCAAGCATGTAACCGCCGTCTTCAATTCCGCTGCGGAAACCGGCGGCATCGTCGATTCCACCACGTTGCAGCTTTACAACAGCATCCTCGCCGATAACCAAGGCGGAGATTGTGCGGGCACCTTGAACGGGCTGATCGGCAATTTGATCCGCGACCTTGGCTGCGGGCACGACGGGCTCAGCGCTGACCCGGCGCTGCTGCTGCTGGGCGGCGCACCCGCCTATTACCTGCCGCAGTTGGGAAGCCCGGCGCTTGACGTGGCTTCGGCCGAGCATTGCCTGCCCACTGACCAGCGTGGCATCATCCGCGCGCCGGAAGCCTGCGATATTGGCGCGGCTGAATACGAGCCGGGCGCCTTCACCTTCCAAATCCAACGCGCGCTGGCCACCTTGTCGCTGCCGGACGCGGGCGGCGCTCTGGGAGGGGAAGACGGCGCGCAGCCATCGCCGGAACCGGCGCAGCCACCGACCACCGCGCCCTCGACATGCGCCAGCATGCCGGCGGACATTGCCATGTTCGGCTATCTGAGCGGCACCGCCTGCAAAGTGCTGGACGCGAGCGGCGTGGGCAACCAGACCGTGATCGACTACGGCTTCATCCGCGCGGTCGATGTTTTTGGCGACTTGTCGTCGCCTGTGACCGCCTGCTTCGGGCAAAATACGGGCATTATCATCTTGCTGGACGCCGCCAATTCCCCGCGCAATATCGTTCCGCTGCCCCCGCGACTTGAGTACGGCATGATCTGCGCCGATGTCGATCGAGCCGGCACCGTCTTACTGATGCCGGATGAGTTTGCCAATTCGGGTTTGGCGCCGGCGCTGTCTTTGGATTTGAGCGGCTGTACGGTTACCACCACCGCCATCTTGAATTTGCGCAGTGAAGCGAACAGCGGGAGTTCGGTCGTCGCCAACGTGCTCAACAATGTACAGCTGAGCGCCGACAAGAAAGAGAATAATTACTACCGCGTCAGCTATTATGAACTCGTCGGCTGGCTCAGTTCAGACTATCTCGAGAAGTCAGGCAACTGTTAATGTCATTGGCGTCTGTCAATCGGCTTGTCAGATATTGCAATTGGCATGAAAGGCGGCATCATCCCGAGAGCCGGCGGGTACCATTCTCAAGCGAAGCTTTTCCGGCGGCTTTATCAATGCTGTGATTTCCGCGACTTAATGTCAGATTCGAGGAAGCGCCGTGCGTTTTGATGGCAAGGCAGCGCTGGTCACCGGCGGCTCGCGGGGAATCGGGCGCGAGATCGCGCTTGGATTCGCGCAACGGGGCGCGAAGGTGGCGCTGCACTACAACACCAATCAGGAGGCGGCGCAGACCACATTGTCGCTGCTTGCTGGCGGCGGGCACATGACCGCGCGAGCCAATATCGCCGATGCGGCGCAAGTTGGCGATATGGTTGATCGGGTCGTCCAAGGCCTGGGTAGAATCGACATCCTGGTGAACAACGCCGGCGTGTATGAAGAGTTGCTGCTCACCGAGGCCAGCTACGAGGAATGGGGCGAGTATTTCGCGCGAACGCTTGCAGTCAATCTGGTCGGCGCGGCGAATGCGAGCTTCTGCGTCGCGAAGCACATGATTGAAGCCGGCGGCGGACGCATTGTTAATATCTCGTCGCGCGGGGCATTTCGCGGCGAGCCGACCGCGCCCGCTTATGGCGCCAGTAAAGCGGGCTTGAACAGCCTGGGGCAGTCTCTGGCGAAGCTGCTGGCGCCCTACCATATCTTTGTCGGCACGGTGGCGCCCGGTTTCGTCGAGACGGATATGGCCGCCGAGCGGCTGGCAATGCCCGATGGCGATGAGATCCGGATGCAGTCGCCTCTGGGCCGGGTGGCCAAGCCCGAGGAAGTCGCCTACCTGGCGCTGTTTCTCGCCTCCGATGGCGCGGAATTCACCACTGGCGCCATCGTCGATATCAACGGCGCTTCCTATCTGCGCAGTTGAGACGCAGTGTCCACCCCATCCCCCGGCCCCTTCCCGCAGCGCAGTGTCTACGCGCGCCAGCTAGCTAGGGAAGGGGTGTCATATCGCGCGAATACTGCCTTGAAGAACATGCTTTTCCGTGGGTCGAGTACTTGTTCCTAAAGCACTCAATTGACGGCATCTGCAGATACTTTGTGCAAAGCGCAGTATCAGACACGCTTTACATGGTGGCCAACAAATGAATATAGACTCACTTGAATCCGAGCGCCTGCGCATCAAGCCATTCAGCGAAGGCGATCTGGGACACTGCCGGCGCTTTCGCCGCGAGGTCTTTGGGCTTGACGAAAGTCGCGGGGCGGCGCAACGCTGGCTCCGCTGGACACTCGACAGCTACCGCGAATTGGCCAATCTTGGTCAACCGCCCTACGCCGATTACGCCGTCGTTCTGAAGGACGGCGGCGGCTTTGTCGGCTCGGTCGGGATCGTGCCGACGCTCGTGCCCTGGGGCGCGCTCAAAGGCAATGCCGAGGACAGCTTGCTCAGCCCGGAGATCGGTCTCTTCTGGGGCATCCTGCCCGAATATCGCCGGCGCGGATATGCGACGGAGGCGGCCGGCGCGCTGCTGGATTATCTGTTCAATGAGATGCAAGCGCGGCAAGCCGTAGCGACGACCGAGCGCGACAACATCGCGTCACAGCGCATCATGGAAAAGCTGGGCATGCGTCTCTTCGAGAATCCGACTGCGGAGCCAGCTTGGTGTCAGGTCGTCGGATTCAGCGCGAATCCCCAGGGGAAATAAATCTTCAATGACCAATGCCATGAACAAGTGTGAATAATCGGCGCAAATATGTTAAAGTTGGTTTAAGTGAACGCTGGGCTGTCTCTTCTTATCTTGCGCGCCTGCTTAGCGCCACTAAAGAGCCGACACAATGCTTAAATCAGCGCGTTTGAAGGCTCAACATGGCATCGTTCACATTTTCGTCCGGAAATCTTGATCGACTGATTTTGGTCACTGTGCCTAATTTCAAGGAGAGAATCATGAAGCGAATACTCTTTTCACTAGCTTTTCTATTTGTACTGCTTGCCGGCGTCGTCGGCGCGCAAGACGCTTATGAGTTGACGATCATGCACACCAACGATGTGCACGGTTATCACGAGCCACAGAGCAACGGCGATGGCGGCGCCGCCCGCCAGGCGACCGTCGTCCAGCAGATCCGCGCGGAAGGCGGCAACAGTTTGCTGCTGGATGGCGGCGATCGCTTTACCGGCACGCTCTTCCACGTCCAACATCGAGGGCAGGACAGCGTGCAGATCATGAACGCCATTGGCTACGATGCGATGGCGCTCGGCAATCACGAATTTGACGATGGCGAAGAAATCCTCGCCGCCTTCGTCCAAGGCTTGAACTTCCCCGCGCTCAGCGCCAACATCGACTTCAGCGAAGAGCCGCTATTGGTCGGGCTGATTGAGCCGTCGGTCATTCTGGATGTCGGCGGCGATCGCGTCGGCATCATCGGCTTGACGACGCCGGAGACCGACATTTTGTCGAAACCGAGCGACGCTCTGGTCTTCCACTATGACCTTGTCGGCGTCACGCAGACGGAAGTGGACAAGCTGACGGCGGAAGGCGTCAACAAGATCATCTTGCTCACGCATATTGGCTACGGAGCCGATGTGCATGTGGCGCAAAATGTCAGCGGCGTCGATGTGGTGGTCGGCGGGCATACCAATACCTTCCTCAGCAATACCTATGCCGGGGCGCTCGGCGAATATCCAACCGTGCTCGAAAGCGCCAGCGGCGAACCCGTGCTCGTCGTGCAAGCCAGCACGAAGACGGTTTATCTGGGCCGGCTTGATGTCGAGTTTGATGGCGATGGCTTGGTCACCGATTGGGATGGCGACGCCATTTTGCTCAGCCGCTACATCAGCCCCGATCCGCACATCAGCGATATCATCGCCGGCTTGGCCGAGCCCATCGCTGAGTTGCGCGCCGTGCCCGTTGGTGAGACAGCGGTGGCTTTGACCGGCACCAGCCCGCGTCTCTGCCGCATTGAAGAATGCCTGCTGGGCAATGTTATCACCGATGCCGTGCTAGAAGATACCGGCGTCGATATCGTCTTGCAGAATGGCGGCGGCATCCGCGCCGATATCGCGGAAGGCGCAGTCTCGTTGGGCGATGTCTTGAACGTGCTGCCCTTTGGCAATTTGATCAGCACCTTCGAATTGACCGGCGCCGATGTCTTGGCGGCGCTGGAGAATGGCGTCGGCCGCGTTCAGGTTGACGAGAACAATAATCCGACGGTCGAGGGCGCTTCCGGACGCTTCCTTCAAGTCGCCGGTATGCGTTTCACCTTTGACGCCACGCAAGAGCCCGGCAGCCGCATCGTCAGCGCTGAGGTTCTGCAAGACGGCGAATTTGTGGCGCTCGATATGGAGGCCGTATACACTGTCGCCAGCAATGACTACATGCGCGGCGGCGGCGATGGGTTCTCCATCCTGGAAACGAACGCCATGAACGCCTACGACGCAGGCCGACCGCTGGATCAGGTGGTGGCGGATTACATCGCCGCCAACAGCCCGCTCAGCGCCGCGCTCGAGGGCCGCATTACGCACCAAGCCGGCGGATAATCTTCTCCGTCCATTCGCGCATAAGCGCAAGTTTTACAAGACCGCTGGCAGCCGCCGGCGGTTTTGCTTTTGCCACGACCGGAGAGCGCAGGACCGCGGTCAGTGGAGCCATGCCGCCGGCTCATCTATGATATAGTCGGTAATATCGGCCGTCTTTGCATTGCGGGGAGTGGCAAACCTTGTCGGCTTTCTTCAAGGCGCTAGCGGGTCGGTGACAAGCGAGAAGATCGAGTTCGCCGTGATTCATTATGAGACTGCGCGGTATCTCGCATCCGCTATAGCGGACTCGCCCGACTGAAACGCAATTCTGACCATGCGCGAGAACGACAGCTACTTCGACATCACCTTCATTTATCATCCATCCGACAGTGACCGGGTCGAACGGATCGCGGCGCAATTGCGCGCTAGCGGCGTAAACGCGGACCTGAACGAAGGCGAATTTGGTCGGAGCGCAGAGAGCCTGAAACAGTTGAAAGCCAGCATTCTGCGCTCGTACACAGTTGGCTTTGTCATGTCTCCCGATTCGGCCGAGAGCCAACTCTGCAACGAGCTGCTGGAATACGCGGTCGGCAAGAACAAGCGGCTGGCGACCCTGATCCTCGATGACAATATCGCGGTGGATGTCCATCCGGCGATCGCCCAGAACCCCTACGTATTTTTCCGCAAAGACGACGATCTGGCGGCGCGAGTCAATGAATTGCGCGCCTATCTGGCCGCTGATGACAACCTCAAGCTGCATACCGAGCTGCTGACATTGGCGGAGGCTTGGCGCGATCGCGGACGACCGCCCGACCTGCTCCTGCCGCCCGCTCGTCAGGAGGAAGCGCGGGATTGGCTGGCAGCCGCCCCGGCGCGTCATCCGAAACCGTCGGCGCTGCAATTGGAGTACGTGCATAGCAGCCGCCGTCAACCGCCCAGACGCGGACAGGCGCGCCCCTGGCGCATCGCGCTGGTTTTGGTCATCGCGCTCTCCCTTGGCGCGTGCCTGATCTTGCTGCAGCGCGCTGTTGCGGGCTGGCAAGAGGGACGCGTCGCCAGCGCCTCGACCTTGCAAGCGCGGACACAAGCGGCATTGACTGCGGCTGGCGCCACCGCCGCGGGCGACAGCGCGGTAAGCTTGATCGATCAAGTAGCAGCTACCGGCGCGGTCGTGCGCACAGCCGTCGCCCAAGACGCCACCGCCGAAGCGATAGAGGCGACAGCAGAAGCGCAGGTCACGAGCACGGCGCAGGCGCTCGCCGCCATCCGCTCCAGGCGATTGCGCGCCACCGAAGTCGCCGAACTGGAAAGGGACGAAGTCGCCAGCCGCCTGGTTCAAGCGGGAGAAGAAGCCCTCGAGCAGGGCAATATCGAACTAGCACTGGCGCTCGCCTGGGAAGCGAAAGACGGGCTCGATAATCCCAGACGCGCCCATCGACTGCTGCGCCGCGCCGCCTCAGCCGGAAGCGCCATGACCATTAAGGACGCAGCTATGCTGGAAATGCATCCGGCGGGCCGCGCATTCGCGCTCGTGCCGAGCAGGCGTGACCAACTCCACATTTACGATGGCGAGACATGGGCGCGCCTATACGAATGGAGCGATCATGAAGCGGAACTGACGGACCTCGTCTACAGCGCCAGCGGGGAACATTTGATAACGGCCGCGGATGATGGGGAGATCGTGATGCGCGACGGCTTGACCGGGGCGGTGGCGCAGCGCCTGAAGGGACATTCTGGCGCCGTCACCGCTCTCGCTTTGGCAGCCGATGGCAGGCTGGTCAGCGCCGGAAGCGATCCACTGCTTATCACTTGGGACATCAACAGCGGCGAAGAATTGGCCAGGTATGTGGCGAGCGACGAAGGCGACCTGGAGATACGCGATCTGGTTGTCAGCACTGAGGGCGAGCGCGTCATCGGCTGGTACGAAAAAGATGGCAGAAGCGTGATGGCGCAATGGTCGGCTGATTCACTTGAGCTGCTCAGCGCCGATAGCGGCGGACGCGTCTATCGTGCCGCCGATGAGCGAGGCGGAATCGGCTACAGCGGCGGCAGCAGCCTGCCCGCCTACCCCGGCGACCCCAACACGGGCGATCTGGTATTCTGGGATCTAGGATCTGGCGAACTGCAAGCGCGCCTGACCGACGGCTTCAATTGGTCTTTCCTCAGTGGAGAGAGTCTGGCGGCCGGGACCGATGACCTGCTCTTTGTCGCCTTCTATGAAGACATCGCGCTAGTCGTGGTGGATAACAGTGAGCGCGGTCAGCGCGCCAATTTGGTCGATGTCGCTAGCGGAAGCCTCGTGCGAAGATTCGAGGGCGAGATCGCGTCTATCGTGACGAAAGCGAGATTTCTTGACGCCGGGACGATCCTGTCCGCCACGAGCGACAATCGCGTGCTGCTTTGGTCGAGCGTCGACGGCCGCTTGATCCGCGAGATCGGGGCGGCGCCGCAAGGTATCGAAGAGTTGGGTGCCAATTTGAGCGCGAGACTTGTGATCGCCACGACTGAAGACGGCGCGGCGCATCTTTGGCGGATCACAGGCGCGCGGGAGGGGCCGCTGCTGAAGCTGTCGGGCGCGCTGCCCGGCACGTCCATCAGCCCGAGCGGCGCCAACATTCTCCTGGTCGAAGCTGATGGCATCAGCCTGCGCAATATCGATTCTGGAGAGTACCTTGTTCAACTGCCGGCGGCTTTAGTCAGCGCGGCCGGCGATCGATTTGCGGCATACGTTTATGGCAGCCTGCATATGTACGACTTGGAGACAGGCGCCGAGATCCATAGCTGGGATTGGGCAGCAGGATCCATCGCTGATCTTCATCTTTCGCCCGCCGGCGATCTGCTGCTCATATACAGCGAAAGCAATGAATTGTGGCTGGCCAGCGACGATGCCGACGCGCCGCTGCTGCTGGGGGAAGATATGGCGCGGCCGGCGCTCGTCCGTTTTGCGCCCACCGGCGACTGGGTTCTCACCCTGATTGACGAGCTTGCCCTGCTTTGGAATACCGAACTTGGCATAGCCAGCGCGGCTTTTCCCCTGGGCGCGGGCGCCAGCGTCGATGTGCAAGCCGCCTTCAGCGGGTCCGGCGATCGTCTCATCTTCTACGTGCAATTGGAGGATGGCTTGGGCGGCTTAACTACTGTGAAGCTCGCGGACAACAGCGTTCGGCGTGAGACCTTCGTCGACGTGGAATTGGCGGCACTGTCAGCGGCTGGCGAGCATCTGTCCCTCGCCTACCGCGACGGTCGCGTCCCGGTTGTTTCAACGGATAGCGGCACGGCCCTTCATCAACTGCGCGCCGAAGCGAGCGACCTGCGAAAGCTGCACTACCGGCCTGAAACGTCGACGTTGGTCACCGCTGTGGGCTCGGCGCTTTTCTTATGGGACGTGGAAGCAGGCGCTGTTGATCAGCGCTTTACGGGCGACCGCCCTCTTGTCGACTTCAGCCTCAGTCGAGACGGTCGCCGCATCCTCACCGTTGACGATAGCGGCGCCAATTGGCTGTGGCAGTTGGAAAGCGACGAGGACCTGCTCACGCGCGTCGCCGCGGAGCATCAGCCAAGAGCGCTAACCTGCGACGAACGCGAGCGTTTCCTGGTCGCCCCGCTCTGCGAGTGACAAGTATGATTCGGGTCCTCTTTGCCTCTTGGTATACCGGGCTTGGCGGCGGCGAAACCGACCTGCTCACGCTGGTAAAGGCGCTGGATCGCAGCCGTTATGAGCCCCATCTCCTGGCGCCGGCCGAAGGTCCATTGCCCGATCGCTGGCGGGAGGCAGGTTTTCCCGTTCACATCCTGCCTTATCGCGGCGCCTCCACCTGGTTCATTCCGGCCATTTGGGCGCGCTTTCCCGTTGTGGGCCGCATGACCCAACTGCTTCGCCGCCAGAAAATCGACCTGGTGCAGAGCGATTACCACACGCTGCCAATGATCGCGGCGGCTGCCCGCGGCGCCGGCATTTCAGCGACCTGGACGGTCTGGGGCTGGTGGTTCAAGCCGAAGCCCTGGCAGCGCGCCTTCTTCCGGCAGTTTCCCCAGGCGGCGGCGCGCTCGCGGGCGATACGAGACGACTTTCTCGGTGACCCGCCCTTCATGCCGGCTGAGCAGATGCCGGTGGTCTACGCCGGCGTCGACAGCGCGCGCTTTCGCCCGGGGCTGGATGGCGCGGCGCTGCGCCGAGAAAATGGCATCGCCGTTGATGCCCAGGTTGTCGCCATGGTGGCGCGCTTTCAGCCTGTCAAAGGGCATCATACCTTTCAGGCGATGGCGGGGCGGATCCTGGAGGACCTGCCCGACACGCATTTCATTGTGGCTGGAGACGATGTCTTCGGCGTGGCTGCTGATCAGCGCTATCGCGACGAGATACTGTCCCATGCCCGGGGGAGCGCAGCGCTGCGAGATCGGCTGCATTATCTCGGTTTCCGCAGCGATGTCGAAACCGTCTATGCCGCCGCTGATGTCTTCGTCTGTCCCTCCGACTTCGAGAGCTACGGGATAGCCAATTTGGAAGCGATGTCCTGCGGCTTACCGGTGGTCAGCACGCGCCGCGGCGGACCATCGGAGACGATTGTCGAAGGCGTCACCGGCTTGCTCGTTGACTCCGGCGATGCCGATGCGCTGGCTGAACACGTATTGCGCCTGCTGCGCGATGAGACCCTGCGCCAAAGGCTGGGCGCGGCGGGCCGCGAGCATGTCAAGCGCCTTTTCTCGGTTGAGGCTGAAGCCGCCGCCCACAGCTTGATCTTCGAAAGTTTGCTTTCGCTCAGTTGATCGTCGCGTTCGCGAAGAACTTGGCCAATGTATCGCTCAGCGTATTGTCCCTAAGATAAGCGATGTGCTCGCCGGCGAATGGGATCGGCTTCATGCCAAAGCGATTGACCAGGGCGTTGTCCGGCACGGTATTGGGCACCGCCAGCAAGTCCAGCAGGCTGGTGCTCACCGGCGAACCGGGCAGCAGCGCTTGCATCAGCATCACTGCCGGTCGAAGCAGCGCGACCGGCGTCGGCAGCAGCAGGCGCCAGGTACCGAGCGCATCAATGACGCGCCTTTCTATCTCGCCGAGCGACAAGACTTCGGGACCGCCCAGAGCCAGCTCGGCGCCGATCGTGCTCTCATCGTCCAGGCAGCGAATCACCGCTTCGACCACATCATAAACGGAAACGGGCTGGAACTGCGCATTGCCCCCGCCGATCAGAGGAAAGACGATGGGGGTGATTTTGAGCAGGCGGGCGAAGGAATTGAAGAACTCGTCCTGCGGCCCAAATATCGCCGATGGGCGCAGCGCGGTCCAATCCAGGTCGGAGGCGGCGACCGCTTCCTGTGCCGCTCCCTTGCTGGCGAGGAAGCGGTAGGGCAGATCGCTGCGGGCGCCATTCTGGCTCATATTGATAAAGCGCCGGACGCCAGCCGCCTCCGCCGCGCGCAGCACGTTTACTGTACCCTGGTAGTTGACCGACTCGTAGGTTTGCCCGCCTTTCTCCATCGCGATGGCGACATAATGAATGACGACATCGACGCCAGCCAGCGCGGACCGCAGGCTCTCCGGCCGCGTGACATCGCCTTCGACGATCTCGATGCGGTCGGCGATTTCCCGCAGGCGGATCGCCGCCTTCGCCTTGTGCCGCACCAGCGCGCGCACTGGACGCTCATCCGCGACCAAGCGCTTCACCGTCTGATTGCCGAGATAACCGGCGGCTCCGGTCACCAGAATCGTCATCGCCTCGCCCTTTCGCCTAAGCGCTTTGCCTTACCTTCATTATATTCGCTTGACTAGCAAATTGTGAAATGATGTCCCGTGGGCCTGGTGAAATCAATCGCAGAGCCTGTTTACGTTGCGACCGGCAGCCAACCCCTCCCCCCGGCCCCCTCCCCGAAGCATCAGGGAGGGGGAGCTA
>WTGC01000034.1 GCA_011523705.1 Chloroflexota bacterium | reverse complement strand
GTTGACCGAGGGAATCGCGGCAGGTCATGCGCCTGTCGAGGAAAGTCCGCACTCCACAGGGCGACGATGCCGGCTAACAGCCGGGCAGGGTAACCTGACGGCAAGTGCAACAGAGAGCAGATTGCGGCGGAGACGCCGCGAGGGTGAAAGGGTGCGGTAAGAGCGCACCGGCATCGGCAGAGATGTCGATGGCCAGGCAAACCCCATCGGGAGCAAGGCGAAACAGGCGCCGGGGAGCGGCCCGTTCCGCAGAAAGCGCCGGGTGCGCCGCTAGAGATCGGTGGCGACGCCGATCCCAGATAGATGGTTTCCCCGTCTTCGACGGACAGAATGCGGCTTACGCGATTGACCCGGCACATGATGCCCCTCCCGCGTGAGAGGGGCATGCTGTTCCAGTTGCGGCGAATTATTCGAGATAGTCAGTGAATTCAAGCGTACAGTGCTCGAATCCCAGCGCGCGCAGAAATGCCTGCGCCGGCTTGTTCGCGCGATCGGTTCGCGCCTGAATGACCGTCAGATCGTCGACGGTATTCTGGAGTCGCTGGCGTAAGGTATCCATCAGCCGCGTGCCGATGCCTCGCCGGCGATAGCTCTTGGTCACGCAGATTTCGTCGATCTCAGCCGCTCTGCCAACTTGGGTGGGATTGGTCGTCAGCGCGCAAAGCAGGTATCCCACGATTCGGTCGCCGTCTTCCGCCACCAGAGCGGGCGCCGCTTCGTTGCCGGGATAGCGCGCGAACCAGCTTTCCACCAATACGGTCGTTTCCGTCACATCGAATTGCGCCGAGAGCCACTCGAGCCGAATCCGCAACGCGGCCTCGACATCCGAACTTTGCATTTCTCGAATCTCAATCACTTTGTCTCCTCCCCTTATTTCATTGTTTGCCCGGCTGGGCTCGCTGGATGACGGGGGAGATCGCGCGCGCGGTCGCAGCTATCGAAGCATGTAGGGCTCCTCTTTTGTTCAGCCGATGGAAAATACCCTGTCTTATGATAAACAGATTGTAACGCCGATTGTCTAAACTTATGATTAGAATGATGAAAAGATCGACCGGCGGGGGTCCACAAGGGGGACGGCGTGAATCTAGGCGAAAGAAGCCCTAACATCCTCTGGATCTGCACCGATCAACAGCGCTATGACACCATCGCCGCGCTGGGCTATCCGCATCTGTCCACGCCCAATCTCGACCGATTGGTCCGCGACGGCGTCGCCTTTGAACGGGCTTACTGCCAAGCGCCGATTTGCACGCCAAGCCGGGCCAGCTTTCTCACCGGCATGTACCCCAGCTCGATTCACGTCAATCGCAACGGGAATCCGAACTTCCCAGACTTCCCGCCCTTGATCAGCAAGCGCCTGGCGGAAGCCGGCTACACCTGCGGACTGATCGGCAAGCTTCATATGAGCAGCGCCTACGGTCGGGTCGAGAGGCGGACCGATGACGGTTACAGCTACTGGCAATACAGTCACGCGCCGCGCGATGACTGGGAGCATGGGCACGACTATGCCGATTGGGTGCGCTCCAAAGGCGCGGACCTGGGCGAGCTGACCAAAGACGTGGCGGGCGTGCCGGCCGAGTTGCATCAGACGACCTGGTGCGCGGAGAAGACCATCGAATTCATCGAGGCGAATCAAGATCGACCTTGGTTTGCCAGCGTCAACATCTATGATCCGCATCCGCCCTTCAATCCGCCGCAGAGCTATCGCGAGCAGTTTGATCCGGGCGAGGTCAAGCCGCCGCTGTTCCGTGAAAGCGACCTGGCGCAGCAGGCGCGACTCGCTGCTGTTGATTTTCAATCCGAAGCGAGCCGTCCTGAAGATCTCGACATCAAGAGCCCCATCCTGCCGCAATCGCCGGCGCCTTCGTACATGGAGCCGGAGACTGGCGGCGAGCGCGACGCGCGCACCTTGATCGCCGCCTATTATGCGATGATCAAACTCATTGATGACCAAGTGGGGCGGATTTTGGAGGCGCTGGAGAAAAGCGGGCAGCGCGACAATACAATCGTCATCTTCACCAGCGATCATGGCGAAACCTTGGGCGATCACGGCTTGATACAGAAGGGCTGCCGCTTTTACGAGGGGCTGGTTCGCGTCCCCTTGATTTGGTCCTGGCACGGGGAATTCGCGGGCGGGCTGCACAGCAAGGCCCTGGCTGAATTGACTGATATCGTGCCGACTCTGCTGGAAGCCTGCGGATTGGATCTGCCGAATTACCTCACGGGAAAGTCGCTGCTGCCGATCCTGCGCGGAGAGCGCTCACCCGATCATCATCGCGACTTCGCGCGCAGCGAATTCATCGACGCGCTGGATATGCCGGCGGGCTCGGTCGCGACCATGTACTTCGACGGCCGCTACAAGCTCATCGTCTATCACAACCACGAGCTGGGCGAACTCTATGATTTGGAGACCGACCCGGGCGAGTTTGAGGATCTCTGGGACAGCGAGGCGCATCAAGGGCTGAAGCTGGATTTGCTGCGGCGTAGCTTTGACGCGTCCATGCTGACGCTTTACCGCGGTCCCGAGCGCATCGGGCCGATGTAGTTCTGGGTTATGAGTAGATGAACGGAAGGAATGGAAAGTCGGAAGTGTCGCTTTTTCTACCCCTCACCCCCCGGCCCCCTCTCCCACAAGGGGAGAGGGGGAGAGTCGCCACTTGCGGGTATGGGATTTGTGCGGCGGCATATTTTACCCGTCACCCCCGCTCCCCTCTCACATAAGGGGTGCGCGTAGGTCGCGTAGGTCGCGTAGGTCGCGTAGACACTGACCGCCGACACTGAC
>WTGC01000181.1 GCA_011523705.1 Chloroflexota bacterium | reverse complement strand
GAAACGCCGAAGCCGAACAAGCTGCCGTCAAAGATATTGACAGCAATGTTGTGATGGAGTTTGTCGCGCAGATCCTGCGGCAGCATGAGTCCCGTCCGCATGGTTGATGCCGTGCCAAGCGGCAATTGTAGCAGACTATCGGTTTTGCAGTATTGAGAAAGTGATCGGCATTTGTCTCCGCAAACCTTGACGGAAAAGCTGCTGGCGCGCGCCAGCGGCAAAGACAGAGTGAAATCCGGTGAAATCGTCTTCATCGCACCGGATGTCATTCTGAGCCATGACAACACCGCGGCGATCGCCCGCATTTTCGATCAGTTGCCACAAGAACGGGTGATGTATCCCGACCGGTTGGTGATCACGCTCGATCACGCGGCGCCGCCACCAACCGCCATGCACGCCCAGAACCACGCGCGCGTGCGTGAATTCGTTCGCGCGCAAGGCATCGCCAATTTCTTTGAAGTCGGGCGCGGCATTTGTCATCAGGTGCTCTGCGAAGAAGGCATTGTCGGTCCGGGCATGACGCTCTTGGGCGCCGACAGCCACAGCACGCATTATGGCTGGCTGGGCGCCTTCAGCGCCGGCATTGGACGCAGCGAGGTCGCCGCGCTTTGGGCGACCGGGCAACTGTGGCTGCGCGTCCCGGAGACGATGCGCATTACACTATCGGGAAAGCTAAATGCAGGGGTAACAGCCAAGGACTTGACGATCCACTTGATCGGAAAGCTGTCGTCCGACGGCGCGACCTACATGGCGGTCGAATTCGATGGCGACGGCATCACCGCCCTGTCGCCCGATTCGCGCGCCGTGCTGACGAACATGATGGCGGAGATGGGCGCCAAGAATGCTTGCATGGCGCCGGACGCGGTCACCTGGCGCTGGCTGGAAATGACCCTCAGGCGGACTCGTACAGATGATCACAACGCCCGGCTGGCCTACTTTCGTCGGCGAGCACTCTGTGCCGATCCGGGCGCGAATTATGCCGCCCACCATCAGATCGCTTTGGGCGAGATCGAACCGATGGTTTCCCGCCCGCACAGCGTTGACAATGTGGCAGCCCTCTCCGAGCTTTCATCTACTGCGGTCGATGTCGGATTCATCGGCACCTGCACCAACGGAAGGCTGGAAGACATCGCGGCTGCGGCCGATATCGCGCGCGGCCGGCGCCTGCGCAAGCGGCTGATTGTGATACCGGCTTCGTCCTTGGTGCTGCGCGACGCGGCTGAAGCCGGTTATATCGGCGATCTCGTTGACGCCGGCGCCACTATTGGCACACCCGGCTGCGGACCCTGCATGGGCGTTCATGCGGGCGTCTTGGCGCCAGGCGAGGTATGCATCAGCAGCGCCAATCGAAACTTCCGCGGAAGAATGGGCGAGCCCAGCGCCGAAATCTATCTTGCAAACCCGGCGGTGGTCGCGGCGAGTTGCATCGCCGGGCGGCTCATCCATCCAGCCGACCTGACCGGTTGAATCGAAGCTGGCGGCTGACGGTCGCCAAGGGAGAGGAAACTGGCGCATGACGAAAACGCAGCATCGCGTCTGGAAGTACGGCGACAACGTCAATACTGATGTCATCTTCCCCGGCAAGTACACCTACACAATCGAACGGGATCCTGCCGAATTGGCGCGCCACGCCCTGGAAGACCTGGATCCAAGTTTTGCCGGCGCGGTCCAGCCCGGGGATGTCATTGTCGGTGGGCGCAATTGGGGCAATGGCAGCAGCCGCGAGCAAGCGGTCAAATGCCTGATCGCGTCCGGCGTCCACGCGGTCATCGCCAGCAGCTTCGCGCGAATCTACTATCGCAACGCGATAAACAGCGGTCTGCTGGTCATCACCTGCCCCGAACTCGCTGAGGCGATAGCGGACGGCGCCACGATCGAGATCGATATGGAAGACGCGCGGATCCATTATGCGGGAGCGGCCTATGATTTCCCGCCCTTGCCGGAGCAGCTGCGCGAAATCGTCAGCGCCGGCGGGATTATCCCCTACCTGCAGCAAAAGCCCTGAATGCGGTCAATCGCGCAGATTGCCAGTGATTTTCCGGGCATTCGCTTGTAATATTGCGCGATATGCCCTGCGCGCAAGAGGGAGCGCTTATGCTAGCCATCGTCAATACATGCGCCGTCATCGGCTTGGACGGTCAAATCGTCGAAGTACAGACGGATTTCAACCCGCGCGCGGCGCTGCCAAGCTTTAATCTGGTCGGCTTGCCAGGCTTGGCCGTGCGAGAGAGCAAAGACCGCGCCCGCTCGGCCATTCGCAACAGCGGAATGCGCTTTCCCAACAAGGCGTACGTGGTCAATCTTTCGCCAGCTGATATTCACAAGCACGGACCATCGTACGACCTGGCGATCGCAATCGGCGTGCTCGCGGCCACCGATCAAATCCCGCTGCACGCGCTGGACAATTCCATGTTCATCGGCGAGCTGTCACTGGATGGCAGCATCCGCCATGTGCAAGGCGTCCTGCCGATGGTGTACACCGCCATGCAGCAGGGCTTGGATACCGTATACGTGCCCGAAGCCGATGCCGCGGAAGCCGCTCTGATTCAAGACGTGTCGATCATCCCGGTGCAGTCCATCGGCCAACTGGTTGAGCACCTGTATCAGCTGAATCCAATCGCGCCTTTCCAATCCAGTCCGAATGGTCGAAACGCGGAATCCCCACTCGCCGATGGCATTGAGGACTTCGCCGACATTCGCGGCCAAGAGCACGTGAAGCGGGCGCTGGAAGTGGCGGCCGCCGGCAATCACAATATCCTGATGTCGGGTCCGCCGGGCGCGGGCAAGAGCCTGCAGG
>WTGC01000167.1 GCA_011523705.1 Chloroflexota bacterium | reverse complement strand
CGAAGCCGGCTTGAACGCGCTGAACTTCCTGATTATGCTGCGCGACGAAGGGCACATAACCGACAATGTCGATTATCCCGCGTCGCAGGAGATCTTCCTGAACGGCGAGAATGGCGGTCATATCAACGGCACCTGGGTCGTCAACTTCTACGACAACCAGGTCGCCGATCCGGAAGCGCCGCTGAAGAATTACTACGTGCACAACTTCCCGACCGTATACGACCAGCCGGCCGCCTGGGCGGGCAGTCACGCCTGGATCATTCCGCAAGGCGGCGACCCTGACCCCGCGACTCTGGAAGCGACATTGACCTTCCTCAAGTATCTCAACGACAACAACATCGAGTGGGCGCGCACCGGTCACTCCGCGGTCAATACATCAGTTGTGAACAGCGATGTCTACAACGGCTATCCGCACCGTCAGGAATACGCCGAATTTGTCCCGAGCGCTGTCATTCCGCCGCGCGAGAATTGGAGCACCGCATTTGAATCGGTGATGGACGAAGAATTGTCCGCCGCGATGATTGGCGAGAAGACGCCCGAGCAAGCGCTCGCCGACGCCCAGACCCGCCTCGAAGACTTCGCGCTGTTTGAGTAGGCGCTGGCAGCCGCACCCGCATCCCCCGGTCCCCAAAATGAGGGAAGGGGAGAATTCTCGCGGACATGCGGCGTTTTCGCCCCTCCCTCCTTGTGCGCCGCGTATGTCGCGTAGACACAGACCGCCGACACTGGCGTTCGGGGAGGGGTATGGGGTGGAGGGTAACTAGCGGGGCGGGCTTTCGGGCTCGCCTCGTTCATTTCTTATCTGGCAGAATAATTTTCGTCTTTCATCGCATTTGCTGATTTCTAATCATATTTGTCCAACTCTAAAATCCGCAGGAGTAGAACATGTCCGATATCCCGCGCAGCGAATATCCCCGACCGCAATTCGTCCGCGACGATTGGCTCTGCCTGAATGGCGAATGGGGTTTTGAAGTCGACCAAGGCGACAGCGGCATTGATCGCGGTCTGCTCGATCGCGACCTGGCTGATACGATCACCGTGCCGTTCTGCCCTGAGTCCAAGCTTTCCGGCATTGAGAATCACGACTACTACAACGCTGTATGGTATCGACGGCAAGCCATCATTCCGTCCGAATGGGTGGGAAAACGCATCCTGCTGCACTTCCAGGCGGTGGACTATGACAGCACGGTCTGGGTCAATGGCGAGGAAGTGGGGCGGCATCGCGGCGGATTCTCCCCGTTCAACTGCGATATCAGCGGTGTGGCGGGCGCCGGCGACGAAATCACCATCGTGCTGCGGGCGCGGGATGAGGGCCAGAAGCCGCAGCCCCGCGGCAAACAAGCCACCGGTTACGGGCCAGAAGGCGCCATCTATGTGCGCACCACCGGCATCTGGCAGTCCGTCTGGCTGGAACCGGTTCCCGATATCGCCTTGCGCCGCCCCCGTATCACTCCCGATCTCGCCAACCAGACATTCCGCCTCGAGCAGCCAATCACGGGCAACGCGCCGGGTTTGCGTCTGCGGGCGACGCTTTCTGACGCCGATGGCGAGGTCGTCAGCGCCGATACTTCCGCCGAAGTCGACCTTTCCCCCCGCCTCGATCTGCCGATACCCGCAGACCGGCTCAAGCTCTGGGATGTTGGGGAGCCGCATCTCTACGATTTGGAAATTGCTCTCGTTGACGCCGACGGGAAAACGATCGACAGCGCCAGGGGTTATGCTGGCATGCGCGCCGTCTCGATCGACGGGGTAGCCATCAAAATCAACGGGAAGGCCGTCTTCCAGCGGCTCGTGCTCGACCAGGGCTATTTTCCCGACGGCATCATGACCGCGCCCAGCGATGCCGCCTTGATCGAAGACATCGAGCTGAGCATGGCGGCTGGCTTCAACGGCGCCCGCCTGCACCAAAAGGTGTTTGAAGAACGCTTCCTGTATCACGCCGACCGTCTGGGATACATCGTCTGGGGCGAATTCGGCGATTGGGGCTGTCGCGGAGCGGGCCCGCTCGATGGCGAGCATCAGCAGCCCGGACCTGATTACATCACCCAATGGCTGGAATGCCTGGAACGCGATTATTCGCATCCGAGCATTGTCGGCTGGTGCCCGCTGAACGAGACCTGGCAGTCGATCACTGACCGCATCACCGCGCTGGATGATGTCACCCATGGACTTTATCTGGCAACCAAGGCGATGGACGGAACGCGCCCGGTGCTGGATGCCTCCGGTTATTCGCATCGCGTGCCGGCCGCCGATGTTTACGACAGCCACGATTACACGCAGGATCCCGTTGTCTTCCGCGAACGGCACGCGGGCTTGGCGGGTGGCGCGCCCTACGAAAATGACGCGAGCCAATGGGGCATTCCCGAGCGCCTGGCCGGGAATACCCGCTGGTCGATTCCCTATGACGGACAGCCTTATTTCGTCAGCGAATTTGGCGGCATCTGGTGGAATCCCGATGTCGCGGAAGGCGAGGACTCCTGGGGCTATGGCACGCGCCCGCGCGACCTGGAAGAATTCTACGACCGCTTTGAGAAGCTCTGCGCCATCTTGCTCGATGATGTCAACATGTTCGGCTATTGCTATACGCAGTTGACCGACATTTATCAGGAGCAGAACGGCATCTACAAATTCGATCGCGGGCTCAAGTTTGACATGGATCGCATTCGCGCCGCCCAGATCAAGCCAGCCGCTATCGAGCTGGCGGACAAGTGAGGACGTTGCAGGAGATTCGTGAAACATCCGCCGCCGCTACAAATTGTAAGGCTTGTCCAGTAATGTGTTTATGCACAATTATCGGAGCCA
>WTGC01000136.1 GCA_011523705.1 Chloroflexota bacterium | reverse complement strand
GGTGGGATTTGCACGGGGGAAGACACAATATGATTCGTGGGGTACGCGGCGCGACGACAGTGAAACACAATTCCAGGCGCGCGATCATGGACGCGACGCAGGAGTTGCTGGGCGAGATGATCGAAGCCAACGGCATCATAGAAGAGGATGTGGCCAGCGTTCTTTTCACCGCCACGCCGGGTTTGGATGCCGCTTATCCGGCCGCGGCCGCGCGCGAACTGGGCTGGACGCGCGCCGCGCTGATGGGCTTCCAGGAAGCGCATGTCATCGACGGCTTGCAGCAGTGCGTCCGCGTACTGATCCACTGGAATACCGACAAGCCGATGGACCAAATTCGACACGTCTTCCTGCATGGCGCCGCCGCCCTACGCCCCGACCTGGCGCCGAGCGATGGCGCGGGAGGACCCTGATGTCCAACGGATTCCGCGCTCGCCATTTGGCCATCGTCGGCCTGGGGCTGATGGGCGGCTCGCTGGCGCTGGCGATGCGCGCTCACTCGGACCGCATTAGCGGGGTCGACCAGGATGAACGGGCGCGCGCTTATGCCATGGAGCGCGGCATGGTCGACCGCGTCACTGGCGACTTGTACGAAGGCGTCAATCGCGCTGATGTGGTGATTTTGGCGGCGCCCGTGCGCGTCATCGTTGAGATGCTGCAAATGCGCATCGGCTCGTACTTGCGCTCGAATACGCTGGTCATCGATATCGGCAGCACCAAGCAAGATATCGTCGACGCCATGGCCAGCCTGCCAATCGGTGTTAACGCGGTCGGTGGCCATCCGATGACGGGCAAGGAAAATGGCGGTATTGAAGAGTCGGACAAATCGCTCTATCGGGGTCGTCCTTTCGTGCTCTGTCCCTCCCGCCGAAGCACGCCGGCCGCGCTCTTGCACGCGCTTGCCTTTGTGGAAACGCTGGGCGCTCTGCCGATCGAGATGGAGGCGCAGCGCCATGATCAGATTGTCGCCGGCATCAGCCACTTGCCTTATTTGCTGAGCGCAACGCTGGTGGCGACCGTGGCCAATCAAGCGCGCGAAGACGCCGCTTATTGGGAGTTGGCTGCTGGCGGATTCCGCGATACCAGCCGTCTGGCCGCCAGCGATGTGACCATGATGGGCGATATTCTCAGCACGAATACGCAGGCGGTCGCCACCTTGTTGGCGCAATTTCGCATGCAATTGGCCATGCTGGAGACGCTTCTCATCTCCGGTGATGACCATCGTCTGGGCGAATCGCTGCAGCCGATCCGGCAAGCGCGTAAGAAATGGGCGCAAAATTATGATAACAGGCACTAGACACGAGCAATTCAGCATCCGCCCTGGCAGCTCCTTGCGCGGCGATGTGACCGTTCCCGGCGACAAATCGATTTCTCATCGAGCAGTGATGCTGGCGGCGATCGCGCAGGGCAGGTCAGAGATTCGCAATTGGCTGGCCGCCGGCGATACCGAAGCGACCCTGGGCGCCATGCGCGATCTGGGCATTCAGGTCGAACGGCATGACGCCAACACCTTGTCGATCGAGGGCGGCGGCTTGCGGCCGGCGGCGCATCCGCTCAATCTGATGAATGCGGGAACGGGCATTCGCCTGTTAGCCGGCATCATGGCTGGGCAAGATTTCCCCAGTGTGCTCGATGGCAGCGCGCAGCTTAGGCGGCGGCCGATGAAACGCATTACCGATCCCCTGCAATTGATGGGCGCGGACATCGAGTCCAGCGGCGGCGCTCCCCCACTGCGCATCCAACCCGCCGTACTCAAGGGCATCACTTACGAAATGCAGGTCGCCAGCGCCCAGGTGAAGAGCGCGATCCTGCTGGCCGGCTTGTATGGCGATTCGCCGACGACAGTGATTCAGCCGGGTCCGGCGCGCGACCATACCGAGCGGATGCTGCGCTCCTTGGGCGTGGACATCCACGCAGACGGCGCCGATGGCAACACCATCACTTTGACGCCAATTGACTGCCTGTCCCCGCTGGATATGACCGTGCCCGGCGATGTCTCGTCAGCTGCTTTCTTGTTGGTGGCCGGCTTGTTGGTTCCGAACAGCGACATCACCGTCCAGGGCGTCAATCTGAATCCGACGCGCACCGGCATCATTGATGTGCTAAATGAGATGGGCGCCGATATCACGCTCAGCAATCGTGACAAACAGGCGGGCGAGCCGATCGGCGATATTCGCGCTCAGACCAGTCAGCTCAAAGGCGTCGAAATCGGCGGGGATACGGTCGTGCGCATGATTGACGAATTCCCCATTTTGATGGTCGCTGCCCTGGGCGCCGAGGGCGAGACCGTCGTGCGGGACGCGAAGGAGCTGCGCGTTAAAGAGACCGATCGCATCGCCGTGATGGCGGGGGAGTTGCGTGCGCTGGGCGCCGAAATCGAAGAACGCGAAGACGGCTTCCGCATCCTGGGTCCGCAATCCTTAAATGGCGCCATCGTCGACGGGCATGACGACCATCGCATCGCCATGAGCTTGACCGTCGCCGGTTTGATGGCGGCCGAAGGCACGCTGGTGACGGACGCGGCCTGCGCCGGCGACAGTTTCCCCGGATTCGCCGAAACGCTAATGAGCCTCGGCGCCAGAATGATCGCCACGTGAGCGCTCGCCCGAGAATGAGACTGTGATGAGAAAAATCATAGGAGCGACTGATCGGGTCGCCCGCCATTGCGCGCAATCTGTAGGGCGACAGGCGGTCAGAGTCTGCGCGACCCTTGTGTCGCCCTCCCGCCAATCCGAACGTGTAGACGCACGCTCTGCACGGCAGCGGCACAGGCAAAATACCTTGCGTCCCGCTGGGTTTAGCTCCCCCTCCCTCTTTATGGGGGAGGGG
>WTGC01000103.1 GCA_011523705.1 Chloroflexota bacterium | reverse complement strand
AGAGCAAGCGACTCTTAATCGTTAGGTTGAAGGTTCGAGTCCTTCCAGGGTCACAGAGGGCGAATCGGGCGTCTCCAACGGGGACGCTTTCTTGTGCCTAGTACTTGGCTTCGCTTCTAGTTCAACCGATCGCGCGCTTGAGCGCGTCCAGATAGCCCATGCGCATCCTTTGACTGACGCCGGCCGTCGGCGCCATGTTTTCCCCGCCATGATACATGCCCGGAATCACTTGCAATTCAGTCGGGACGCCGGCTGCCATCAGGCGCTGCGCATAATCGATATCCTCGTCGCGGAAGAGATCTTCCGTGCCAACCGTTACAAATGCAGGCGGCAGGCCGCTTAGATCTGTCGCGCGGGCGGCGGCCGCATAAGGCGAGACATCCCCCGCCCGATGTTCGTCGCCGATGTACATCTTGCATGCTTTTTGCGAGACGTCACGATTCCAGACCTTGGGATGAGTGACTTCGTAGCCCGAAGGCGTCTCATGCGTGTCGTCCAGCATGGGATAAACCAGCAACTGAAACGCGACGGCAGGTCCATTGTGGTCGCGATTATAGAGCGCCAGCGCAGCGGTCAAGCCGCCCCCGGCGCTGCCGCCGCCAATCGCAATGCGGCTGGCATCGACGCCGAGCTCTACAGCGTTGTCAAAGATCCAATTCAAGCCGGCGAAGCAATCGGCGATGGCTGCTTTGTAGGTAAATTCCGGCGCCAAGCGATAATCGACTGAGACGACGGTGCAGCCGACATGTTCCGCATAACCGATGCCGTTGATGTCTTCGCGGGCGACCCCGACGATGTAACCGCCGCCATGGATCATCAGCAAGCCCGGTCGCGGCGCCGGATTGGGCGGCTGGTAGATGGCGATAGGTATGTCGCCGTCAGGTCCGGTGATCGTACGCTCTTCAATCGTCACATCGCTTGGCGGCAGGGCGTCGACCATCGCTTCCATCAGTTCTGCGAGCATGGCCCGTGCAGCCGGCGGATCATCGCCAATCGCGGTGATTAGTTCGGCCGGGAAGAGATCGACAGCTTCGACAAGTTCTCCATCAACTCGGTCTATAAATGACATGGCATGCCTCCGTCAGTAAACGTGACAGTAGATAGGGTCTGATCGCAAGCGCCGTCCTGCGCTATCGTACTCAGCCGATGGCGCGCTTCAGCGTGGTCAGATAGCCGAGCCGCATCTGCCTGCTGGCAGCGGCATCGGGCGCCGCCATCTCAGCGCCGTGAAACATGCCAGCGAAGACCTGCAAATCGGTTGGAATGCCGGCCGCCATCAGCCTTTGCGCATAATCGATATTTTCATCGCGGAACAAGTCCATCGCGCCGACGGTCACCAGCGCCGGCGGCAGGCCGCTGAGGTCAGTCGCGCGAGCCGCCGCCGCGTAAGGCGAGACATTGTCGGTGCCGTATTCGTCGCCCAGATACATCTTCCACGCTTTGAACGACACGTCCCGATTCCAGATCGTCGGACAAGTATCTGCACGACCCGATGGACTGTCATGCGTATCGTCGATCATCGGGTATATCAGCAATTGGAAGGCGAGCTCAGGTCCCCGGTTGTCGCGATTGTAATGCGCCAAGCCGGCTGCCAAGCCGCCGCCAGCGCTGCCGCCGCCGATGGCGACTCGGCTTCTGTCGATCCCCAGCTCGGGCGCCTGATCCACCAGCCAATTCAGCGCGGCAAAGGCGTCGGCGATGCTCTCGCGATAAGTCGCTTCCGGCGCCAGTCGATAGCCCACCGAGACTACGGTGCAGCCTATGAACTCGGCGAACTCAATGCAGCGCGCGTCATCTCGCTCGACGCCGACGATATAACCGCCGCCGTGAAACCAAAGCAAACCGCCACGCGGCGAAGGAGCGGGCGGCTGATATATGGCGAGCGGGATATCGCAATCGGGTCCCGGTATCGTCATCTCGGTGATTTCGACGTCCGTCGGCGGCAAGTTGGCGCGCATCTCGCGATTAATTTCCTCGGTCATCCGGCGCGCCAGCGGCGGGTCTTCGCCGACCGCGGTATAGCGCTCGGCCGGATAGGTGTCGAGGGCATGCAGGACTTCGGGGTCAATCTGGTCAATGAAGGACATGGCTCGCCTCTCTATTTTTCCGGCGCAAAATGGCAAGATTCAGCCGCGAACGTCGCGTCTGTCCAGCTGGATCATCCGATGGCGCGCTTCACAGCGTCGCGATATTCGCTTCTCATCCGCCTGCTGACCGTCGCTTCGGGCACCGACAATTCGGCGCCGTGAATCACGCCCGGATAAACCTGCAAATCCGTCGGCACGCCAGCCGCCATTAGCCGCTGCGCATAATCGATGGTCTCGTCGCGGAACAAATCCAATGCGCCTACCGTCACGAAGGCGGGCGGCAAATCGCTGAAATCTGACGCGCGCGCCGCAGCCGCGTAAGGCGACACCTGATCCCTGCCGTATTCCGCGCCCAAATACATCTTCCAGGCGGCCAAGGACACCTGACGATGCCAGACTGCAGGATGCGTAATTTCCCGTCCCGATGGCGTATCATGCCTATCGTCAATCATCGGATATAGCATCAACTGCAGCTTTAGCGCAGGACCAGCCTGGTCGCGGTTGTAATGCGCCAGCCCAGCGGTCAAGCCGCCGCCCGCGCTGCCCCCGCCGATAGCGATGCGCTCGGGGTCAATACCTAATTCGCCCGCATTGCCCACCATCCAGTTCAGCGCCGCGAAACAGTCGGCGATGCTATCTCTGTAAGTCGATTCGGGCGCCAGGCGATAATCCACTGAAACTACGGTGCAACAGGCGTGCTCGGCGAATCCAACACCGTGATAGTCAGCGCGCGCTGTGCCTACGATATAGCCGCCGCCATGCATCCAGAGCAATCCACCGCGCGGAGCCGGCGTCGGCGGCTGATAAATGACGACGGGAATCTCGCAATCCGGACCTTGAAATGAAGTCTCTGCAATCGTCACGTCTGTCTTTGGCAGCGCATCCCGCAATATGCGTTGGTAGTCTTCCGTCAACTGTCGCGCCCTTGGCGGGTCATCCTCGATGGCGGCAAAGCGCTCGGTCGGCATCAGGTCGAGGGCGCGGACCAGTTCGGGGTCGATTCGGTCGATGAAGGACATAAGTCCGCTCCCTGGGCTTCAGGCGAGGACAAGTCGCCCGCTTATGGCGACTGCCCTCTCGGTCCGCAGCGGTCAGCCGATCGCGCGCCTCAAAGGCTCAAGGTAGCCCAAACGCATGCGCTTGCTGACATCGGCATCCCGCGCCTTCATTTCCGCGCCGTGATATACGCGGGCGTAAACTTGCAGCTCGGTCGCCACCCCCGCCGCCATCAGCCGCTGAGCATAATCGATATTCTCATCGCGGAACAAGTCCAGCGTGCCGACGGTGACCAGAGCCGGCGGCAGCCCGCTGAGGTCTTTGGCGCGTGTCGGCGCCGCGTAGGGCGACACCTCGTCGCTTCCGAAGTCGCTGCCCAAGTACATCTTCCAGGCTTTGATGGACACATCCCGATTCCAAACCGCCGGATAGGTAACCTCGTGGCTGGAGGGCGTGTCGTGCGCGTCGTCAAGCATCGGATAGATCAGCAATTGAAAGGCCAAATCAGGACCCTTGTTGTCGCGGTTGTAAAGCGCCAAGCCAGCCGACAAGCCGCCGCCGGCGCTGCGCCCGCCAATGGCGACCCGACGCTTGTCGATGCCGAGCTCGGCAGCGTGATCCACCATCCAGTTGAGCGCGGCAAAGCTATCCGCGATGATCTCCCTGAACGTCACTTCGGGCGCAAGACGATAGCCCACCGAGACCACCGCGCAGCCGACATACTCAGCGATTTCAATGCAGGGCGGGTCGTCGCGCTCGTCGCCAACGATGTAGCCGCCGCCATGAAACCAAAGAAGCCCCCCACGTGGCGCGGGACCCGGCGGCTGATAGATGGCCAGCGGGAGCTCGCAATCCGGACCGGGAATCGTCAATTCCGTAATATTGACCGCCGTCGGCGGGAGCTTGTCGCGCGCTTCGCGATTGACCGCGTCGGTCATCTCGCGCCCTCTGAGCGGATCGTCGCCGATGGCGCGGTAGCGTTCGGCCTGGTCGGCAATGAGGGCGTCCACGATTTCGGGGTCGACTTGGTCGAGGAAGGACATAGGTTTGGCTCCTGACTGCGGGCAAGCCAAAATGGACAGAGATTCAGATTATAGCGTATTCAAACTGGTGTTTCCGCAACGAGACGAGGCGATCACTCTGATCGAGTCTCCTACCGCCCCCCGAACCCAGTCGCCATGACCGCGCGCGTTATCTGCCGCTGGAAGATGATGTAGACCACCAGCACCGGCGCCGAGCTGACCACCGCGCCCGCCATCACGATGCCCTGATAACTCCAGTATTCGCCCAAGAAGACCACCAAGCCGACCGGCAAAGTGCGCATTTCGTCAGAATTGAGCACAACCAGGGGCCAGGTGAAGTCGTTCCAAATGAAGAGGAAGGTGAAGATGCCCAGCGTGGCGACGGCTGGGCGCGACAGCGGCAGAAAGACGCGCCAATAGATGCCAAAGGCGCTGGCGCCATCGATGACAGCTGCTTCCGCCAGTTCGCTCGGGATAGCGAGAAAGAATTGGCGCATGAAAAAGACGCCGAAGAAGCCGGCCAGCGGCGGCCAAATCAGCGCATGGTGCGTATCAATCCAGCCTAGAGCGCGCATCAGCATGAAGCTGGGAATCAGCAGCATGACGCCGGGAACAAGGAAAGAGGCGCCCAAGCCGAAGAAGAGCAGCTGCTTTCCCGGGAAGCGCAGCCGGGCGAAAGCGTAACCGGCCATGGACGTAACCAGCAAGACGCCGATCGTGCTCAAGGTTGTCACGTACAAGCTGTTGAATAACCAGCGGAATAAGGACAGCTCTTGCCGAGACAGCTTGGTGGTGAAAATCTCGATGTAATTGTCGAGCGTCGGCTCGGACGGAATGATCTCAATTGGCCATTTGAGGATCCGTTCCTCGTGCATGAAGGATTGCCCCACCACCCAGACTGTGGGGAATAGCACAACAAGCAGCAAAAGGGTCAGGAATGCGTAAGTTCCCGCTTTGCTCAAGCGCTTCTTCAAGACGTTGCGCGCGTCACTATGCATGGTGAGTGGCTAGTACTCCGTGTAGCGCCCCAAGAGCAGAAACTGAACCAGCGTGAAGACGAACATGACGACGCCGAGCGAAAGCGCCATCGCGCCGGCGTAACCCATGTGATAGTAACTGAAAGCGTTGCGATAGATATGCAGGACGATGGTATAGGATGAATAGCCGGGACCGCCGCCGTTGGTCATGATATAAGGCTGGCCGAAGACTTGCATATGGGCGATGAATTGGGTGACGATGATGAAAAGAAGCGCTGGTCTGATCAGCGGTAGCGTCACCTGCCACAATATCTGCCAGCGACTGGCGCCGTCGATGCGCGCCGCTTCGTAAAGCACCTCCGGCACGGCATAGAGCGCCGCTAGGAATATCAACATGGGAAAGCCAAAGCCCCACCAAATCGTCGTCAGCGACAGCGATGGCAGCACCAGATGTGGGTCAGCCAGGTAATTGAAGCCATTATGCCCGAACAACTCCAAGCCCGCGTTCAGCAAGCCGAAGGGCGCCAGCAAGCGACTGAAGACGATGCCGATGACCGAAATCGAAAGCACAACCGGCGCGTACATGACCACGCGGAAAAGCGTGTGGCCCAGGCGGATGCTCTTCAGCGCCAGCGCCGCGCACAAAGCTACAATCACATTGCCCACGGTCGTCATTACGGCGAAGCCGAACGAATTGCGCATGGCGGTCCAAAACAAATCGTCTTCCATGATTAGCTGGAAGTTTTCCAGGCCGATGAAGCGGTAAGTCCCGCGCAGCAGTTCCCATTCGACGAATGCGGTGACGAAGGCGGAGATAACGG
This sequence comes from Chloroflexota bacterium, assembly GCA_011523705.1. Lineage (GTDB taxonomy): Bacteria > Chloroflexota > Anaerolineae > Aggregatilineales > Phototrophicaceae > UBA6055. Next base: position 11,248 of record WTGC01000103.1, on the reverse strand, counting down.
GCCCCGCCAGAAATACCAAAAAGAAGAACAGATACGGCGCCAGGAATAGATAGCCCGCTATCGCCTCGCGCCGTTTATTGGTCAGCGTCCAGCTAGTATTGGCTGCTTGGCGTTTCATGCTCAAACTTGAATGTCATCTGTTTAGCTAAATGTTCATCGACACACGCGCGACAATGCCGCCACCCACACACAATACCTCGCGACCCACCGGCTTTAGCCCCCCCTCTCGAACTGCTGTGTCGGCGGTCAGTGTCGAAGGGCGATGTCAACGTGCCCTACGCGACCGGCGGTCAGTGTCTACGCGACCCCTACACGCACCCCTGTGAAAGAGAGGCCGGAGGATAGCGTACGCTCCCCCCTCTCGGAGTGCAGTGTCGGAGGGCGATGTCTACGTGCCCTACGCGCACCCCTGTGAAAGAGAGGCCGGAAGATAGCGTACGCTCCCCCTCTCCCCTTGTGGGAGAGGGGGCCGGGGGGTGAGGGGCAGAAAAAGCGTGATAGCATGACCAGTACCGGACAAGCCTTACAGGATCGCGGGAGCCTCAACCTGCGATGAAGCTCCCGTCTGCTGCTATTCCGTGCCTTCGCTTATCGCAGCGCGCGCCGGATACGCTGGGCGGCATCGTCCAGCCCTTCTTCCACCGTCTGCTGATCCGTGAAGATGGAGGAGTAGGCGGCCGCCATGATATTCTCGACCTCGGTGAAGCGCTCGGACTGGTATTCGGGAACGCCCTCGGCCGCCATCTGCGTTGTCAAGGCGCCGAAAGTCCAGATCAAATCAGCCAGTTCCGCGTCGCGCAGCGAGAGCCGCGCGGAAGGCATGCCGGTCTTGATGCTGTGCTCTCTGGAATTATCGGACAGGAACTGGATCAGGCGCATCGTGGCATCCAGCACATCGGGCTCAATGTTGGAAGTCACCGCCAGCGTATGCGACCACATGATGGTGGAGCCGCGTTCGGGACCCAAGCGCGGGTAGGGCCAGAAGGCAATCTGCCCGTCTTCCATGTTGGTGTTATAGAAGTTGTAGGTCCAAGCGCCGTCGAGATACATCGCCAAGCCGTCGTTCAGCATCAGCTCGCCGCTCCAGTTGACGCCCGGCAGCACGTGATGCTCGAAGACCAAATCATGGAAATACTGCACGGCCGCCTGGGCTTCCTCGCTGTCAATCAGCACCTCCGCATCAGGAGCGGGCGTCACCACGTCAGTAGCCCACTGGTACAGCGCCGGCGTGACCGTGACGCGATGCCAGCCGATGGAAAGCGGCCAAACGGCGATGTTTTCGGCGTCAAAGCCATCGTCATTGGGTGTATTGCCATTCTCGTCCCAGGTCAATCGGCGCACATACTCGATAAATTCTTCGCCATTCTCCGGCGGATCATCGAAGGAAATACCGGCGCGTTCCAGCAGGTGCGTGTTCACGTACAGACCTGAGCCATAGTTGTCGAACGGCACCGGATAGGTCTCGCCATCAAAGGAGACCGAATCCAGCAGCGCCGGGCTGAAGTCATCTTTGTCCAGCATGCCAAGGTTAAACATCTGCTCGGCGACCGGCATGATATGCCCAGTCAGGGCGTATTGCGGCACGACTGAATGCCACAGGGTCAGCAAGTCGGGTCCGCCGCTGCCGGCGACTATCGCAGCCGAGAGCTTGTCAAAGAAGGTGCCCCAGCCCAGGATCTGGTAATTGATTTTGACCTCCGGGTTTTCTTCGACGAAGCGCGTGACCAGATCGGTCATCGATTGGCCGTCGGGCCCGCCAAGGCCGCTCCAAAAGTTGATCTCAATCTCACCCGTGCCCAGTTCCTGAACTTCGCCGTCGTCTTGCGCCGAGAGCGGCGGAGCAACGACCACTAGCACGAGCACTAGTACGAGCAACATGCGACTTAACTGTTTTGCAACCATTAGGAACTCCTTCAATAGCAGCAGACATTTGGTAAATTGGCGGACTTGGCCCGCCCAACGCTTTCTAACAAATATGGGCGCGCGTGTCAAATGCCAACTCTGCGCTACGAAGGGCACTGGTTGACAAAGCGCGAACGCCGATTTATCGTCATAGACACCAAAAAGCCCATTCCGAATCGCGAGAGACCTGATGGCTGAACGTTTGAGTGGCAAATCCGCATTCGTCACCGGCGCCGGGGGTGGCATCGGCCGGGGCATTGCCGAGGTCTTGGCGGCGAATGGCGCAAGCGTGACCATTGCCGAAATCAACGACGAAACGGGGCGGTCAACCGCCGACGAGCTTTGTCTAACTGGCTACGAGGCGCAGTACTACCACGTCGATATACGCTCCGAGGACGACATCAAAGCGGGCATCGTGGCGCACATGGAACGTTTCGGCGCCCTCGATATCCTGGTCAACAACGCCGGGCAGAACCAGCACTTCGACGCTTCGCAGATGACCGTTGATGAGTGGGAAAAGTCGATGAGCCTTAACCTGCGCGGCGCCTGGCTCTGCTGCAAGCATGCTCTCCCCATCATGGCGAAGCAGAATGCGGGCGTCATCATCAGTATCGCCAGCGTACACGCGACCATGACCGCCAATAACTTCTTTCCCTACAATGTCGCCAAATCGGGCATCCTTGGTCTGACGCGCAGCATCGCGCTCGATTGGGGGCATCACAATATCCGTGCGGTCGCGGTCAGCCCGGGCTGGGTGCGCACGCAGCCGGCCATCGATTTTCTGGAAGCGGCTGATGACCCGGCGGCCGAGGAACAACGAGTCAAAGACCTGCATCCGGTCAAGCGCATCGGCGAGCCTAGAGATATCGGCGCGCTGGTCGCCTTTCTGGCGAGCGACGAAGCGGGCTACATAACAGGCACCGAAATCGTGATCGACGGCGGCATATCGGCGCGCTATGCCGGCTAAGCCTGCAAGCGGGCGACCGACTTGATTAACATTACAGGACCGGCATGAAAATGTGGCCACATACTGCGCGACAAGTCCAAGAAACAAAACAATATCGCAATCCGCGTACCGTTGCGCACTGGGCGACGCTCCCCCTCTCCCCTTGTGGGAGAGGGGGCTGGGGGGTGAGGGGTAAAAATGAAAATCGAACGTATCGCCGCTTATCAAGTCGACCTGCCGCTGCACGAAGGCAGCTACAAATGGTCGGGCGGGAAGTCGGTCGACGTCTTCGACAGCACCATCGTCCGCGTCGATACCGATAGCGGCATCTCGGGCTACGGCGAAGTCTGCCCGCTGGGTCCCTTTTACCTTCCGGCTTATGCCGATGGCGTCCGCGCCGGCATCCGCGAACTGGCGCCGCACCTGATCGACTGCGATCCTACGCAGCTCGCCCCGCTGAACCGGTGCATGGAAGCGGCGCTGAAGGGACATCCCTACGTCAAGACCGGCATCGACATGGCTTGCTGGGATATCCTGGGAAAAGTGACCGGGCAGCCAGTTTGCACCTTGCTCGGCGGGCGTTACGGCGAGGACTTCGTGCTCTATCGCGCCATCTCGCAGGGCAGTCCCGAAGCAATGGCGGAGAATGTCGCCGGCTATCGCGCCGAGGGCTACCGACGCTTTCAGCTTAAGGTCGGCGCCAATCCGGAAGAAGACATCCAACGCATCCGCCAAGTCGCCGATCTGCTGGAACCAAGCGACAAGCTGATCGCTGATGCCAACACCGGCTGGCTGATGCACGAAGCGGCGCGCGTGGTCCGCGGCGTCGATGATGTCGATGTCTATATCGAGCAGCCCTGCCTCACTTATGATGAGTGCCTCTCGATCCGCCGCCGCTGCACACATCCATTCGTACTGGACGAGAATGTGGACGGGATTGGCATGCTCCTGCGAGGCCATGCCGACGGGGCGATGGATGTGGTCAATATCAAGATCAGCAAATTCGGCGGCTTGACCCAAGCCAGTTTGGCGCGCGATCTCTGCCTCGAGATGGGCGTCGCGATGACGATAGAAGACAGCTGGGGCGGCGACATCACAACAGCGGCGATCGCCCATCTGGCGCATAGCACGCCGACCGAGTTCCTTTTCACCGCCACCGACTTCAATAGCTACGTCACCGTCAGCACGGCCGAGGGCGCGCCTCAGCGAGCGCAGGGACGCATGGCTGCTTCGACGGCGCCGGGCTTGGGTGTCGAGCCAAAATGGGATGTGCTTGGCGAGCCAGTCATTGACATCAGCTAGACGCGACATGACGGCGAAACTCGAGGCTCTCAATATCGAAGAGCCGGACCAGCTTCTCCCTTACTTGCGCGAACGCTGCCTGATCGGCGCCGACGACGCGCCAACATTCCAAAGGCTCAGCGGCGGCGTGTCCAATCGTACGGTCTTGGTTGAGCGCCAGGACGGCGCGGATTGGGTGATCAAACAGGCGCTGGCGAAGCTGCGCGTTCAGGTCGACTGGTTCAGCGATCCCGCACGCATCCGGCGCGAGACGGCCGGTCTGCGCTGGCTGGGGGTGATCATCCCCGGGCATGTCCCCGAGTTTGTCTTTGAGGACCCCGAACATCACATCATGGCGATGTCGGCAATTCCGCAGCCGCATGAGAACTGGAAGACGGTTCTGCTAGAAGGACGTACAGACCGGAGATTGGCTCAATCTTTCGGCCGCTTGCTGGCAAAGATTCACAGCGCCGCCAATGACTATCCGCAACTCGCCGACGAATTTGCCGAGCGGCGTTTCTTCGAGGAATTGCGGCTGGAACCCTACTACGGATATACAGCGACTCAAGTGCCAGAGGCGGCGCACTTCCTGACCGAGTTGATCCAAGCCACGCGCGCCCGCCGATTCGCGCTCGTTCACGGCGATTACAGCCCGAAGAATGTGCTGATACATCGCGACAGGCTGATCATTCTCGATTACGAAGTCATCCATTTCGGCGATCCCGCCTTTGATATCGGCTTTTCGCTGACGCATTTCTTGAGCAAGGCGCACCATTTGCCGACGCGTCGCGAAGCCTTTCTTGAATTGGCGCGTGGCTATTGGCGAACGTATGACGAGGAATTGACAGCGCAGCTGCGCGAAAATCTGCGACAATTCGCCGTCAGACATACCCTGGCTTGCCTGCTCGCGCGCGTCGCCGGCCGCTCGCCGCTGGAGTACCTTGACGCGATCGAGCGTGAGCGCCAGAAGCGCATTGTGCTTGAGTTGATGAATCGAGACATTTACGAAATACCGATCTTGATAGACGCATTCGACGCCGAATTGAGGCGCGCTCATGAGTGAGATTGAATCCGTCTCCGCGGTAGAGATCCTCGACAGCCGCGGGCGCCCCACCCTGCTCGCCATCTGTCGGCTTGCTGATGGCGTGACGGGCCTGGCCTCTGTTCCATCGGGCGCGTCGACCGGCGCCAACGAGGCAATGGAATTGCGCGATGGCGATCCGAAGCGCCATGGCGGTCTCGGCTGCCTCAAAGCGGTGGCGAATATCAATGGCGAGATTAACGACACGCTCGCCGGGCGCGACTTCGAATCGCAGGCGGACCTGGACCGATTCCTGATTGAGCTGGATGGCACTGCAAATAAGAGACGCCTCGGCGCCAACGCGATTCTGGGCACGTCGCTGGCTTTCTGCCGCGCGCAGGCTGCCCAGCGCCGAAGACCGCTCTATGCGCATCTGGCGCAAACAGCCGGCGTATCTCCAAGGCTGCCCTTGCCAATGATCAACCTCTTCAGCGGCGGCGCCCACGCCGGCGGGCAAGTCGCTGTTCAAGACGTGCAGATTGTCGTGCCCGCGGCCTCGACCATCCGCCAAATATTGGAGGTGACCTCAGATGTGTTCCGGGCGGCCACCGGCCTGGTCTCTGATCGCTACCAGATGCGCCTGCTGACGGCCGATGAAGGCGGATTAGCGCCGCCCTTCGAATCGTCAGAAGCGATGCTGCAAGCCGCGGTCGAATCGATAGAAGTGGCCGGCTATCGCCCGGGACTGGACGTCGACTTGACGGTGGATGTCGCCGCCTCGCAGTTTTACGCCGACGGGAGCTATCACTTTGATGGCGCGGAGCTGGACACTTCGGGGATGATCGAAAAAATCGCCGGCTGGGCGGGGCGCTATCCGCTCGTCAGCGTGGAAGACGGCCTCGATGAAGCCGACTGGAAGGGCTGGCAATCGCTCGTGAAGCGCCTTGCTGACCAAACAATGATCCTCGGCGATGATCTGCTTTGCACCAATCCCGCCCGGATAGAGCGCGCCATCGCCTCGCAGGCGGCCAACAGCCTGCTGTTGAAAGTCAATCAGATTGGCACATTGACCGAGGCGCTTGCGGCGCTCCACCTGGCGCGCGACGCCGGCTGGCAGGTCGTCGTCAGCGCCCGCAGCGGCGAAACGGAAGACGACTGGTTGGCCGATCTGGCGACCGGCTGGGCCGGCGACTATATCAAGGTGGGTTCCGTCACCCAATCGGAACGCCTGGCGAAATACAATCGTCTCCTCATCCTGGAGGCGACCACTGACTTGAAGCTTACTACTTTGCCTACAACGCTTGTTTGATATTGCATCTTCTACGGAAAACAATCAGAAGAGATATCGAATCAATACTAAAGCGAGGGTCAATCCTTGAGAAAGTCAACAACTTCTAAAATATCCGTAAAGTTTAGCTCCCCCTCTCCGCTTGTGGGAGAGGGGGCCGGGGGGTGAGGGGTAGAAAAAGCGCGTTGGCACTACCCACTACCGGACAACCTGCCTACAGCAAGCTAGACAGCAAACCGCCATCAATGCGATAGCTTGCGCCGGTGATGAACGAGGCCTCATCGCTTGCCAGGAAGAGCACTAGCTTCGCGACCTCTTCCGGCCGACCGACGCGCCCAATCGGGTGCTGCTCGCCCCAATCTCGAATCGCGCCATTTGGGTCTTCAGGAGCAAAGAGCTGGGCGGCATCAACCAGCATCGGAGTGTGGATTGAACCGGGCGCGATGCAATTGCAGCGGATATTCTCCCGCGCATGATCCAGCGCGACCGTCGTCGTAAAGCTCGCCACCGCGCCCTTTGACGCGGCATAAGCGGCGACCGTGCGCTGGGATGCCACCGCCTGCACCGACGAGGTATTGACGATGGCGCCGCCACCACGCTTGCGCATCTCCGGAATACAATACTTGCAAGTCAGGAACATGGCGCGCAGGTTGATGTTGATCTGGTAATCCCAGTCTTCAACCGGCTGATCAACGACCGTGCCATAGCGAACGACGCCGGCATTGTTGTGCAAGACATCAATCCCGCCGAAATGCCGCGCCGCCTCGTCGACGAGCTGCTTGACGTCGGCTTCCTTAGCAATGTTGCCCTCTACAAATATCGCTTGCCCGCCGCTCTCCTCAATACACGCTCTTGTGCCCGAGCCGGCCGCGGGATCAATATCGGCGATGACGACGCTCGCCCCTTCATCGGCGAAGGCGATGGCGCAAGCGCGCCCGATGCCTTTGCCGGCGCCAGTTACGATGACGACCTTATCTTTGAATCGCTGCCTCATGCTTTTCATCACTTTAGGCGGACATTGCCATCGTCATCAATATGCTCAACACCAACGCGCGACTCGTAGAATACGACCTTCATTTCGACTTCACGGGATTCGCCCGGCTGCAATGTCAAATGCGAGCCAGTTGATTCCATCACCGCGCTCAAGCCATGCCCGGGAATTGAAGAAGCCGGCTCAATGGCGATGACGTAGGAGCGCTTGTAAAAGGGGAATCCCGGCGACGAGTTCAGCTCTTGCCAGAACCAGGCATAAGGGAAAACGTCTAGGTCCCAGCTGAAACCGATGCCGAAGCCAAGCTGCCTGTTAGTGATGCTGTACCAACCCGTTTCGAATGCTTTGAGATAACCGAGCAGGTCGCGCGGCTGATCCGGCGCCGGGATCGTCGACAGGTCGAGATCGCCGGCTAGGGGCCAATTGTATTCTGTGTCCAGCGCCAGGGAATTGGCCGCGCCGACATACTGATTATCGGATTGCAAGATTCGTGCGTCGGTATCGATGACGCAGTGCTCGCTGAGGAAGGGCGCGCCAAAAGCGGGATGGTGGCTCCACATGCAGTCCATCGCTTCGCCAGCCTGATTGCTAATCCGTTCGCGAATATGCAGAATAGGGCTGCCCGCTTCCAGACGCATCCAGCGCTCAATGCTAAAGGGACTGCGCGACAAACGCAGCGACAGCTTCAACTCAACCGACGTGGCGGAGTCATTGATGACTTGGTAGTCCCAAGCGGCCATGGACGCCTCGCCATGGTAGCCCAGTTCAACGCCCTTGTAGTTGTTGGCGAAGCCACCGTTCGGGAAGAGCACTTGCCAGCCGCCGGCGTAAGCCTCCAACCAAGCCGTCATCGAATCGACGGCGGTATCGAAGCCGCGCGCCGCTTCCTTCATCCCCCAAGGCGACTTCCACATCGCGTCCGTCTTCCTGGGTTTGTAGATCAAGCGATAGATGTCCGCGCCCTTGTCGACCAGGACAGTGACTGAGAGGATGTCATTCTCGATATCGAGCGCGCGCAGCGTTCGACCGAGCACCAGTTCTCGCGCCTTACATGCCATCTTGCGCCTTCCCGTTTATAGCTGAATGGTCAAGCCGCCATCGGCGACAATGGCGGCGCCGGTGATAAAAGACGAGGCGTCGCTGCACAAAAACAGCGCGACCTGCGCCATCTCTTCCGGCTGACCGACCCTCCCCAGCACATGCAGCCCGCCCCACTCCTTGATGGCGCCATCCGGGTCTTCCGGCTGCATTTGCTCGGCCGCGAAGCGCAGCAAAGGCGTTTCGATCGAACCGGGACAAATGCTATTGGCGCGGATATTGTCGGCCGCGTGGTCAATCGCCATCGTGCGCGTCATCGCGATGACGGCGCCCTTGGAGGCGGCATAAGCCGCGACATTGGGCTGGCTGAACAAACCCTGCACCGAAGCCACCGTGACGACCGCGCCGCCGCCCCGCTTCGCCATTTCGGGAATGCAGTATTTCGCCGCCAAGTAAACGCCTTTAGCGTTGACATCAAGTGTGCGGTCCCAGGTGTCCTCGTCCGTGCTGACGACCGAGCCATAAGTTTGGATGCCGGCGCTGGCCACCAGATAGTCGATGCCGCCAAAAGCCGCAACCGCCTCCTGCGCGATCCGCTTCGCATCAGCCGGGCTTGACACATCGGCGAGCACGGCCAGGCAATCCCCGCCGGCCGCGCGCAGCCGCTCCGCCCGCTCGTTGAGGTCGCTTTCGTTGACATCGCTGAGAACAACGCACGCGCCTTCAGCGCTAAAGGCATCAGCAGTGGCGCCGCCGATCCCGGTGGCCGCGCCGGTGACAACCGCAATCTTGTCTCTGAATCGCATCTGATACTCCTCAATCTCTGGAAAGCGCGCAGTTTCAGTGAATTGTTGCATATCAGCAGCTAAATGTCGATTGCCGCCCTCCAATCCCCAACCCGTAGGGGCGAGGCGGTGACTCGCCCTCCCGCCAATCCCCAACCCGTAGGGGCGAGGCGGTGACTCGCCCTCCCGCCAATACCCAACCCGTAGGGGCCGGGGCATTGGTGGTAGAATTACTTCACGCGCATGCTGCCGAACAATCCCTCCAGGATTTTCATTCAGCGGAAATCTGGCTAGAATCCAGAGCATGGCAAAGACCGAGCACGGCAGCAAGAACGCCTTCAACATTAGCAATCCAGCGCGCTATCGCTGCCAGATCTTCCATTACCATCGCAAACTCTCGCGACTGTACCTGAGCGTTTATCAGGGGCAGCGCCAACAGCCGGCTTTCTACTTGCTCTTCGCCGATGTCGCCTACATCGAAGCGCCGATGAGCTGGCTCGGCGCCGCATTCGACATTGCCACGCGAGATGAATGCATCGCGCTCATGCTGGATCTTGGCTTGGTGGGCGAAGCGATTCACCGTTTTCCTGACGCTTATGCGTCAATCACCGACTACGCCCGCCTCTATCGTGTAAACTCCGTTCACAGCGAGATCCGCATCATCGCCGGCAGCGGCGCCATCTTGCAGAGGATTCCGAGCGAAATCCGGTAGCCATTCGCCAACAACCCGCAACTACGTAGTAAGCATGTCGCTAGGGAGCGCTGTACCGACTGTGAGGCGGTCGACAAGCCTCGTCGCGGGGCTCATGATATAATCACAAAATCTGCCGGGATCCAGCGCCAGCTCAACCGACACTTTAAGGCTTATCCGCTACTGAAAATCAAATGCAAAATAAACTAACAGAGAACGTAAACAAAACAGAACGGGGGCGTTTATTGCGGAAATCAACTGTTTTCGACGATTTCTGCCCAGCTTAGCTCCCCCTCGCCCCTCGTGGGAGAGGGGGCCGGGGGGTGAGGGGTAGAAAAAGCGTGATAGCATGACCCAGTACCGGACAAGCCCTTTAGGAACTCAATGAGACATCCGCCATCAAATCCGCCCAATCCCAATGCCCCGAAACCGAGCTTCAGCGTGGTCATCCCTTGTTATAACGAGGTCAACACAGTGAAAGATCTCGTGACCCGCGTACTGGCTGAGGAGATCGTCGACGAAGTCATCATCATTGACGATGGCTCGACAGATGGCTCGCGCGATGTATTGAAGGAGATTGAGGCGCAGGGCAACAGCAAGGTCCGCGTCTTGTATCATGAGCGAAATCAAGGCAAGGGCGCCGCGCTGGTGACCGGTTTCCGCGAAACCACCTGCGAAGTGATTATCATTCAGGATGCGGATTTCGAGTATGACCCGCGCGAATACGGGTTGCTGCTGCGGCCGATTCAAGAGGGGGTCGCGACAGTCGTATATGGATCGCGCTTTCTCGGCGGCACGCGCAAGGCGATGAATTTCTGGAACATGGTCGCCAACAAGGGCTTGACGCTCATCACCAATATCTTGTTCAACGCCATCATCAGCGACATGGAGACCTGCTACAAATGCTTCCGCCGCGAAGTGGTCGAAGACATGAAGATCAACGCCCGCGGCTTCGAATTCGAGCCGGAATTCACCGCCAAAGTGCTGCGGCAGGGCATCCGCATTGTTGAAGTGCCCATCTCCTATTATGGGCGCGAATATGATGAGGGGAAGAAGATCAAATGGACCGACGCGCCAATTGCCGCCTGGACGCTTCTGCGCTATCGATTCTTTGGCTGAGGCATATCGCATTCGAGCCGATTCTTCAGTTGATGTACAAGTAGATTCTAGCAAGTAATACAAGAAAACTCGCTAGCCTGGCTCCTCCTCCCGGAGTGCGGTGTCGGCGGCCAGTGTCGAAGGGCGATGTCGGCGGTCAATGTCGGCGGTCAGTGTCGGCGGTCAGTGTCTACGCGACCTACGCGA
>WTGC01000071.1 GCA_011523705.1 Chloroflexota bacterium | reverse complement strand
CTCGGCGATGATCGCGCGCATGTCTCAATTTGAGGGCTTTGTTGAAAACGCCGACCTGATCATCGAAAGCTGGCGCAAGCGCTTCGGCCTTGATGACCCGCTCTATGTGCAATACTTGCGCTTCCTGGGCAATACGCTGCGCCTTGATCTGGGTTATTCGATGGCGAATTTCCCGGCGACTGTTTACGAACTGGTGGGGCGGGCGCTGCCCTGGACGATCGGCTTGGTCGGCATCGCGACCTTCATCTTCTTCACTGTTGGCAATCTCTGCGGCGCTCTGCTGGCTTGGTATCGAACGCCCAAGTGGCTCAAAGTGATGATACCGGTGTCGATGACGTTTACGTCGGTGCCGCCAGCGCTCTTTAGTTTGTTGCTTGTTTATATCTTCGGCTTTCTGATACCGATATTTCCTCAAGTGGGCGCCTACGGGCGTGGCGTGGTGCCCGAGTTCACGCTCGAATTCTTCGGCAGCGTGCTCTATCACGGTTTCTTGCCGGCGATGTCTATCGTCTTGGTGACGTTCGGCTTTTGGGCGCTGGGCATGCGCGGCATGATGGTCACGATCGAGGGCGAAGATTATATGATCCTGGCGCAGGCCAAGGGCTTGAAGCCATTCTACGTCCTATATCGCTACATGATTCGCAATGCGATTCTGCCGCAGATGACGGCGCTGGCGGTTTCGATCGGCACGCTGATTAACGGCTCGGTGCTGGTGGAGATCATGTTCGTGTACAACGGCATGGGCTCGCTGATATATTCCGGCATCGCCAATCAAGACTTCGGTCTGATACAAGGGACATCGTTCATCTTGATTGTGACCAGCGCGCTGGCCGTGTTGATCATTGATCTGACCTATCCGCTGATCGACCCGCGGATTAGCCTGGAGGGGAGGTAGACATGGCAGAGAACACGAAAGACACTCCCGTCGCCGGCGGCACGAAAAAAGCCGGTGTGCTGAATCGCTTCGACAACCCCTGGATGAATTGGAAGTTCCTCAGTGGCGCCGGCATCATCGGCTTCATTTTCTTTTTGATCTTTCTGGGCAATCAGTTTTGGGATACGGAATTGGCGCTCGCCGGCGCCTCCCCATTAAATATGCCGCCGGTCGGCTTCACCAACTGGCGCAATCAAGAGGGAATCCCCGAGCATCCGCTGGGCACCGAGAACAGCGGGCGCGATATGCTGGCGTTGCTGATTGTGGGCACGCCGCGCACAATCGGCGTGGGCGCGATTGCCGCCTCCGTTGGTATGGGAGTCGGCATCATACTAGGCTTTCTGGCCGGATTCGTTGGCGGCTGGGTGGATGATGTCATCCGATTAGCGACGGACGTGACCATCACCATCCCTTCGCTTTTGGTGCTAATCGTGATTCAAGCGGTCTTGCCGCGCATTGACCTGGTGACGATGGCGCTGTTGATTTCGATGTTTGCCTGGGCGACGCCGACGCGTTATATCCGCGCGCAGGTCTTGAGCATGCGCGAGAGCGGCTACGTGCAGATGGCGCGCCTTTCGGGCGTCCCGACCCGCGATATTATGTACCGCGAGATCATGCCCAACTTGTTGCCATATCTGGCGGCGAGTTATATTGGCAATATGACGGGCGCGATTCTATCGGCTGTGGGATTGGAATTGCTTGGATTTGGTCCGCAGCGGATTCCGTCGCTGGGCGTCACCATCTTTTGGTCAATCGAAGCGGCCGCCTTGCTGCGCAATATGTGGTGGTGGTGGGGCATCCCGACTGTGATTCTCGCCGTCGTCTTCATCGCGCTGCTGCTGATCAACCTGGGCTTGGACGAGATTGCCAATCCACGCCTGCGCAAAGCGAATTAGCAGGGGCGGGAGCGAAGAGATATGGCTGAGCAGAAGACCCACGACAGCGACCGCGTCGTCCTCAGCGTCGATAATTTGCGCATCCATTACGCCACGCCGCAGGGCGATGTCATCGCCGTCAGCGATATCAGCTTCGAACTGTATGAAGGCGAGACACTCGGATTGGTGGGCGAGTCCGGCTGCGGCAAATCGACCACCGCATACGGCATCTTGCAATTAGTGCAGCCGCCCGGTTATATCGTGCATGGCAGCATCCAGGTGGATGGCACCGAAGTGTTGCATCTTGAAGAAGAAGAACTGCGCAAGTTCCGCTGGACCGGGCTTTCGCTGATCCCGCAAGGGGCGATGAATTCGCTGAACCCGACGATGCGCGTCAAAGACCAAATCATCGATGTGATCGAATCGCACGAGGGCAAGCAGAACGACCGCGAGGCTTTGCGCGAACGCATCTTTGAGTTATTCCAAAATGTGGGGCTGCCCAACCGTATCTACAATATGTACCCGCACGAGCTCAGCGGCGGCATGAAACAGCGTGTTTGCATCGCGATGGGCGTGGCGCTGCACCCGACCGTGGTGATCGCTGACGAAGCGACGAGCGCGCTGGATGTGGTCGTGCAGCGCATCGTGGCGCAGACGCTGGTGAAGGTCAAAGACGAGATCGGCGTGTCGCTGATCGTTATCGGCCACGATATGGGTTTGCTGGCGCAGATTGTCGACCGGATCGCGGTAATGTACGCCGGCAAAATGGTCGAAATCGCGCCGGTGGAGAATGTATACGCCAATCCCCTGCATCCTTACACGCAACTGCTGATCGACTCGATTCCATCGATAAAAGAGCGCAAGCCGCTGAAGATCACCGAGGGCATCACGCATGATCCGCGCAATCCGCCCTCCGGCTGCATCTTCCGCCTGCGCTGTCCTTTTGCCTGGGAGCATTGCGCCCATGTCGAGCCGCCGCCATTCATCGTAGAAGACAAACACGAGGTTGCTTGTCATCTGTACGACGAGCAATTTGAAGAGA
>WTGC01000135.1 GCA_011523705.1 Chloroflexota bacterium | reverse complement strand
CGTTGAACTCAGCCACATAGCCGTCGATGGCTTGCGCCAGCGGACCGGCAACCCCAACCGGGTAAAAGAATTGAAGCGTAATCACTTCTTGGGCGGCCGCTCCGCCGACCGGCAGCAGGAAGCTGCAAAACAGTACAATCAATCGAAAAAATAGAGAAGGCTTTGACATAGTTATTTCTCCATTTCTCATTGCTACTATTATATAAGATTACGACTTGACACCGCAAGTTCAATAGGCAACCTTTCCACGTGAATACACCATCGGCCTCCTGCTGTCGCTATCAGTAAATTGGTCAAACGGCGCCTGAAAAGCCGCTCGCGAAATTGCCGATGCGACTGCGCTCATGTGCAAAAAAACGTACGTTGTGGCGACAGCGCTACAGTGCAACGTATCGTGGGAGAAAACAAAAGAAGTCGGCAGATTGCGCGCGCTACGCACAACTGCCTTTGCCCGCGGCCTTCGAGCGGAAGCGCCGACGCATGATGAGGCGGATACTGAATTTGTCAGCAGGATGCCGAGAGGTTATTGTAGCGAGGCGAAACGAGGCGCTGGGATAGCTGGGGTCCCGTCAACTATAGGTTTGTCACAAAGAGAGCGCCCCATGCCCTACCAACCCATCAAGCGCGGGCTCGTCCCTCCAACCGGAACGGCACAGCGTCCTAGCAGACGTGGTTGATACGCGTTACAATTGAGGGTGAGCGTCGCATTACACTGCACGGAACTGATCAATGGATGTACTTGGCTTGCTGAAAGAAGTGTCGGGTTTGGGAATCGACAGCCTCATAGTCGGCGCCGTCCTTCTCTTGTACGTGCGTTACACAGCTAGCGAAACGCGCCGCGAAATCAGCGACGAGATTGATGATAAGCTTGGCGCATTCAAGAATGAGGTGCAGCAATCTTTTCAAGAAGTTCGGCACGAAATCCGAGCGGTGAGAACTTATGCCGAGCAATCGCATCAAGAAACGCGGCAAGAAATCCATTCGTTCAGGACAGAAACGCGTCAGGAAATTCGTGAATCCAGGACGGACTCCTTGCAAGAGCATCAAGCGACGCGTCAAGAAATGAAAGACATCATGCTTCACCTCATTGATGTCCGCGAGCGGCTCGCCAATATCGAAGGAAGACTCGGCGCGCCGACGCCCAGAATGCCCGCGGTCTCGCCACCGCTGGAAGCGCCCGCCGAAGAGCCATCGGCGCAAAGCTGAACCACCCCATGACCTACCAACCCATCAAACGCGGCGTCATTTGCCCAATTATCACGCCGCTCAAGCCGGACGGCGACATCAACCCGGACATGATCGGTCCGCTGGTCGACTACCTAATCGACCGGGGCGTCGCCGGCATTTACCCGCTCGGCAGCACCGGTGAAGGTCCGCTCTTCATGACTGAGGAGCGCAAGGCGGTGGCCGCCGCAACGGTCGACGTGGTCGCCGGACGCCTGCCCGTCATCGTGCATACCGGCGCCATGACCACCGGCGAAACCATCGAGCTGACCCGCCACGCCCAAAGCATCGGCGCCGACGCCGCCTCGGTCATCACGCCCTGGTATTTCCTGCACAGCGAAGAAGCGCTGGAAGCCCACTACCGCGCGATCCTCGAGGCGGTCGCGGGTTTTCCTGTTTGGCTCTACAACCTGCCCAAGTTCGCTGTCAACAACTTGTCGGCGGCGCTGGTGGCGCGGCTGGCGCGCGAATACGAGAATTGCGTCGGGCTCAAGGACAGCAGCGGCGACCTGCTGACGATGTGCGCGGTGAATCACTTGCAGGGCGGGCGCTTCAACACCGCGATTGGTCCCGACAATCTGATCCTCGCTGGGCTGGCGCTTGGGCTGGATTGCAGCGTCTCCGGCAACAGCAATCATTTTCCTGAGATCGTGGCCGGCATCCACCAGGCATTCCACGCTGGTGATTTGGCAAGGGCGCGAAAGTTGCAGAAGCAGCTTCAGGCGGCGAGCGAAGTGATCGGCAGCGCCGGCTGGCTGACTGCGGTCAAGGGCGTGCTGGCTGAGCGCGGCTTGCCGGTTGGCGGCGTGCGCCCGCCGATGCTGCGCGCCTCAGAGGAAGCGATCCGCGCCTGCATCGCCCAGTTGCGGGCGCTGAAGGTGGATCTGAGCCGGGTGTAGTTCTTATACCACCGAGTGCACCGAGATTAATGAGAGCACCGAGATATTCTCGAAAACCTCTGCGTCCTCTGTGACCTCGGTGGTTAAATTGCTTTAAGTGGCTACAATCAAACACGTGACTCAGAACGCGACGGATCGACCCTTCTATGCAAATTGACGAGATGCTGCATGATTTGCGGCGCGCCATTGGACATGACCAAGCGGCCGCCGACCGCATGACGCGCGTGCTGTACAGCACCGATGCCAGCAATTATCAGGTCATGCCGCTGGCGGTGACTTATCCGCGCGATGCTGACGATGTGGTCGCTGTGCACGAGATCGCGCGCAAATATGGCGCGCCGGTGCTGCCGCGCGGGGGTGGCAGCGCACTCGCAGGCCAAGCCGTCGGCGAAACGGTCATCATGGATTTCACCCGTCACATGCGCCGCGTTCGGGGCGTCAATGCCGAGGCGCGCGAGGTCGATGTCGAGCCGGGAATGATCCTCGGCACGCTCAACACGCAGTTGGCGCCGCTGGATATGATGTTCGGTCCCGACCCGGCCAGCGCCGAGCGGGCGGCCATCGGCGGCGTCATCGGCAATAATGCCACCGGCGCCCACAGCATCCGCTACGGCATGACGGCCGACCATGTCTCGCGCCTGCAAGTGGTGACGGCTGGGGGCGAGCTGGTCTGGTTGGATGCGTCGACTGCCGAGCTGGATCGCATCCGTGCCACCGTCAGCGACCTAGTCGCCGAGCACAAGCCCCTGATTGAAGCGCGCTATCCCAAGACCTGGCGCACGGTCGCCGGTTACGCTTTGGACAAGATCGACCCCGATGACGTGAATCTGAATTGGCTGCTCTGCGGCTCGGAAGGCACACTGGCGACGGTGGTGCGCGCTGAATTGCGTTTGGTTGAGCGCCCCAAGATCGAAAATACCCGGCTGGCGCTGGTTCACTTTGACACGCTGCGCGCTTCACTCGAGGCGACGCCGCGCATCCTCGAGCTTGAGCCGGCCGCCATTGAGCTGATGGATAAATTCCTGCTGGACAAAACGCGCGAAGCCGCCGGTTATCGCGACCGCCTGACTTTCGTCGAGGGCGATCCGGAAGCGATTTTGGTGGTCGAGTTCGTCGGCTCGGAGCGCGAGCTGAACGCCCGGATCAATGACCTGAAGGCGCATCTGGCGCGGCTGGGTTTCCGAGGCGCGCTGACGGTCGCCGAGACGCCGGCGCAGCAAGACGATGTCTGGACCGTGCGCAAAGCCGGGCTGGGCTTGATGATGAGCGAACGCAGCGAAGCCAAGCCGGTCTCCTTCATCGAAGACGGCGCCGTGCCAGTCGAGAGCCTGGCCGATTACATCAGCGATGTCGAGCGCATCATCCACGACAACGACACGACTTACGCCATCTACGCCCACGCCAGCGCCGGTTGCCTGCACATCCGCCCACTTATTAATCTGAAGACCTTGAAAGGCCGCGATCAGTATCGCAGCATCGCCGATGCCGTGGCGGAGACAGTGAAGAAATATCAAGGCACGATCACTGGCGAGCATGGTCAAGGATTGGTGCGCGGCGAGTTCAGCGAATACCTCTTCGGTCCCGAGTTGATGGACGCCTTTCGGGCGGTCAAGCGCGCTTTCGACCCCGACAGTATGATGAACCCGGGCAAGATCATCGATTCGCCGCCGATGGACAGCGCCGAGCTGCTGCGCTATTCGCCGGACTACCAGGTGATTCCGGTGGAGACGCGTTACGACTGGTCGTCGGACAATGGTTTCGCCGGCGCGGTCGAGATGTGCAATGGCGCTGGCGTCTGTCGCAAGGAGGGCGCCGGCACGATGTGCCCGTCATATCAGGCGACGCTGGACGAGGCGCATTCGACGCGGGGGCGCGCCAATGCCCTGCGCGCCGCCATCAGTGGCGTTCTGCCGGAGGACCTGGGCGATCCCGCGGTCAAGTCGGTGCTGGATCTCTGCCTGGGCTGCAAAGCCTGCGCCGCCGAATGCCCCTCATCGGTCGATGTCGCCAAGCTCAAATCGGAATTCCTGGCGACCTGGCATGACCGGCATGGCATCGATCTGGCGACGCGCGTCTTCGGCAATATTCACCGCGTCAACAAGCTGGCGGGCGCGCTGCCTAAGCTCAGTAATTTCGCGATGAACAGTCCGCTGGGAAGGGCAGGCGCCGGTCTGCTGGGGCTGCCAACGGAGCGGCCGCTGCCGCAATTCGCCGACCGCCGCTTTAGTTCCGACCGCTACCCAGAGCACGATTCGCCTGACGCCGTTCTAATCATCGATACTTTCACCGAATGGAATCACCCGGAAGTGGGGCGGGCGGCGATGCAGCTGGCGGAGAAGCTGGGCTTGCGCTTAAATGTCGAAGGTCTGCCGGGGGCTGGCTGCTGCGGACGCCCCGCCATCAGCAAGGGTTTGCTCGATAGCGCCAAGCAGATGGCTCATGACAACGTGCTCGGCTTGTACCGCGCCGATCCCGGGCGACCCTACGTCTTCCTGGAGCCGAGCTGCCTCAGCGCCTTCACCGACGACTACTTGACCCTGGTTGATCCCGGCATTCAAGAGGCGGCGCGGTCGCTGGCGCAACGCTGCCTGAGCGCCGAAGCCTTCTTCGCCCAGAAGCTGGCTGAGCGTGGGAGCGTGCTCGCTTGGAAGTCGGATGCGTCTCGGATTTTATTGCACGGGCACTGCCATCAGAAGGCGCTTTGGGGCACAGCCGATACGCTTAAGCTGCTGCGGGCGATTCCGGGCGCGGATGTCGCCGAGATGAACACCGGCTGCTGCGGCGTCGCTGGCAGCTTCGGCTATGAGCATTACGAACTGAGCATGAAGATCGCCGAGGATCGCCTGCTGCCGACCATCCGCGCCAATCCCGACGCGGCAATCGCAGCGCCCGGGACATCTTGCCGCGCCCAGATTGGCGACGCCGGTTTCGAGGCGCGGCATCCGATTGAAATGGTGTTGGCGGCGCTGGAATAGATGGCGGATTAGCTGCCGGCCGCTGGCAGCGCGGCGTCAATTGGCAAACCGGCGTAGTTCTCTTGGCTGTTGTATTCGACCTGGTCTCCGAACGATTGGGGCTTATTTGCCTATGCACTCTCTAGCTGACGCTATCGCGCTCTCGCTTGTTATGATACCGCCACAACGCGAAGGTTAACATCGACCTATGTATGGTATTAGAAATCACAATGGACGGTCGTGTAACTTCAATAATTGTGGGCACGAGTTTGCTATGGATTACAGCACAAGAATGCTCGGCAATGTTCGGTTAACAGAATGTAGCAGGATAATTCTCAGATGCACACCTGAGAGTCTTTATCATGCTATGCCCAGGGAAGATCTGCCGTAAAGCACTTGCCTGTATTCTGTAGCATTCCTTTTCTTCTTCCCAGCCTAACATAGAGCGTTGCCTGGACGCATCTTTATGCTGATAGAGGTGGCATGCTTCGTGAACCAAAATACTTGCAAAGTATGCTGTATCCTTTAGCATCCCTTTTAGATCCACTTTCACTCGATTTGTGCCGTCATTCCAAACTTGAGCTAGAGAGTCGCCCGGTAGATCGGCGAGAACTACAGAGTCTATGATTTGTACTGTATATTGGAACCATCGAGATGTTTTTTGCCCCATTAGCTCAAATGCCTTGGCGACTTTATTCTTAAATCGTATGTCACCATCATCGTCTATTGATGGCAAGACCGCGGAGATGTCGTGGGTTACATATCTCGTGAGCGCCATCCAGCCTTTTGACACTCTTAGCCAGCACCACGAATCTCCTTGTTGTGATTCTGAAACCTCAAATATATCCATTGGGTCTGTGGTATTCACTACAGGACTATTCGTTGTCGCCAACTCACGGATGTTCATATTCCCTGTAACATATGCGGTATCGTAAGGAAAACAGCTTTCCTCAATGCTTGACGTAGGCTCTGGCGTAAGCGTTGCGGTTGGCGTATCGCGGTTAGCACTTGCTGTCACTACACTGGGAGGCGGTGTTGTATTTGTCCAATCGCGTGAAGACGTGTTGAAACTTGTTGGTGAATTGGCGGCGCGGCGCTGTGCTTTACGTGACTGTAATTCAGTCCCACCACCGGTCATTCTAAGTATATCAGCGCAACCTCCGTGCCTAACGACTTCCATAATCGGTTCTTTGAACTTAGACGCAAGGGCAGTGCCCAGCATTCCTGCTAAACTACTATCAGATTCCGTCATGGACTGAATACTATTGATATTCCACTCTCGCTCAATTCTTGGAATGAAATAAAGCTGCCTTACAGGGATCATCGTCATAAGCGAGGCATGCAGATTACACCCATCATTCATGCTCACATATATATGTAAAGGCGCGTATACGCCATAAAGCACCGCACAAAATACAAGTATCATTGTCAGATTGCCGGGCTGAGCATTCGTGCGAGGGCGCGGTCTGACGTCGGCCCCATTGCGCGCTCGGCGGAATAATGTCCCGCCGCCTATTATCAGTATCGCGCTCCACAAGATATTGAATGCATGGTTAATGATATGCCCTAACGCCTCCGAGAGCGTAAACCTCTTTGCACTGCTAAAGGCATTTATTTCTACGACTAGAATTGCTATGCCAAGAAGCATGATCAATACACTTAACTTTCTCAGTGCATTCGACATGATTCTCCGAGCCTCCAAATCCACTCTTTCTACATCGCGTGTAATCGGTTACAAGGTATTCTCCAGCTGTTTGTAATCCTGCATCAGTAGCGCGCCCGGGACATCTTGCCGCGCCCAGATTGGCGACGCCGGTTTCGAGGCGCGGCATCCGATTGAAATGGTGTTGGCGGCGCTGGAATAGATGGCGGATTAGCTGCCGGCCGCTGGCAGGCCCTCTTGCACCGGCAAGCCAGCGTAATTGTCCTCGCTGGTCATGGCGAACAAGTCTTCCAACGAAGCTTCGGCCAGAGCGGCAACCCCGTCCAAGTTGAGATCAAGCAGGTCGGCGACGCCAGCGGCGTAAGCCGGATCGGCGCGGTAGAAATGGGCGAGTTGGCGCGCTTTGATGCGCTCCGGCACGCCATCCATCGCTGCGGCGATATTGCTGAATAGCTGCGCTTTCTGCCCCTCGTTCATCAGGCGGAATAGATTGCCCGGCTGGGTATAGTCGTCGTTGCCATCGCGATGGTCGTAACGGCCGGCGTCGCCGGAGACTTTCAGCGGCGGCTCGTCAAAGCGATGGTCTTCCGCTGGACCGCCCATGCTGTTCGGCTCATAATTGACCGCGCCGCCATAATTGCCGTCAAAGCGCAGATTGCCGTCTCGATGATAGGTATGCACCGGGCATTGCGGTTTGTTGGCCGGGAGCGCGGCGTAATTGACGCCAATGCGATAACGGTGGGCATCGGCGTAGGACATGATCCGCGCCTGCAGCATCTTGTCTGGCGAGAAGCTGATGCCGGGCACGATGTTCGACGGCTCGAAGGCGGCCTGCTCAATATCGGCGAAGTAATTCTCAGGATTGCGGTTGAGCTCCATGACGCCGATCTCGATCAAGGGATAATCGCCGTGGGGCCAGACTTTCGTGAGGTCAAAGGGATTGAGGTGGTAGGTCTCGGCTTCTTGTTCGGGCATTATCTGCACGCAGACGCGCCATTTGGGGAAGTCGCCCTTCTCAATGGCTTCAAACAGGTCGCGCTGGGAACTTTCGCGGTCGCCGCCGACGATCTGAGCCGCTTGCGCATTGGTCCATGTCTTGATGCCCTGCATGGTTTTGAAGTGGAACTTGATCCAGAAGCGCTCATCGGCGGCATTGATGAAGCTGTAAGTGTGGCTGCTGTAGCCGTTGACGAAGCGATAGCTTTGGGGCAAGCCTCGGTCGCTCATGAGTATGGTGACCTGGTGCAGGCTTTCGGGCGAGAGGGACCAGAAATCCCACATGGTGGTGTTGGAGCGCATATTGGTCTTGGGGTCGCGCTTTTGGGTATGGATGAAGTCGCCGAATTTATAAGGATCGCGCACGAAGAAGACTGGCGTATTGTTGCCGACCATGTCCCAATTGCCTTCGTCGGTATAGAACTTGACGGCGAAACCGCGGACATCGCGTTCGGCATCGGCGGCGCCGCGCTCGCCCGCCACCGTTGAGAAGCGGAGCAGGCAGTCCGTTTGCTTGCCAATCTCGGAGAAGATGCTCGCTTTGGTATATTGTGTGACATCATTGGTGACGGTGAAAGTGCCGTAGGCGCCCGAGCCTTTGGCATGCACGACGCGTTCCGGCACGCGCTCGCGGTTGAAAGTCGCCATTTTCTCCAGCAGTTGGTAATCCTGCATCAGCAGGGGACCGCGCGCGCCCGCTGTCAGCGAGTTCTGGTTGTCGCCGACGGGGGCGCCGTGGGCGGTCGTCAGTTGCTTGCGTTCCGTCATTTTCATCTCCCTTGCATCAGTGTGATTACAAATCAAAGCGTCTGGATTCCGCGCGACGCCTCTAACTATCATGTTACGGATAATTGTCCGTCTTGTCCAGCAATTTCAACCCCATCCCCCGGCCCCTTCCCGAAGGTCTACGTCTACGTGACCCAGCCAGCTAGGGAGGGGGAGACTTCTCGGCGAACTTGTTTTCGCATGACATGCTTGGAAATACAGAGGTCTTCCTCGCAATCGGAAAAATCATTGGACTATCATTCTGTTTGTGGCACACTCATACTATTCCCGACGCGCGAAATGGACTCTTACTCGCCATGAAGGATCTCGAACTCACTGAAATAACGGGCCTGCGCGACTTTGTGGCGCTGAACGTGATTCGCGTCAAGCCCAGGCAGCGGCGTTTCACCAAGAATGTCGTGCTCAGTTGGATGCAAACACGGCATCCGGCGGTCAGCTTCTACCGCGTCGATTGGCAGGGGCAGCTCGTCGGCTATGTCATGCTCATCAATGCATCGCAGCCGACGCAGTGGATCATCGAGCGGCTGACCGTCGATCAAGAGTATCAGCGGCAGGGATTGGGATACGCCGTAGCCGATCAGCTGATCGACATGATTCACGGCTTCGAGAATAGCGAGATGGTGATCGCGCGTTATGAACCGGAAAACCTGGCCGCGCGCAAGCTCTTTGACAAGCTGGGATTCGTGCAGCAAGAGGAGCTCTTCCGCGATCGGCATGTGGCTGTTCTGAAATTCGAATTTGAAGAAGAAGACGAAGACGACATCGATGATGACGATGTAGCTGACGCGGAGGAAGATGAAGACGATGAGCTAGATGACAGCGCCGATTCGCCGGTGGACGATGATGACGAGGAAGAGGACTAGCCGTGGCGCAAGAACGCGCTTCCGCTCCCGCGCTGCTGCCCGAAGCCATCCGCCGCCGGCTGGAGCCGCTGATGCTGGTCGCGCGCAAGGTGCGGGCGGGCGCGATCAAGGGCGATCGCCGCTCGATCAAGCGCGGGTCAAGTATCGAATTCGCCGATTATCGCAATTATGTCGCCGGCGACGATCTGCGCCAACTCGACTGGAACATCTATGCCCGCCTCGAACGCCCTTATATCAAGCTGCTGGAAGACGAAGAAGACCTGGCCGTCCATCTGATCCTGGATGCGTCCGCCAGTATGGACTTCCCGCCCGATGGCGAAGCGGAGCAGCGCAAATTGCTTTACGCCAAGCGCATTCTCGCTGGTTTAGCTTATGTCTCGCTGACCAGCAACGACCGGCTGGTCTTGACGGCGGTGCGTGGCGAGGGCGCGGCTACCTTCGGTCCGACGCGTGGTCGGGCGCAGGGCATCGCCGCGCTGCGCTTCATCGGGGAAATCGGCGCCGCTGGCATTACCGACCTGGACGCCGCGTTGGCTGATTACGCGCTGCGGGCGCGCCGCCCCGGTTTGACGCTGGTCATCAGCGACATGTTCTCCTACGAAGGGCGCTATCTGGACGGGCTGAACGCGCTGCTGAGCCGCGGGCATGAAGTGGCTATCATCCACGTGCTGGCGCCGGAAGAAGTGCAGCCGCCGGTGACTGGCGATCTCAGCCTGATCGATGTGGAGACGGAAACCAAACAAGAGGTGACGCTGGATGGGGTGATGCTCGGCATGTATCAGCGGCGGGTGAACGCCTGGCGCGACGAGATCCGCGACGAGTGCATGCGGCGCGGCGCGCACTACTTCCCGCTGGTGACGGATCTTCCCTGGGAGCGCTTGATTCTGTCGGATATGCGGCGTGCCGGGCTGGTTAAGTAGGGGTGGCGGCTTTCGTCCTGCGCTCGGCGATTAGCTTTTTCAAATCCGCTTTGTACTCATCGCTTGTCTCAAGATAGAGACCCGATAGCATAGCCGTCAAGTCGATGCCATCGTCGATATCTTCCCAATAGATATCACACGCGCCAAGCTTGTAGTTCTGGCGCTGCTTGTTGCTCGCGGCCTCAAGCAAGGGGAAAAAATGCAAGGGAACGCCGATGATCCTGCCATCGGCCAGTTCAACCATCACGTGCGTGTCGGTGAAGCAGAGGCTCTGAGGTTCATTGCGCGTATCGTGAATGACCGGCTTCAGATATATGTTGCTATGCTCCGACATCATTGGGCCCTTCAGTTTCCACTCTCGTGTAGGGTCTTCCAAACGTTAAGCAGCAATTCTCGGTTGTTGACGACCAAATTTCGAATCTGTTTGATTTCTCTTATATTGTAGCCTCGATTATCACTGACCTCCAATGTCATCAGGTCGATTTGAAGATTCTTTTCTCCTTTCCACACATGCGCATGTGCGGGCGGATGGTCTTTCGTATAAATTCGAACGTCATAGCCGTGTCGCTGCCTATACAGAATTGTAACCATGATTGCTGTCGGATATGCGGCGTGCCGGGCTGGTTAAGTAGGGGTGGCTTTGGCTTGGTCTACCGTATCTTCGGGCCATGGCATGTCGATGTCATAGAACCCTGTGAGCATCGCAATGAGGTCAATGCTTTCGTCCAACTGCTCCCAACAAACCGATAGACCCCGAAGCCCATAGTTCTGTCGCTGGCTGTCGCTGGCTTGCGCTAACTTCGGGGAAAAGTGCGACGGAAGACACAGGACCCGGCCATCAGCCAGCTGAAAGATTATTTGGTCCTCAGTACAGGTCAGTGCCTCAGGAATGTTACGAGTATCGTGGGCGAAAGGGCCTCGCTCATTGCCATCATCGGAGCGCCGCGCTCCGCCGTCAAGGTATAGCCAAGTCGTAGGAACGTGCGGCTGGGAGCGCGTGTTTCGCTGGTAAACGGGCACGATGTATAAGCCGGTTAACATTGCCGTCAGGTCAATGCCATCGTCTAGGTCGTGCCAGTACACGGTATCGCCGTAGCTGATGTAATTCTGCCGCTGCTCACTTGTGGCGCTTTGTATGGGTGGAAACCAGCCGAGAGGAACGCCAATAATACGGCCGTCGGCCAAATGGATCATGGCGTGCTCGTCGGTAAATTGGACTTCACGCGCATGACAGCGTTCGTATTGTATGATCGGCCATTCGTGCATTCTTAAACTACCTTTTATCACGCCTGCTGGATTATATCAGTTGCCATGCAGCCGCGATCACTCCTGCAGCAAGAACGCTTGATATTCCTCAAGAAACGCTCGAATCCGTCGCCTCTCCCGGCCATTGAAGCCCTGGTTGTACACGATGCGAACGGGTTGCAACTCAGCCTTGAGTTTGTTCCCTCCGCGAAAGACGTGCACATGCGCCGGTCCGTGTTCGTTTGTATGAATGACAACATCGAAACCATGCTGCCGTCGATTCAGGATTGTGACCAAGGTTTCGATCAACCGAAGTGCAGTCCGGTGAGGGCAACAAAGTCAAAGTGAATTAGGCGTGCTATCTTCTCAAGTCGTGGCGGCGCTGGCTTGTTCTATCGTCTCTGTCGGGCGCGGTTTGTCTTTCGTGTGCAAGCCGGTGAGCATGGCGACCATGTCAATGCCTTCGCCTAATTCTTCCCAGTCGACAGTGAAGTAGTTGAGTTGGTGGTTTTGCCGCTGGGCCTCCGTTGCATCCTGCAGCCAGGGGAAATAGTAGAGCGGCAGGCCCAAGATTCGCCCGTCCGCCATTGCGATCATGATGTGTGAAGTGGTGAATCGCACTGCCTGAGGCGCGCAGCGGTCATCATGGACAAAGGGTATTTTTTCATGGTTTTGGATCCTTCACATCGTTCGATGCTCGCATTTATGAATCTTGAAGCCGCTCCTAAACGCTCATAAGGAGACTCTCGTGCTCGCGCAAGAGATTGGCGATTTGTCCGATTTCCCGACTGTTAAAGCGGTGGCTTATCGAAATGATGTCCATAGTCTCCAAGTCAATTTTGACTTGCCTTCCGCCTTTCCAGACATGAACGTGCGGCGGATCGTGGTCGTCCGGATACATCCTGACATCATAGCCATGACGCTGCCAGTGTAGGATAGTGACCATGTTCGATAGTTGGCAGGCGCTAATGTCAATTCGTGGCGGCGCTGGCCTGTTCTATCGTCTCTGTCGGTCGCGGTTTGTCTTTCGTGTACAAGCCGGTGAGCATGGCGACCAAGTCGATGCCTTCGTCTAGTTCTTCCCAGTAGATGCTGTCACCGTGCAAATCGTAACTAGCTCTCTGTGCCTCGGTAGCATCGTGTAACCACGGGAACCAATTTAGAGGCATTCCGATGACGCGCCCATCCGCCAGGTCAATCAAGACAAATTCATCTTGGAAGCGTACCCCTTGCGCATCGTTTCGCGTGGAATGGATAAATGGAATCTTGTGCGTCATATCACTCCCCCAATTTCACTGCGCGTTCGTCTTGCTTTACCGATGGATGATTTCCCAATGATCGAGAAGTAACTCCAAATGCAGCTCAACCAAGCGTCGGATCCTTCGCAATTCTCGATTGTTGAATCCATGATTTTCATCAAACGAGATTGGATCCAGAAAAACACGAACGCGATTTCCACTCTTGAATACATGCACATGAGGGGGCTCATGGTCGTCGGAATGGATGCGTACATCATAGCCATGCCGCTGCCTGTACAAGACAGTTACCATGGACGGATTCACTCCAAGTATACAGTCAGGACAATTGCTGTCAACGAATGCGGAAACCTACAGCGCCACCAAGCCGCCATCGAGCGTCAACGCGTGCCCGGTGACGAAGGACGACGCGTCCGAGCAGAGCCACAGGACGGCTTCGGCGATTTCCGCCGGCTGACCCAAGCGCCCCATCGGGATCGCCCGCTCCATGATATGCGCCATCAGCGGATTGCCCGCGATCGCGCTCTGCACCATGGCTGTGTCGGTATAAGCCGGGCAGATGGCATTGACGCGCAGCCCCAGCTTGGCGTAATCGACCGCCGCCGACTTGGTCAAGCCAACGACGGCGTGTTTGCTGGCGGTGTAGGCGGCTGCCTTGGGCGCGCCGATCAGCCCGGCGACCGAGGCGATATTGACGATGGAGCCGCCACCGGCCGCCAGCATCTGCGACAACTCCGCTTTCATACAATTCCAGACGCCGCGAAGGTTGACCGCGAGCACCTGCTCGAGCATCGCGTCGTCGGCTTCGTGCAGGCGATCGGTGAAGGAGCCGGCGATGCCCGCGTTATTGACCGCCGCGTCGAGGGGACCGAAGGCGTCGACGGTCGCCGCGACCATCGCGCTGACGTCTTCCGACTTGGTCACGTCGCAAGTCAAGGAGATCGCTTTGCCGCCCGCGTCGAGGATGCTCTGGGCTGTCTCTTCCGCGCCCGCGCCGTTGATATCGGAGACGCAGACGGCGGCGCCCGCCCGCGCCAGCGCCAGCGCGCTTGCTTGCCCGATGCCGGAGGCCGCGCCGGTTACTAGCGCGACTTTGCCATCCATTTGCGTCATATCACGACCCTCGTCAACTATAGTTTTCCATTGCCAATATCGTAACCAAGCCTCTGCGCAATCCGTAGGGGCGACTGGGGCGCAGTGTCTACGATTGCTATTATGCCGCCCGCTGAACTGCGAGAAGCCACAGTGGCGCTGTGCTATAATCGGCGCACGCGCATTACATGGGAGAAAGCGCCATGATCGACGATCCGATTCTGCTGAATGACTGGCATGCCGTGCTGCCCTTGGATCAACTCGAAGCCAACAATAACGTCATCGGCGCCCGGCTTCTGGGCGAGGACATCGTCATCTGGAAAGCGGGCGAGGATCTGCGCGCCTGGAAAGACCTCTGCGTTCACCGGGGAACGCGCCTCTCCCTGGGCGAAGTGCTGGAAGGTGACAGGCTGCAGTGCCCATATCATGGCTGGACATACGATGCCGATGGCCAGTGCGTGCGTATTCCAGCCCATCCCGAGCAAAAGCCGCCGACCAAGGCGCGCGCCATCACCTATCACGCGACCGTCGCTTATGACTTCGTCTGGGTCTGCCTGGGCGAGCCGGCAAATGAGATCCCGCCTTTTGAAGAGTGGGACGATCCCGATTATCGCAAGATTCTCTGCGGCGCTTATGAATTCCAGGCGGCTGGACCGCGTATGGTGGAGAATTTCCTCGATGTCGCCCACTTTCCCTTCGTGCACGAGAATATCCTCGGCACGCAAGAACGGCCCGAGATCCCCGACTACGAGGTCGTCACCGATGAAAACGGCGTCACCGCCTCCGATATCCGCGTCTTTCAACCGAATCCCGATGGCAGTCATATCCCCAATTGGGTGAGCTACACCTACAAGGCGCATCGCCCGCTGGTCGCTTATTTTCGCAAAGAGGCGGAAGAGAAATTCGCCATCCTGCTGATGGTCACGCCGATTGAGGAAGTCAAGTCGCTGATGTGGATGTGGATGGTGATGACGCAGGACGATAGCAGCGACGAATCGCTGCGCGCATTCCAGGACGAGATCGCCTATCAAGATTTGCCCATCGTGCAGTCACAGCGGCCCGAGCTGCTGCCGCTCGACCTGCAAGCGGAGCTGCATTTGCGCAGCGACAAGACGGCGATCGCCTACCGCCGCTGGCTCAACGAACTCGGCTTGAGCTTCGGCACGAGTTGATGCGGATGCGCGCCACAACCGAAGTCCCACAGTCACGTAGTATCAGGCAGCGACGGGGCAGGAGACTCGCTGCGATTGCAGCGCCAAATCGGAGCAAGCGCGCATGACCGAGCCGCCGCGGTCGATTGAACGAGAATTAATTCGTTACCGCATAGAGAAGCGGATGGCGGGTCGGCGCGATCTCTTGCTGCATAGCGCGGTCTACATCGCTGTAGCGGTAATCGTTCTGTTGAGCCAGCCCTGGCTGATAAATGCTCAAGACCTGCCGATGTTGGGCGGTCTGTGGACGATACCGCTGCTTCTGCATAGCCTGCGCTATTATTACCGTTGCGGGCCGGGCGCCATTGCGCGCGCGGACGAGATTGAGCGCGCCATCGACGATCAGCTGGAGCGCACGGCGCTGGATGAAGACGAAGAGGTCTTGATTGAAGAACGTGTCGGAAAGCGGATCACAGCGCGGCGTCTTGTAGTGGCGCATGCGCTGACTTCGGGCATATTTTTTGCGATGTACGTGCCATTCTGGTCGATCCAATGGGCTGGGTATCCAGGCTATGTGTCACACTTGACCCAGCTTTTTGCCTGGCTGGCTTTGGCTTTTGCGCTGCACTTCGGTCGCTTCTTTTTTGTGCACGGGCGGACGCCGCAGGCGCGGGCGCTTGCGATTGACGCGGAAGTAGAGCGGGAGTGGCATCGCTCGCGCGGGCGGAGCCGCGTTGAACCTGTCAATAGCGGCGCGGCGACGGTTGCGCGCGAACTGGGAGATAGTCGCGGCCGCCGCGCGCGGCTCAGCGATGAGGGCGAATTCGAGGAAGTGGACGAGGGCTTGGCGGGCGGCGCGCAAGCCGGCACGGGACGGGTATGACAGTCAAGCACAAGTTCAAGCCGGTTGGGAAAGCCGAAATCCGCGAGCGCGTGGAGAAGCGCTTCCGCGCGCGGGGCGCCGTCGCCTTTCATTTGCTGCTGGTTTTGAGCGGGGCAATTCTGCTGCTGTACAATTTGCCGTACTTTTGGATGAGGCGTTTCGGAGATACCGCCTATCAGGACAGCGTTCTGGCGTTGGTTATCCTGACGGCGACTGGCGCGCTGCATTTCATTCGCTATCACTATCGGCATGGCAAGGGCCGCGACAATCACGAACGAGAGACCGAGGCGCGGGTCAGGCGGCAGCTGGAGCGCACGGCGCCCGAGGATGCTGGCGAACAGGAAGTTTTGATTCGCGTGCAGCAAGATTACAAGTTGAAGAACCGCCGACTCGTCTGGCAGCATCTAACGCTGTTCATCGGCATCGTCAGTTTGCTCTTTCTTCTGCGACTTTCCGACATGACGATCAGAGAGTTTCTAGACTGGTCTAATCTGCAGTCTTATGCGACCTTCGCCGGCGTATGGGGCATAGGTTTAGCGGCGCATATCTTGCGTTACATATTCGCGTATCGTGTATCCGGTGGACGGCGGGAGGCGAAGATTGAGCAGCAGCTTGAGCGCGAATTGCGCAGGGAGAAGCGCCAGCGCATTTCGCCCGCGACGCGTTCAAGCGAAGACGCGCGCGGTCTGGAGACGGCCTGTGCCTCCAGCGGCGACGAAATCTCCATGGAGGAGTTGCTGCGCGGGCAGTCCCCGGCGCAGCGCGCCAGCGGGCAGTGAAGTGAGACGCGATGAAACTGAAGAATCAGTCCCAGCTCGAACTCGAAATCCGCCGCCGCGTGGAAGCAAAGTATGACGAGCGCAACGCGCTCTTGATTCATTTCATCAGTTACGCCGGTGTCAACATCTTGGTCTGGGTGACTTGGCTCTTTGCCGCCGGCGCCGGTGGCTTCCCCTGGCCCCTGTTCGTCACCTTCTTTTGGGGCATCGGCATGGCCGGGCATTTTCTCGATTACTACAACAAATACGGGGGCGGCGCGCAGAAACGGGAGGAGCGCATCCAGGAAGAAGTCCAGCGGCATCTTGAGCTGCTTGAAGAACGAGAGCGCGGCATCTATGCCGAAGAGGCGATGGAAGAGGCCGATGTCTACGCCCTGGATGATGTGAAATTGCGCCACTTGCGGCTGTCGGACGATGGCGAGCTGGAGGACTACGAGGCATTGGATGAAGGCAGTGAGCGGGAGCGGCGGCAGAAGCGATAATATGAGGGCCGTTCTCGCCAGTAAATTGGGGACTCTCGACGATAAAGTCTACATTCTCAGTGAGATGTGTAGGGCTTGTCCGGTACTGGGCTTTGCTTGCCGCCCAATGGGTCTACCCCTCCCCCGGCCCCTCCCGACGGGTCTGTGTCTACGCG
>WTGC01000241.1 GCA_011523705.1 Chloroflexota bacterium | reverse complement strand
GGCGGTCGCCCCCACCCTAAATCCCTCCCCCAAAATGAGGGAGGGACTTTGACTCCGCTCGGCTAGGAATTATAATCGGGGCGCGAGGGGGTGGATGTGTCCCGGTGGATGCCCCGGTCTTCAAAACCGGTGAGCGGTTGCGCAGAGCAGGCGCTGGTGGGTTCGACTCCCATGCACTCCCGACAGCTTGACGATTCCTCTTGAATGTGATCGAATATGCGGATCTTGGCGCGAGGGCGTGGTCTCGCGTTTTGTTTGGATCTGTAGTGTTGGGGTCTGGGAATGTCCACTATTCGCAATGCGGTTGATATTGATATCTGGCCAGTTAGCAAACTCATGGACGCCGTGTCGAGCAAACCGGCGGGCAACAACAGAGTGACGATTCCCGAGTTTCAGCGCCGTTTGGTATGGAATCAGACGACTCGGAAAAAGTTGATAGACTCCATCAAAAAAGGCTATCCTTTCGGATCCATTCTCATATATGAGGACATCGCTCGCGGTCAAAGCGCCAGAGACGGCAAGCGATATTACAGCCTTATTGATGGATTGCAGCGTACTCAGGCGCTCATGAGCTACGTTGAGCATCAAAACGGTTACTTTACACGCGCGGATCTGGACGAAGAATTCGTAGATTCGGTCGCTGCGCACTTGGGCAAGCATTCCGATGAATTCAAAGACAGAATCCGACAAACAGTCGTTGAATGGGTCAAGGGCAAGCGCAGTTACGAAGCGCAAGACGGCTGGCAAACGGGCAATCTGATCGAGACGCTGATTAGAAATGCGCTCAAGTATCCGCCAGATTCCAGTCTGTTTAAGGACTTGTACTTTGAATTCAACCAAAATCATGACCTGACTCGTCAATTG
Source organism: Chloroflexota bacterium (assembly GCA_011523705.1). Lineage (GTDB taxonomy): Bacteria > Chloroflexota > Anaerolineae > Aggregatilineales > Phototrophicaceae > UBA6055. The sequence continues at coordinate 16,485 of WTGC01000241.1, read as the reverse complement.
GGCGGTTTTCTCGATGCCGTCAGCAGCGAAGTCAAGGTAGTCCTGGACGCGAAAATACCGGTGCTCACGTACAGCGGTCCTTCGTCCGAGCTTCCTACGGTCTTTGAGTTGCTCAATTCCAAAGGCACCGTTCTGAGCCGCTACGAGATTTATGCGGCTCGATGGATCGACTGTCGCCAGCAGATCGCCAACACCGAAGTCATTGACAACATATGGAAGAAGTATGAGACGCTCGAGGACGAGGGCTTCACCTTGGAAGTCTCACAGGAAGCTTCTGATGACGAATCACGGCGCAACCGAAGCTACACGCTTTTTGACTATCTCTTTGGACTGGGGCAATATCTGGCGGACAAGTTTCCGCGTCTGTTCAAGCCGGTCAAGGATGACCGACCCAGCTCAGTTGGTTTCAACCTGCTGACCGCCTGCCTGGGATTGCGCCTGCAAGACATGGCCAACTTGCCTGAAGAAATTGGCGAGTTGTCTTGGGCGGATCTAGAAAGCTGCCTGCTTGAGTCGACACGCTTCGTTGACAACATCCTTAAGCCAGTGCTCTCCACGCCTCAATACGGGCGCAAGCTGGGTCCCATTTACCACAGCGAACTGATGATCGTTTCGATGATAGCGTCCGCGTTCCAGGTGAAATATGGCAAACGCGATCTCTCTGAAAACGATGACTGGCGAGTTGACCGCCGCAAACTCAAGCTGAATCTGCCTATGTTCTATCTATATGAGATTTTGCATGATGATTGGCGCGGCTCGGGTGACAGCAAGCTGCACGAAGCCGTAAGAAGTCTTCGCTACGTCGATAGCAGTCCACCCACCGAGCATCGATGGGAGCAGGTGTTGCAAGATTGGTACTATGACAGTCAGAAGAATCTGCTGCACACCAAAGACGCGAAACGGCACGTAAGGGATTCTCGCCCGGAGTACCTCTTGCTGAAGTACATCTTTGTCGATGAGCTGGCGAAAGCCAAGTCTTACCATGTTGAGCACATCATTCCTGTTGCGCTGCTTCAGTCGCACATGAGTGAAGGCGACGAGTGGCCGATTAACACGATTGGAAATCTTGCCTTGCTGGACAAAGCTGGCGAATTAAGGCATAACGTTCAGACTTTCGACATTCTTCTGCAGGACAAGCGGCGGCGCGGAGAGATTACAGCAGAAGAGCAATTAAGTCAGCTGCTCGACTACGAGCGGCGGTTGCAATGTCCCGCGAGCCTCTTGCCAGATCCGCTGAATAGGCATCGTTTCGAAACCTTCCTGCTGGAACGTTTCGAGTTGCTCAAGCGTGAATTCCTAACCGTCTGGCGCGACCACATCCCGCCCGACCAGCAGCCCTAAGCCCGCCGACCCCAGCGCGGAATCAGCCGCCACAGCAAGCGCTGCGCCCTTAGAATCAGCAGGTAGCCCTGCGTCTCGCTGTGGTTGTCGAATTGCCGGCCGCCGCCGCGGCGCAGGTAGGCGCTCAAATCGGCGATTGCTCCGTCGAGCTTGAATTGGGCGGCCCGCGCCCGCCCGCGCGCTTCATAGGCGCCCAGCAGATCCGGATTCAGGTCCAGCGTCCGCGTCAGATCGGCTTCGGCATCGGCGTAGCGTTTGCGCTCTTCATAAGCGAGCGCCCGGCTGAAATAGGCTTCCTCGAATTCGGGCTCGATGTGGATCGCCATCGTGTAATCGTTGATCGCGGCCTCGTATTCGCGCCGCCGCCCGCGGATATTGCCGCGCTCCAGGTAAGCGGCCGCCAGGTAGGGCTCAATCTCCAGGGCGGCGTTAATGCTCCGCAGCGCTTCGTCCCAGCGCCCGAGCGCCGCCAGCGCCTCGCCGCGGCCGACATAAGACTCAGCGATATCGCCCAAGCCCAGCTTGATGGCGCTGTCGAACCGGGCGACCGCCCCTTCAAAGTCGCCAGCTTCCAGCAGACGCAAGCCGCGCTCGAAATAACTGTCTTCGTTCATTGCCCCCATCCCTGACCGCCAGTGTTTACGCGGCGCAGCCCCTTGCCCGCAGAACGAGGGAAGGCGAGTTCTAATAGCATTTTAGCCCGTCCCTCATTTTGGCGCGCGTAGGTCGCGTAGGGCGCGTAGACACAGCCCGTCGACACTGACCGCCGACACTGTGCTTCAGGGAGGGGTTTGGGATGGGGTACCATAAATCAGGGCTCAAGCAAGCAATAGCGCTTGCCCTATAATGGAGACAATTCGAGACCGCACTGGACTATCGCGCCGCGCCGCTATACGGGAGACCGCCATGCCACGCCGCCTGCTTTATCTCTTGCTCAGCCTGCAAATCCTCACCCACCTCTTCTGGCTGTCGCCGGCGGCGCATTCCGGGCAGGTGGCGATCCCCTGGATAATGAACCGGGGCTTGACGCTTTTCGGCGATATCTGGGAACAGCACGCGCCTGGCAGTTCCCTGCTCGCCGCGGCCGCGCAATCGCTGATTCGCATTGACCCGGGTTTGCTGGTCAAACTGCTCAACATCGGGCTGGTGTTGGCGCTGACCGTTCTGGTTTATCTGCTGGCGAGGAAGCTGGCGGGCGGCGAATGGGCCGGGCTGTTTGGCGCCGCCGTCTTCGCCTGGTGGGCGCCGGTTTACGGCAACGTCCTGCTCTATTTTGACAGCTTGGTGGCGCTCTGCGTATGTGCGGCGCTGCTTGTTTTTCTCCGCACTGGCGAGCGTCCCTCTGTGAGGCAGATCGCGGTGGTCGGCTTGCTCATGGGCGCCGCGACCCTGTTCAAGCAGCATGCCTGGCTGGCTGTCGGCCTCTTGGGCTTGTGCCTGCTGCTGATCGAGCGGCGGCGTCAAAGCGCGCTGGTATATGCTGGCGCGGCGCTGCTGCTCCCGCTGCTGCAGTGGATCGCGCTGTGGGGCGCCGGTCTATTCGAGGGCTATGTCTTCTGGAATTGGACCTTCAACCTCAGCGGCGCGATGGACGGCGTGCCGTTCGACGGCGATCTCTTCCGCAAGCTGCTGCTCACCAACGCGCTCGTTTTCCCCTTTATGGCGCTGGCCTGGCGTGAAAACCGGAAGCAGCTCATTCTGGTGGCGCTGTGGCTGGCGGGCTTGACCCTGCTCTATCCGCGGGCTGGCGAGAATCATGCGATGGCGCATCTGCCCTTGGCGGCGGTCATGTCCGGCGTGGTGCTGGCGAAGCTGCCAGCCCATCTCGGCGACAGGCGGCTTTGGGACGGGGCGCGCGCCATCTTGGCCGGCTTGCTCGTCGCTGGCGGCATCGGCTGGCTCTGGACGGGCGCGGTCAGCTATATCCCGACGCCGCTGGGACCGGGCGCGATCCTCGCCTACGATGAATTTCGCCAACTGGCGTCACAACTCAGCGAGCGCGCCGAGCCTCAGGACACGCTATATGTGCTGCCGGAAACCGATAGCACGCCACAGCTACACCCGCTGACGAGCCTGCCGCCGCCCGGCGCCTGGGTCAAGGGCTGGCACTGGTATTTCAAGCCGGCGCATGTCCTGGAGCGGCTGACCGCCGGCTGGGAATCAGACCCGCCGACCTGGATCGTCGTCTTCCCTAGCTTGACAGCGTCCGGCGAGCCCGGCATCAATGCGCTGCTCGATATCGTCGCGACGCGCTATACGCCCGCATTTGAATCGGCGGAGATCGTCGACCACGGGCGGGCTGTCGTATACCGCCTGAATAGCGCGAGCGAATGAGGCGCGAAACGATAAGGCTCTCGCCGCGCGGCAAGACGATCTACCAACTCCTTAGCCTCATTGTGGCGCTGCTGCCGCTCTATGCCGCCGGCTTCATCGCCTCGGCGCTCTATCAACTATCGAATCAGCCGCTTGTCGGCCTCGTCGAGGCAGGTGTCATCGAGCGCGTCACTGGCCATGCTTTTCAGCTCTTGATTCTTAGCGGGCTCGTCAGCGCCGGCCTCATGATGGCGGGCGACGGCATTAGCGTCAGCTCGGTCATTTGGCTGCGGCGTCTCTGGACCGGGCTCGTGATCGTCTCGGTCGCCGCCAGTCCGCTTGTCGTTGGCGCGGCGCTGGATCTGGCGGCGGCAATCGCCCTGCTGCTATTGCTGGCGGCGAGCTATCGCCTGGGAAGCAGATCCGTTTACCTGCGCGCCTGGCAGTTCGGTCTGCTGCTGATCGCCGTCAGCTTGGTCGCGGCGCAGCTGTTCGACGGTCGCGCGCTTGAGGCTTTGCGTTCCTTTCTTCTCCAGGTCGCCTATCCCATCGCCGGGTTGAGCGTCATGTTTTGGCTGATGCGCCGTTACAGCCGGGTCGAAGCGGACTGGGCGGCCGACGGGCTGCGCATCGTCACGCTGCTGGTCTTCCTGGCCGGGGGGCTGATCAGCCTGGGCCGCCTGGGGCTGCCAGCGCTCGTCAGCCTCGGCGCAACCCCGTTGATCCCGCTTTGCTTCATCAGCCTCGCCGGGCACAGCTACCGCGCTCTGAGCAGCCGCAACGAGAATGCCTCGCTCGCTCGCCATTGGATCGCCGCGGCGACGCTCCTTTGGCTGGTCGGCGGCGGCTTCCTGGGCGCGCTCAGCGTCCAGCCGGCCATCAACTTAGCGATGCGCGGGACCGATCTTGCTCAAGCGCAAGATTGGCTGGCGGGCTGGGTGTCACTGGCGATCGTGCTGGCTTTCGTCAATGAGAGCGCTTCATCACTGCGGGGAGGCAACCGGCGGGTGACCGGCTACGTGCCGCTCTGGCTCATAATCTTCGGCGTCGCGCTGGCGAGCATCCTGTTGGCTTGCCGCGGCCTTGTACAAATCTACCTGCGCGACGTGGCGGCCGTCGATGCATCGGCCATGCCCGAGCTTCTGCTGCCGCTGACGGTCGTCTGGATCGTCTGTCTGCTCGCCGTCGCCGCCGGGGTCGTGACCTACGCGCTGGGCTTTTGGCTGCGGCGTCCAAGGATTGTGGTGGTTGAAAGTTGAGCCAGGCTTCAGTTCAGCGCCGGACTCATTTTGAAGTGAATGGAGCAGCGGAAAATCCCGAATTCAATTGTCATGCTCGTAGCAGGTCACATCGACATAGCGAAAGCTCAAGCTCAAATAGGTTGCGTAATCCGGATGACTATGGGGAGCCGGTTCGCGGTCGCTCGATTCGCCCTGTATGGTCAACTTGACACCATAGCGCGGATACAGGGTGTGTTTGTCATCATATATGAATTCGGTCTTCCAAGGGATATTGCGCTCGTTTAGTCCGCGATATGCTACACGATTGCGCAAGCCTCGCTTTTTTGCCCAGTTGCTGAACCGGTCCAAAACGGTATCAAGATTCTCGGACGTGCCCAGCATCAAACCATAGTAGCCATAAATGCAGTGCCAAACATGGTGCGGATCAATCTGGACAAAGTCATAGTATTCGATAAGCACATCCCCATTCTCGACGAGTTCCAGAAGCTCACTTTTGTATGAATCGAATTCAAGTTCGGCATCTGGCAACTCGTCATAGCGGCGATCCGGTATTTCTTTCGATTCATCTATACCGTAGCGCAATACAGCCCGCTTGTGTTCATGTTCCCCGATTCGCCAAGTGACGTAGAATAGGCAAAGCATCGCTGCCACCGCGATCGCGCCAAGAACGATGCTTATCTTCAAGAGCAGACGAAATACTGTCTTTCGCAGGCTCTTGGTCGCTGTGCGTTTTCTTTTCTCTTTCAATGGAGCTCTGTCTCAACTTGTCGTGCCCATCGCGAAGCGCAGCGAAGGCATCGTTCTCAACTTACGCCGGTTAATCGCGGACGAATCCAATCCAATTCAGGATAACCCAAGCCTTCCCACTCGCGCAGCGTCGCTTCCACATCGTAGGGCACGCGCCGCATATCGACATGCAGCGCGCCGTCCTTCCATTCCAGAATCGCCCACTCGGCGACGCCCGGATTACCAAAGGACAGACCGACGCTGCCCGGGTTGATCACGCGCCAGCCATCCACTTGCCGATCCATGGCTAAATGCGTATGACCGCAGAGCGCCAGCCGTCCGCCGCGATCTAGCAGCGCGTCCGCCGCCTCTTCGTCGGCGCTGTCGGGGCGAAGCGCGACCGATTCATCATCGCCGGGAATGGCGTGAAAGCCGATCACGCGGCCGTAGCCTTCGACGTCCAGCTTCAACTCGCGGCCCAAGATATCGCGCAGCAAGGTGTAATCCGTCCAGTTGAGCCGCTCCATATTCCACTGATAGATGGCGCTCATGCTCAAGATGTTGTTGCGAAAAGCGGGGAAATCCTCTTCTTCCCGCGGCGGCGGGAAAGCAATGCGGGCGCCGGTGGCAAGATAGCGGTCAGTGTTTCCACCGATGATTTTGACGGCCTCTTCGCCAAGCTGATCGCGCAGGCTGATCAGCGCTTGCACGCACTCATGTGGATTTCCGCCCAGCGCAGCCAAATCGCCCAGGCACCAGATCAGGTCGAAGTCACCGATGCGATTGAGGTCGGCGAGGACCGCTTGCAAAGCGGGGAAGTTGCCGTGAATGTCCGAGATTAGCGCCAGACGCATGATTCATCCCATACCGTTAGCGAGTCAGGTGGACAAAGTGTAACACGGAAAAGCGACTGAGGCAGTCGGGCAGGATTGCCGAAATGGTGTTTTACTATTGCGCAGTAATGCCGGAAGCCGAATAAGTATTACCGCAGAGCACCGGGAGAAGACACAGGAGCGCGCATGCGGCGTCGATCTGCCCCATGGAACCTGCCTTATCACTGGCTGCTGCCGCTGGTTTTCTTTTGCGTTGGTCTGCTGTACTTGTATGCCGCGCCACATTTTGAGGCTTCCGACACCGATCGGCATGTCGGCGTCATCAAGTGGATCGCGGAGGCGGGCGCGCTGCCGGTGCAATCAGGCGAGCACGAACAGCTCTACGGCCAGGAGGCGAGCCAGCCGCCGCTTTACTACCTGCTGATGTCGTTCTTCTGGTCCGCCCTGGAACCGGCCGATTTCGCCGATTACTTTCAGCCGAATCCGCTCGTGCTCAAGGGGCATCCCGAACGATTGGGCAATCGAAATGTCGTCTTCTATCGGCAGCCTTACCCGCCCGATCTGCAGGGCACATCATTGGCGCTCTATGTCACCCGCCTGCTGACGCTGGGCATGGCGACCGTGAGCGTTGCCGCCGTGTATCAGTCGGCGCGCACGGTGCTGCCAGAGCAGCCGGGCTTCGCTCTGCTGGCGACAGCTTTGACCGCCTTCAACCCGATGTTCCTCTTCATCTCGACATCGGTCAGCAATGATGTGCTGGTGACGACATTGGCGTCGCTGGCTTGCTGGCAGGCTTTGCTGATGCTGCGACAGGGCTTCCAAACGCGGCGCAGCATCGCCCTCGCGGTCTGCATCGCGTTGGCGACCTTGTCCAAGCTGAGTGGTTTGGTCCTGGCGCCGGTCGTCGCGCTGGCCGGCTTCTGGCTGCTTTTGCGAACGCGGGATCGGCGCGGCTTCTCCATCTTGCTGGTAGCGATGTTCGCCGCCTTGACTTTGATCACAGGCTGGTGGTTCCTGCGCAACATCAACCTCTACGGCGAGCTCACCGGCACCGGCGCCATGCTCGATCATTTCGGCCGGCGGACGCTGAGCCTGCCGCGGCTCCTGCTAGATGAATTCGAAGGCTTGCGCATCAGCTTTTGGGGTCTATTCGGCGCCTTCAGCATCTTGACCCATCGCCTCCATTACCTGCTGATGGACGCGCTCTCGCTGATTGGCCTCATCGGGCTGTGCGTCTTTCTGGCGCAGCATCGCCGAAATGGTTTCCTGCTATCAGTCGTCGGCTTCCTCTCGCTGTATCTCGCACTCGGCGGCGCGATGCTCATCTGGTGGACGCTGCAAGTTACCGCGAGCACAGGACGACTGCTCTTCCCTTATGTGACCTCGATCAGCATCCTGCTGGCGCTTGGTTTGCGCGCTCTGCGCATCCCCGCCCCGCTTGTCGCCGCGCCCATGTTCGCCTTCTGCATCGCCGCGCCCTTCCTGTACATCATCCCGCAATACGATCACCCGCCGCGGCTGGAGCGCCTCCCCGAATCCGCTGCCAGCGTTTCCGTCCGCTGGGGTGATATTGCGCTTGTTGGCTATCAGTTGCCGGCGCCAGCGCGCTGGTCGCCCGGCGACGAGATTCCGCTGACCCTGTACTGGCAGCCGCTCCAAGCCACGGACGCGCCTCATGCCCTCTTCATCAGCTTGATCACATCCAAGGGCGAAGCGCTGGCCACTATCGACAGCTTCCCTGGCTGGGGCGCGCTGCCGACAACCTGGTGGGAAAGCGCTGCCATCTACCAGGACGATTACATCTTGCAGATCCCGAAGGGCGCGAATGGCTTCTCGGACGCGCAACTGCATATCGGCTGGTATCCGTATCCGGACGGCGCCAATATTCCGCCTCTGCTGGAATCGGGCGAGCGCATTGAGGCGTTTACCATCCCCATCGGCGCCTTCGTCGATGTGGATTCGCAAGAGACGCTCACGGCAGATGCCACCAAAGACGGCACTATTTTTGGCGACGCCATTCGCCTTAATGCCTGGCGCTTCAGCGACGGTCATATCCTGGAGCTGGAGTGGCAATTGACGCGGGAAATCGCGGGTGATCTGCGCGTCTTCGCCATCGCGCTGGCTGAACGATACCAGCCGGACGAGCCCTTCGAAATCGTCGCCCAAGCCGATGACAGCCCGCCAGCGCGCCTCGACTTTCTCAAGGCGGGCGAGACATTCGTCACTCGGCATGAATTTGAACTGGCGGCCGCTTTCGCTGGGGAACCAAGCGTCTATGTCGGCTGGTACGACGAAAGCATCAGCCAGCGCCTGAGTGCTCCTTATCGCGCTAATATGCTGGAGTTGCCGGCTCTGCGCTTTTTCGCGCCCGAGCCGTAGCCCACTGTGTAGCGCATTGCGGCATGTTGGCAGCAAGAAAAATTACCTGAACACAGAGATCGCAGAGGTCGCAGAGAGTGCCGGAATACTATTTCGTGTTCCTTTCTGTTTTCGCGATTCCATATAAAAAAGAACCGACCATGAACTATTCACCAGTTGGAAGCGAAGTTGACAGCTTGCCGGATTGTCGCTATCCTCCTTGTGAGAGGCAGATGAAGCCGGAGAAGCAGATGCCCAGCGCGAATGTCTGTTGCTGTTGTCGTGGCCCACTGACGGGAGCGAAGACCGCCTGAGATAGCAGCCGACAGCATCCAAGACTGAGTTTGGAAGTCAACTGGCAAGAAGGCGCGGCGCCCTGGGACGGAAGCCTTTGAGGCGCGCGGATTTGCAGGTTGGCTTTTTTGTTGAAGCGTGCGAAACCGGATGAAGAGAGCGGCATGACAATCGCAGCCGAACGGGAAGCGGACAAGCTGAACGCCGGATCCGACTTTTCGGGGGATATCGAGCGGCAGATCGGCAATACGCCGCTGCTGAGCTTCCGCCGCGTGAGCCAGCATCTGCCGGCTGATGTGCGCGTCTTGGCAAAAGCCGAGTGGCAGAACCCGGGCGGCAGCGTCAAGGACCGCGCCGCGTATGGCATCATCCGCAGCGCCGAAACGAAAGGCGACCTGCGCCCGGGCAAGATTATCCTTGACAGCACCAGCGGCAACACCGGCATCGCCTACGCCATGATCGGGGCGGCCAAGGGCTATCGCGTCAAGCTCTTCTTGCCTGAGAACGTCAGCCCGGAGCGCGTCGCCATTCTGCGCGCTTACGACGTCGACCTCGTCTTCACCGACCCGCTGGAAGGCTCGGACGGCGCGATTCAGGCGGTGCAAGCGCTGGCCGCGCGTGAGCCGGAGCGCTACTTCTATGCCGACCAGTACAGCAATCCGGCCAATTGGCAAGCGCATTATCAGGGCACCGGCGCTGAGATTTGGCGGCAGACCGCCGGGGCGGTCACGCATTTTGTCGCCGGCTTGGGCACCAGCGGCACGCTGATGGGCGCGGGACGGCGGCTCAAGGAATACAATGCCGATATCGAGATCGTCTCGGTCGAGCCGGATTCGCCTTTTCATGGCTTGGAAGGACTGAAGCACATGGATTCGGCGCTGCGGCCGGGCATCTTCGACGCCGACTTCGCCGATGTGGCGCTGTCGGTGCGCACCGAGGACGCGCATGCGATGGCGCTGCGGCTGGCGCGGGAAGAGGGCTACCTGGTCGGCATCAGTTCGGCGGCGGCGATGATCGGCGCCTTGCGGGTGGCGGAGGGTCTGGCCGAGCGCGAGCAGAGCGGCACGGTGGTCACGCTATTTCCGGATAATGCCTACAAGTATCTGAGCGAGGCCTTTTGGCGGGGTTAGTCAGACGCCCCTCACCCCCCGGCCCCCTCTCCCACAAGGGGAGAGGGGGAGCTAGACCTCGCGAGCAGTGGATTCATTTTGTTCCTTGTCAACGGTGAGACGCAAGGCATTTTGAGTGGGCGGCTGTCGAACAGCGCGTGTGTATACACGTTTCGAAATGAGACGGATTCGACCGGCTAACCCACAACCTACCGCTCGTAAGGGATGATCTTGTCCCACTCGTCGGCGGTCGAGCGAGCGACGAAAGCCACCACCGGCTCGCTGTCGCTCAAGTTGAAGACCTCGTGCGGGATGCCCGGCTCGATAAAGATGAAATCGCCGGCGCTATTGTCCACCACTTGTTTACAGCCATCGCCGTATTCGTGGCGCACTTCGCCCTCGAGGATGTATAGCATCACCTCGAAATCGACATGGATATGGGCGTAGGCGACGCCGCCGGGCGGGATTGTGGCGACATTGATCGACAGTTCCTTGGCCTTGACATTCTTGCTCGACAAGCCGGTTTTGTAATGGATGCCGTTCCAATCGCGCTGTTTGCCGCCGCCGCGCAAAACGCTGATGCCGTCATCGCCTTCGACCAGCGCTCGCAGATCCTGATGCTCGCTCATTGCAGTCGCGCTCCTATTGTCTAAACGGCGCCAGTATAGCTAAGATATGATGGTCACTCCATAGGCAAGGGTGGCGCGCGCGGCAATGGGCAAACTTATTTTGAACACAGAGAACGCAGAGGACACAGAGGATGAATAGGTTGAAATAGTATTCTGCAACACTCGGTGTACTCGGTGGTAAAGCATGCGAATGCCTTACGAGGGGCAATGATGAAAGGAAACTCAATGACCGCAAAGATTGGCATATTGACCGTCTCCGACCGCGCCTATCGCGGCGTCTATGAGGACCTCGGCGGTCCGGCGATTCAGGAGTACATGAGCGAGGTGCTGACCAACGAATGGGCGCCGGCGGCGATGGTCGTGCCCGATGAGCTGGACGCGATTCAGTCGGCGCTGATAGAGCTGGTGGATGCGCGCGGCTGCAGCCTGGTGGTGACCACCGGCGGCACCGGACCGGCCATTCGCGACATCACGCCGGAAGCGACCGAAGCCGTCTGCGAGAAGATGCTGCCTGGTTTCGGCGAGTTGATGCGGCAGGTCTCGCTGCAGTACGTGCCGACGGCGATCCTGTCGCGGCAGACGGCCGGGGTGCGCGGCCAGGCGCTGATCGTGAATCTGCCCGGCAAGCCCAGCGCCATCCGTGATTGCCTCGATGCGGTCATGCCCGCGATTCCCTATTGCATCGACCTGATCGAAGGCGCCTATCTGACGACGGACGAGAGCCGGATTGTGGCTTTCCGCCCGAAGGCATGAGATGGCGCCGCGGGCAGGCGAGCGAATCGTGGCGGACAAGCGCCGCATCAAACTTCGCCGGTCAAATCATAGACAGCGCGCTTGCTGTAAACGGCGCCGCTCGGCTGCAGATCGCTTTCGAAGAGGGTGAATTGGGCGACGGGGAAAGGCGCGACAGTGAAGTCGATATGCGCGTTCAGCCATCTGCTGGCGGCGCCGCGGCGTATCGGTTTTCGGAAGCGCATCAGGGTGATATGGGGGTGGAAGCGCCGCCGCTCACGCCGGAAGCCTTCGCGCTCCAGCGCCCCGCCGACCGCCTCGTGCAGCGCGCGCAAGTCGGGCGTATTCTCCACGCCAGCCCAGATGACGCGCGGCCGGTCATTGATGGGGAACTGTCCGACGCTTTCAATCCGCAGGTCGAAGGCGGCGGCATTCACATCTCCCAAGACGCCTTGATACGCGCGCGCCACCGCCTCCGGCACATCGCCGATGAAGTGCAGGGTCAGATGCAAGGCTTCCCGGCGAGACCAGCGCCCGGGCGGCAAGTCCTGCTCCCGCAAGGTGAGGATCTGGTCTTTGGCTGCGTCCGGCAAGTCAATGGCGACGAATAGGCGGGGCACGATCTGTCCTCTTTTGTTTGTCATTCAATTCAAAGATATACTAATTGCAACTGCTGGAAAAGCACGCGTTGACCGGCGGGAGAGTTGAAAGAGGAGCAGACAGATGAGTAACAGCCCATTGATATTCTTAATTGGAGGCGTAATTCTCTTGTTTCTGGGAATCAGAGGATTGTATGAAAAGCAGGTTTATCTAGGCCGGCTTATACGATTTGTTGGACCGAAGCTGGTCTTGAAAGCGCGGATATCAGTGTTGGTTTACGGCGTTCTTCTGAGTGTTGGTGGCGTTCTCTGTCTGATAATGGGCATTGCAAGAATCACCGATCCGCAGAGCGCGCTGGTTGATCAAATCGGTCCGTTTGCTGTTTACGCATTCCTTGGCGGATTCTTCGGTTCGATGGTGGTGGAATTGATCTATTATGCCTCGAACATGGGTCCCTATGGCGATGTCGATCCCGAGGACTATGCAGACAATTACACAAGTACGTACCGCTAGATTTCGGAATCGCCTGTCTAGAAGCCGCCCCAGTCAATAGTAAAACTGCCCGCCTCGACTGATCGATTCAGACATGTGTCAATGGATAAGCCAGGTAAATGCCCATGAGCCACTCCGATCTCGTTCTCTTCGTCAGCAGCATCTTCTTTGTGTTTTGGGGGATATCGTCTCTTAACGCCGACCAAGTGTATTGGGGCAGGCTTTTCGACTATTGGGGACGTAAGCTGGTGACGAAGGGGCGGACTCCCGCCCGCGTGCACGGCCTTCCTGTGACCGCTGGCGGCGTTCTGGGGATCGTATCCTCTGTTCTCGCAATATTTGCGCCGAATTCCGATGTCGTCGTTTCGCTGCAGTGGGTCTGCATTATATTGGTCCTGGCCGGCATCATCGGATCATTTTTGGCCTCAGCCTTGGGATATGGCGACGAGGAGCGGAATCCTATAGCGCTTGAGCAAGCGATGCGAAGGCAGCACGGCGATAAGTACGGGCGCTGGTAGACGCAAACGAAATCCACCATGACCGCGCTAGCCCTCGCATCCATGTTCACCGGCGCGGTCATCTTCGTCTGGGGCTTGCGCGCCTTGCGCAATGGCTGCGTCAAAGTGCTTTTCTTCCAGATGCGCAGTTGGATGTCCACGATGATCTTCGGCATCGTAGCGATGCTTTGCGGCATTCTCATGATCATCGCGGGACCCGCGGCGACATCGCCGCCGACAGCCGAGCTGGCTGACTTGATGGCGAAGGTCGCGCTCTATGTGTTCGGCGCCGGCTGGGGCATCGCGCTCGTTCTAGAGGCGCTCGCGCGCATCAGCTCTATGCTTTTCCCGGAAGAGGCGCCCCGCGAACGCCGAGGAAAGCAGAAACGAGAAGCGTGGACGGGAGCGGAAGCTGACATGCCCGCGGGCGCCGGCCGAAGCGCCTCTTCTCGCCGACTGCTGCAAACCGCGAAGAATCGATTCTTGACATCAGGTTCACAGTTCTACCATCGAATCTTGACTCCCTACCAGCCAAGGCATTTTCAAGAGATATGGCAGGCCGAGGAGGAACGTGAGAAGCGGAGTCGCCATAGGCTGAAGACGGCGCCGCCGCCCAGCCATGACGACCATCAGCGAGAAAGGCGCCCCGCAAATCGCGCAGAGGGACAGTAAAGGTCCGTCTCTCACATGACAGCAAGATCTTTGGAAGCTATGCTGTAACATGGCGGAAGGTTGTGTTAGCTTTTGCCTGCAATACTGAAAACTCTCCCGTTGAAGATCGTCATATCGCGGAAGGACAAGAACTTGAACGTCACAAAATGGGAACTGATCATTTGTCTGCTTGCAATCGTGGCGCTTTCCACCGGCGGCGCGCAAGCGGACGCTCGCTGCGACTTCGCCGACGAGACCGTACGCATCGGCGGCGTCGTGCCCTTGTCGGCGCCGGGCTCGGTCGCCGGCGGCATCGGCATGGATTGGGGCTTTCAACAGGCGGTGGCCGATATCAACGGAGATTGCGGATTGCGAATTGGCGATGCCAACCACCGCGTCGAGGTTATCACGGTCGATTCGGAAGGCGTTTCGGAATACGGTCAGCTGGTGGTGGAGCGTCTCATCCTGCAGGATGAAGTACATGGCATCGTCGGCTTTTATCATAGCGCGGTCGGCTTGGCCACAATGGGCATGGTACAGCGCTACCAGATGCCGACGATATATGCCCATCCGCGCAACGATCTGATCAGCGCGGCCGGTTACATTGGCTATGAGGGCGATCCGCCGCGGAAAAGCGAAGGAATCGACTACGTCTTTCGCACATCGCCGCCCAGCTCCATCGTCGGCAAGATCGTCACCGACTGGCTGGTCGAGCAAGGCGTGGAAGAGGTCGTGCTCATCCTCGAGAATACCGACTACGGGCATCCGGCGGCGGCCGCTGAACGCGCGCATCTGGAGCGGGCCGGCGTCCAGGTTGACCAGCTGGAGATCGAATTGGGCACGGAAGACTTCGTGCCGATTCTCACGCGCCTCTACGCACGGCCTCGCATGCCCGACGCCATTCGCATCCTGGTCAGTGGCGAGACGTCGTATAACCTGACGCAGCAAATGGCGGAGCTCGGCATCGCGCCCACCCCGGACACCATCTGCGTCACCAATCATCTCGCCTTTCAATCGGAACAGTTTTGGAAGACCGTGCCCGATGGCAACTACTGCGCCTTTGACCGCGTGGGCACGATTCCGAGCTTGTACAACGAGCTGGCGGCCGATCTGGACGCGCGCTACCAAGATGACTTCGGCGATATTTTGGTCAGCTTCGCCATGGAAGCCTACGACAGCGTCTGGCTGATGGCGGACGCAATGGAGCGGGCTGGCAGCTTCACCGACCCGGACGCCATCGTCGCCGCGCTGGAAGCGACCGATATCGACTTGTCGCAGGGGCGCTATTACTTCGATTATGGCACGCATAATCCGGTGATACCGGAGGGGACGCCCGCTTATATGTGGCACCAATGGCCGGTGCCGGTGGTGACGGTGATGCAGTATTTCGAACCCGGACAAAGCGGGCTGGACGCGGCGGTCATTTATCCAGACGAGTACCAGACGCACGGCAGGGCCTACTTCAAGCCGGGCGGATAGAAGGAAGCCGCAAGGAACGCGCCTGGCTCTGTGACAGGCGGCGCCAGGTTAACCCATCGTTTCGATTCCGTGATATACTGGTTATGAAATGGAACATATTGCTTTTGGACTTTCTTCAAAAGCGGGGGAGCGCATCATGGTTGGACAACAGTTATTGCGAACGACAGTGGTCTTGCTTTCATTGCTGCTGCTGGTTGGCGCCGGCGGAGCCTTCGCCGATGGCCATTGCGACTTCGCCGATGAGTCGATCAGAATAGGCGGCATCGCGCCGCTTTCGCCACCAGGCGCGACTGGGGCGGGCGTTGTTATCGACTGGGCTTTCCAGCAGGCGGCCGCCGACATTAACGCCGATTGCGGCGTCGACATTGCCGGCGTGAATCACCGCATTGAAGTCCTCACGGGCGATTCCGAGGGCATCTCCGAGCGTGGCCAGGCGCTGGCCGAGCGCTGGATCTTTGAGGATCGCGTGCATGGCGTAGTCGGCGGATATCACAGCGCCGTCGCGCTGGCGATGATGAAGATCACGCAGGAGAACGGCATCCCGACCATCTTCGCCGGACCCTGGAATGACAATGTCACCGCTAACGGCATCATCGAATTCGAGGGCAGACCACCGCGGATTGAAGACGGGGTGGATTTCATCTTTCGCACATCGCCGGCCAACGCTATGGTGGCGGTGGTGGCGGTGGATTGGATGATTGATCTCGGCTTGAATGATGTGATCATCATGACCGAAAACACCGATTACGGCATTCCGGCCGCCGACGACGAAAAAATGCGGCTGGAAGCAGCCGGCATCGCCGTCGAAATCTACAGCGTCGAGCTGGGCACGGAAGATTTCGTCCCCATCCTCAGCCGCGTGCAGGCACGCCCTGAACCGCCGGACGCCATCCACGTCCTGGTCACCGGCGAGACCGGATTCAATCTCAACCAACAGATGGCCGAGCTCGGCATCGCGCCCAGCGATGACACGATCTGCATCGCCGAATCTTTCGCCAGCGATTCCGGGCAATTCTGGCCCGCGGTGCCCGATGGCAACTATTGCGCCTTCGTTCGTTATGGCGCGACGCCGGCGCTATTCAATGACATTGCCGAGCGCCTGTTTGCCGATTACCGCGAAGACTGGAGCGAAGCGGGCGTCTTGCCGCCATTTGCCATGGAGCCCTATGACAGCGTGCATTTGCTGGCTC
>WTGC01000112.1 GCA_011523705.1 Chloroflexota bacterium | reverse complement strand
TCAACTGCGTGAAGCAGAGCGCGTCGCCCGCCTCCATCTCGATGGGGATGCCCGGTATCGACGCCCGCTCCTCTTTGGAGATGCCGAGGAAGCCGGTCTCTTCGTCTTCAGTGATGGCGTACATATCGCCGCGATGGTAGCCCTCCGCCACTTGCAGGCAGCTGTTTTCGGGCGTGACGCGCATCAGCGGCATCCAGATCGAGAGCGTATGCACCTGGGCAATCGAGGGATAATACTGCGAATCTTGATGCCAGGGCGTGCGCGTCCAGCGCTGATCAGGCAGCTTCGGCCGCAGATTGAAGACGCCGTGCATGAAGACCTCGGGCGTGCCCAGCAAGTCTTCGGCGATGTCGATGACGTTGGGTTCGGACATGAATGCGAAGAGTTCAGGGCTGACGATCTGGCGGCGCGGACTGCGCTGATACATCGGCTTGCCCGCCTCGTTCCAGGCAACCGTCAGCCGATGTCCCAGGTCGAGATGCGCGAGATTGTCTTCGAGCAAGCCCTCATCGACCCAGCCCTGCACCGTGCGGTCGACCCAATCGGCGCAGACCTTGCGTCCCAACTCGATGCTGCGCGGCGGGACGACGTTTTCGACTTTGAGCCAGCCTTTGTCGTGGTAGTAGGCGATCTGCTCTTCGGTCAAAATCTTGGGCATGAGACTGTCCCGGCTCCATCAAGAGTGCGGTATCATTAAAGCGTAGCGCACTCGGCGCGATGCTGCAACAAGTGCAATAGGTGTATGGGCGACTATGCGGAAAAGGGATTTGGTCGTGAGCGATCCACCGGCTCGCCCCTACACACAGCAGAATATGCCGAGAGCGGATACATCGGGTCAGATGCCACCCGCATTGCTCTGTGCTCTCTGCGTCCTCTGTGTTGAAAAATCCTTCGAATTCCCGCCCTAGCTTAACCCCCGCCGCTGGAAGCGCTCTTCTTTCCAGAAGTCGCCATCGTTGTGGTAGCCCCCTTGCTCCCAGAAACCCGGCTTGTCGACCGGGCTGAATTCGAGGGCGCGCAGGAACTTGGCGCTCTTCCAGAAGTAGCGCTTGGGCACCACCGTCCGCAGCGGCCCGCCGTGCTCCATCAATTCGGGCTCGTGCAGGAAGCGCCCCTCGTATTTATAAGCCAGCATCACATCCTCATCGTCCATCACATCCAGCGGCAGGTTGGTGGTGTAGCCGTAGTCGCAGTGGGCGATGACGAAGCGCGCCTCCTCAGTTAGCTCAAGCTGGCGCAGGAAATCGCGGAACATGACGCCTTCCCAAGCCGTATCGAACTTGCTCCAGCGGGTGACGCAATGGATATCGACGGTCATCGTCCCTGTGGGCAGCTGGGTGAACTCGTCCCAGGTCCAGCGCCTCTCGCGCTTGACGGCGCCGAAGACGCGCAGGTCCCAGGTCTCTGGATTGAACTTGGGCGTCGGTCCATAAGTGAGCACAGGGAATTTCTCGGTCAGCGATTGTCCCGCAGGCAGGCGGCCCGCGGCGCGCATTTCGCGTTCTTTCTGTCGGCGGCTGAGGTGGGACATGGTAGGTTCCTGAATTGATTTCATTATTCGCGGGCGAGCCACCGCTGCGCGTAGACACTGCAGGTCGCTCGCCCATACACGCACTGCTTATTTGGCTAGCGATTCATCGGGTTGCCCCAATATTACTACCGAGTCGTCAGTTTGCTCCCCCTCTCCCCTTGTGGGAGAGGGGGCCGGGGGGTGAGGGGTGCTCATAGCGTCAACTGCAATATCGTCCGCAGCAGCACGTTGGCGCCCAGCTCGACATGCCGCCATTCGGTGAACTCCCGTGGATTATGGCTGATCCCATCCACCGAAGGCAAGAAGATCATGCCGGCTGGCACCATCTGGTTCATGATTTGGGCGTTGTGGCCCGAATAGCTGGCGATGGGCGCGCAATGCACATTTTCGGCGCGGCAGGCGCTTTCGATCTGCTTGACGAGATAGCCGGACATGCGCTCGGCGGCGCGGTGCAGGGCGCGTTCGGTCGATACGCGCAGGCGATGGTCGACGGCGCAATCGCGCGCCAGACGTACGATGCGCGATTCCATCTCCTTCAGCGTATCGGTATCGGGATGGCGAAATTCGACGCGCAGCGAGGCTTCGGCAGGCACGACATTGAAGCTGTCTGGCACCACGCTGACGTGGCCGCAATTGACCACGCCTTCGGGGTATTCCGCGCGAACCAGTCCATGGGCGGAAATAATAAACGCCGCCGCCCCTTGCAGAGCGTCGCGACGTTCATCGGCGGTGGTGGTTCCGGCGTGCGCGGCTTCGCCATAAAAGACGACATTGTAGGTGGTGCGCCCGACGATCCGGTCGACGATGCCGAGTTCGAGGTCCTTTTCATGTAGCGTCTTTCCCTGCTCAATGTGAACCTCAAGGAAGCCGAGGATGGCGTCGGGGTCGCGGCGGGCTTTCTGCGCCTCTTCCAACATGATGCCGGCGCGATATAAGGCGGCGCGGAAGGGCATGTTTTCCTGCAGCGCATCGTCGATGTCTTCAGGCGAGATCTTGCCGATGAGGCCATTGCTGCCGAAGAGCGATTTCCAGGTGCCTTCCTCGTCAGTGAAGTTGATCGCCTCCAGATGGCAGCGCGGCTTCATGCCCGTTTCCTTGACGCGGCGCAGGCATTCCAGCGCGATCAGCACGCCGATGGCGCCGTCGTAGCGGCCGCCATTGGGCACGGTATCGAGATGGGAGCCGATCATCAGCGTCTTGGCATCCGGATCATCAGCGCAGAGCAAGCCGCTCAAATTGCCGACCTCGTCATCGCGCACGAGCAAGCCCGCTTCTTCAATGCGGTCGGCGAACCAGGAGCGCGCCGCCAGGTCTTCATTCGATAGCGCCA
>WTGC01000090.1 GCA_011523705.1 Chloroflexota bacterium | reverse complement strand
AGGATGCCACCCTTTCAAGGTGGAGACACGGGTTCGAGTCCCGTAGGGGCTACAAGAAACGCGAATCTCAATCAGCCCTTCACATCTTTGGTGAAGGGTTTTTGCTTTGACACGATATTTGCGCTACCATTTGTGCGGCCGCTCGACAGTCTATTTGGGAGGCGCCCTTGTCAAATCGAGGCAGCATTCTGAGGCAATGTTCTATTGTTCGCGATGACAAAAGCAGAGAGGTTAATTGATATGCTCCGCAAACGATTTATTCTTCTGGCCATGCTTGCGTTGCTTGTTTGCCTGGCAGCGGGAGCGGCTTCAGCGCAGGATAACAAAGTGACGATTTGGGCGGCTGACAGCGATACGGGCAGCTGCTGGGCGCGGTTGCTGGAGGATACTTTCCCGCGCGAAGACATTGAGATTGAAGTTGTGCTGCAGCCGGGCAGCGGCCTGGTTGACGCGCAGCGGACGGCGCTGCAAGGCGGCGCGGGTCCCGACATCACATTTTCTCACGGACCTTCCTTCATGCTTGAGTTAGCGAATGCTGGTCTGCTGCTGTCGCTTGACCATTACGCCGACGAGTATGGCTGGAACGACCGTTTCGCGCCCTGGGCGCTGGATCTCGGCCGCGTCGAGGGCTCGCTGTTCAGCCTGTCCGAAGAGCTTGAGACGGTCATCCTGTATTACAACAAGACGGTCTTCGAGGAACATGGCTGGGAGATTCCCAAAACGATGGACGAGCTCTACGCCTTGGCCGACGCCATTCGCGAGGCTGGCTTGGTCGTGATGGGTCCGGCATTTGGCGAATGCGCGCCTTGTTTCGAATGGGCGGTAAGCGTCTTCTTCACTCATCACGCGGGTCCGGAAAAGACATACGAGGCCTTGACGGGACAGCGTCCCTGGACCGACCCGGCCTTTGTCGAGGCGATAACGGCGCTGAAAGATATCGTGCAGGACGGTTGGTACATGGGTGGACTCGATCTCTTCTTCTCCGATACTTTCCAGCAGGCGCATTCGCTCTTCGGCGCGGGCGAGATCGCGATGAGCTTCGAAGGCACCTGGATGCTGGACAATTACCAGCGCGATTACTTCGGCGAGCCAGGTGGCAACGAGAATGAGTGGGACTGGTTCGCTTTCCCGACGACCTTCTCTGATGAGCCGCACTTCGTCATCGGCGTCGGATCGAGCTGGGGCATCAGCCGATGGGCGCCAAACCCGGACGCGGCCGCCGCCGTGCTCGACTTCTACTACAGCACGAGCTACCAGGCTGAATCGCATGGCGTCTGCGGCAATGCGCCGGCGCCCCTGATCTATGAAGGCGACGTCTTCGCCAATGCCGATCCTCGTGAAGCGCGCCTGTATCAGGAATTCGGTCAGGCTTCGGCCGCTGGCAACTACGGCTATACCAGTTGGAGCTTCTGGCCCGCCCGTACCAATGTCTGGTTGTGGGAGCAGATCACGCGTGTCTACGATGATCAGCTTTCGGTCGAGGATTATCTCGCCGGCATGCAGAAGGAATTCGAAGAAGAATTCGCAGAGGGTCTAATCCCGCCGATTCCCGCTCGATAAGGTCAACACTTTCCGGTGTTCCAGCGCAAGCACTGCTGGGACACCGGTTAGTGTCGCAGATGAATTGACCGCGATTGCAGTCAAATCGTCAGCTAAATCGATTGAATTGCCAACCTCGAATATCAGAGGATTATCTGTATGGCAGCGGACATCGCGACGCCTCTTGAGAGCGGTGCTGTCCAGGCGCCGAATCCGCCGGGCAGAAAGTCGAAGCGGAAGAGACCATGGACGCGTTATCGCCTGATGCGTTATTACGTCGTGCCCTGGCTGTTCCTGATTCCGATACTCGGATTGCACGGCTTTGTCGTTGTGATTCCCGCGCTGCAGGGCGTCTATTATTCCTTCACCGATTGGTCCGGCATCGGCGAGGCTAAATTCATTGGCCTGCGCAATTTTGAGGAGATGTTCTTCGAAGATCAGAGCTATATTGATGCCCTCTCGAGAAATGTACAATGGATGATTTTTCGCATGATCGTTCCCTTTTCCTTCGCCCTTTTTGGCGCCAGCCTGCTGGCAAAGGTAAAGCGCGGGGCGATGATATACCGGACGGCGCTGTTCATGCCATTCATCCTGCCAAGCATTGTGACAGCGACCATTTGGCGTTATCTGTATAATCCCCGTTTTGGCTTGCCCACACTGGTCGGCTATGACAAAGCGCTGCTAGGTCAGTCAGATACGGCGCTATGGGCGATTGCTTTCGCTGACAATTGGCAATTCTGGGGATTCCTTATGGTCTTGTTCCTGACGGCCATGCAGGGAATCGACCCGGTGCTTTATGACGCGGCGAAGGTCGATGGCGCCAATCGCTGGCAGGAATTCTGGCATGTGACCTTGCCGGGCATCAGACCAGTCGTGCTCTTCATGATGATGATGGTGATGATCTGGGCATTCCTCGTCTTTGATTACGTCTTTATTTTGACCGGGGGCGGTCCCGCGGGCGCCACCGAGGTCATCGCAATCGACATCTACAAGAATGCATTCCAACGATTTGAAGCCGGTTACGCCGCGGCGCAGGGCATGACGATCTGTCTTTTTGCTAGCATGGTCGTCACTGGCTTCGCCTTTCTGCGCAAAAGAGGATGGGATATATGATTGCCAAGCGCGAGCTGTTTATCTTTCGCAAGCAGCGCGAGAGCACGGTTTTCAATCACATTTTCTTGTCCTTATTGGTCGTATTCTCGCTTGGTCCGGTGGTATTGCTCGGCGTCAATTCATTTAAGTCCAACGCTGAAATGGGCTTGAATCCGCTCGGCTTGCCGCAAGAATGGCGATTGGAAAACTTCGGCCGCGCTTGGGAACAGGGTGAATTCGAGCGCACCTTCAAGAACAGCGTCATTTATGTCGTTGGCACCGTCTCGCTGGCGCTGGTTTTCTGTGGCTTGGCCGCTTACAGCCTGGCGCGCAAGAATCCGCCGGGCGGCAATTTCGTCATGATCTACTTGCTGGTGGCTTCTACCGTGCCGATATGGCTTTACCTTGTGCCCCTGTTCTTTATGTGGCGACAGCTGGGATTCCTGAATACCTATCACGGACTCATTCTTATCTATACGGCTTTCAATGCGCCCTTCTCAATTTTTCTTCTGCGCTCCTATCTCATTGGTCTGCCTGTTGAACTGGAAGACGCCGCCCGCGTCGATGGGGCCAATGAACTGCAGGTTTTGCTGAGGGTCATCGTGCCCTTGGCCTGGCCAGGCTTCTTGACCGTTGGCTTGGTCGTTGGCTTGGGCGTCTGGAGCGAGTTTCAGGTCGCGGTGATCTTCACCCACAATCCGGAGATGTTCCCGGTGACGACGAGTTACTTCAAATTCACCGACCGCTTCGGCCGGGATTGGGCGCTCACCAACGCCGGCGCCTTTATGATGGTGGCGCCGGTGCTGATTTTGTTCCTGGCGCTGCAGCGCCGCTTTGTTGAAGGCTTGACCCAGGGTGGCGTCAAGTTTTAGATCTGCCGCTAGCCGCGCAAATCCACCGCGAACTTGATTAGCTCGTTCGGCGAGTCGATGATGTGTTGGTAGACACCCGTCGCATCGTCCAGCCCTTCATATACGCGGTTGATGAGGCCTTGCGCTTTCAACCGGTCTTGGCGCATCATGGACAAGATGGTATCGCCGACGCGCCGGTTGTTCCAATGCGGATAACCCCGCGTTTCGTGCCAGCCGCCGCAGCCATTGGGCACGATCATGGTTAGATTGTTCATATGCCATTCTCTTCCCAAGAATAGGGAGTGCGCCTCGCCCTGGTAGAAACCAGCAGAGCAAATCGTTCCGTTGAATCGGGCGCAGCGAATGGCGGTACTCAAGCCCGGGTAGACGCCGGTCAACTCAATGCAGACATCGACGCCCTTTCCCCCGGTCAAATCGCGGATGGCCAAGGCGGCATCGCCGTCGCCGGGGTCAAGCGTATGGTCAGCGCCGTACTCCTCAGCCAGAGCCCGCCTTTTGGGCAAGAAGTCCACGGCGACCAGGGTCTCCGCGCCGGCCGCTTTGGCGATACTCACCGCCAGCAGCCCCAGCGCGCCCAGCCCGATGACGGCAACGCGGTCGCCATAGCGAATATTGGAATCGCGGACGCAGTGAATGGACACTTGCGCCGGCTCCATGCATAGCGCGATCAAAGGGTCGAGATCGCCTGGGTCCCAGAGCCAGTCTTCATGCACGACATTCGTTTCGCGGATGTCCATCACCCCGACCACAGTATCGCCGACGGCGAAGCGCGTTACGCTCGCACCGGCTGCTTCGACCACGCCGTAGCCGCTGGTGCCCGTCCCCCAAGGTTCTTCTGGGCTCGGCTTACGCCCCCAGCCAGCGTCATCAGAGTCAATGAATAGCCTTCGTTCGCTGTCATATCGCTTGCCTACGAAATTGCGCCCATCAAACATGGCAAATGTGGTGCCGTGTTTGCCGGAGGCGATTTCCGTGCGCACCAAGACTTCGTTTTCGCCCAGGGGACCATCCTCGTAGTTGAGAACGCTGGCCTCGTGCATTCCTGTAACTGCTAGCCGTCGCGGCATTTCATCCTGTCCTTTCCCAAGGTAGCGGCTCAATGGATCTTTCGTTCCCAATCGAGGCGCACTGGCAATCCATTATTCAATTGAAGATTATAGAAGTTGACTTCGCAAAAGCCAAACGATGTCAGGCTAAGTCGGCGGGATTGATGATGACGCCGACCAGATGCGCCGTATCGGCGACATCGCCGGCATTGGTATAGTCGACCAGGTAGATGCTGCCGTCTTCGCGCTCAATCCAGGAGCTGTAGCCGTGATCGGGCCAGGGCTTTTGCGCTGGGTGGTTGGCGTGAATCTGAATCATGCGATCACGCTGATATTGGTCGGGGAATTTGCCGGATGCTGCATTCCACTCCCAGGTGAAATCCGCGAGAGACGGATTGCCCAGCCTGTAAGAAAGGCGCCGCCAAAAGCTGCGGCCGCTAGCGCCCCATTGACCGAATTGAGTCCGCCGCGTCGGGTCGCCACCGTGAAAGTCGCTGGCCGGCGTCTCTTCGCGGAAGACACAAGTGTGCAGAACAGTCTCGCCGTCCAGCTGAACTTGCAGCCATCCTCGACGATGCCGCAGCGCGACCTTGCGAAAGCGCGTCATATCGGTCGCATATCTGACATCATGCCGACCGCGCCTGATCGATATGTGTTCGGGACCCACTTGCAGGAGCTGGCCCAGGCGGGAGATCGACAGGAAAGCGACCGAGGCATGCCCAGCGGATGCTTCGACGCGCAGCTCCGCCTCCAAGTCGACATCGCTAAATGGTGATTCGGGCGGGAGCAACGTATAGCGGCATTCGTGCTCGGGCCGGTTTTGGATCATCAGCGCCTCGCCGACAAGCGCCGCGTCATACTTCCGCCGCGGTCCACCGAGGGCGTATTTTCCCGCTGCTTCCCCAAGATCACCAACCCAGGCGTATGTGCCCAGTCCGCCGTTCACGTTCCGTCCGGTCACCAGGACGCGCCCGTCGGCGAGCTGCTTGGCATAGGGCCGGTGCAGGGCAAAGGGTAGCATTTGCGGTTCGGTCCAACTGGCGCCGCAATCGTCGGAGTAAGCGACGAAGGAAGGAATGCCGCCGGAGTGATTCTCGCGCATGACACAGGCGAGCTGCCGTCCGCCATTTAGAACCACGATGGCGCCCTCGCAGAATCGATGATAGCCGTCGTGCGCGATCGTGCCGCGTTCGCTCCAGGTACGCCCGCCATCGCTGGACGTCCAAAGCACCTGCGCGAATTCCTGGCTCTCACCGCGCATGAGATGCGATGCCACGCCGAGCCTGCCGTCCGGCAGATCGAGAATGCGATCCGGCTCGAAACCGCCGATGCCGGTATCCGTCTGAGCTGCCGACCAAGTGTCGCCAAGGTCGTGACTCCAATAGAGCCAATTGCCCGGCGGCTGATCCTCGTGAAAATGTCCGTCGTCATCGTGGTCGACAATGACGACCAGGCGTCCATCATTGAGCAGGCTAAGGCGAGGCGTCACCAGCCGCTCATCGCCGGCGGTCAGGTCAGCGCGGTCGATTTCGCGATGCTTATGCCAGGTTGCGCCCTGGTCGTCGCTCGCCAGGGTGGTCAGGACTTGGTCATTCAGCGACCAGTGCGCGTCCACGTCGCTGTAAATCAGCAGGTAGCGCCCAGTTGGCAGGGCGACGATATCAGGATTCTTGGTGAAACGACCAGGACTGCGCCAGATGTCAAAGACCTTGTGGGCGACTGAGCGCGGATGGTTGAGCATGCCTCTCGCCTCGTTTTTGCTCTTGTCACAGAATTAGTTTTTGCGAATCAATTTGTTGCCTGATATAGTACCGTCATTCTGTTTTCGTTGCCCGGATGCCGCAAATTGTGGAACTTACTGATGTGACACAGTTGCGGCCGAAAAAGCATAGGGCGCGCCCGTTCCGTCCTGCGTTACAGGAGGCTGATTATGCAAGACAATAGCGCCCATCGTCATCGCCCGATTCACTTGAGCAAGGTGGCAATCAGCGGCGGATTTTGGGGTGAGCGGCAGCGCGTAAACCGCGAGGTGACGATCCCCGCTATCTATCAGAAGCTGGAAGAGACGGGGCGCGTGGCTTCCTGGGCGATGGAAGGACCGCCCGTTCCTCCGCCTTCACATCAGCGGATTGGCGTGCGTGTTTTCTGGGATTCGGATTCAGGCAAGTGGTTGGAATCAGCCGCCTACAGCCTCGCGGCACATCCCGACGCGGAGCTGGAAGCGACCGCCGATGCGCTGATTGACGCGATTGAGAACGCCCAATTCGATGACGGCTACCTCAACACCTACTTTCCCCTGCATTTCCCCGAGGGGCAGTGGGCCAATCTGCGCGACAATCACGAAATGTATAATGCCGGGCACCTGATGGAAGCGGCGGTGGCCTACTATCAAGCCACCGGCAAACGCAAACTGCTCGATGTGCTCGCGCGCTTTTCCGATCATATTGCGGCGACATTCGGCGTGGAAGAAGGCAAACGGCGCGGTTATCCCGGCCACCCGGAGATTGAACTGGCGCTGGTCAAGATGTACCGGGAAACTGGCGAGCGGCGCTTTCTGGATTTGGCGTCGTACTTCGTCGACGAACGCGGGCAAGCGCCGCATTATTATGACCAGGAGGCGTTTGATCGCGGCGAAAGCCCGGATAGCTATTGGGCGCGGACTTATCGCTACTGTCAGGCGCATTTGCCTCTACGCGCGCATACGGAGGCGAACGGTCACTCGGTGCGCGCCTGCTATCTCTACGCCGGCATCGCCGATGTGGCGCTGGAGACGGGCGACGAAAGCCTGCTGAGCTTGTCGCGTGTGCTTTGGGACGACCTGACGCGGCATCAGATGTATGTGCATGGCGGCGTCGGACCGTCGCATCATAACGAAGGCTTCACATTCGCCTACGATATGCCCACTGAGACCGCCTATTGCGAGACCTGCGCCGCCATCGCCCTGGCTTTCTGGGCGCATCGCATGTTCCATCTCGATCCCGACAGCCGCTACATTGATGTCATGGAGCTCGCCATCTACAACTCGTCGCTTAGCGGGCTTTCCCATGCCGGGGACGCATTCTTTTACGCCAATCCGCTGGCGGCTTACCCGGGCGTCAACCCGCAAGGTCGCTGGCACGAAAACATGGAAAACGGGCATCATCGTCGTACGCCCTGGTTTCATTGCCCATGCTGCCCGCCAAATATCTCGCGCTTGATCGCGAGCATCGGCGAATACGCTTATTCGCAGGCGGGCGATCGCGTTTACGTGCAAATGTATCATGACAACAGAGCAACTCTTGAAGTAGGTGGCGCAGAGATTCAGCTGGTGCAAAGTACGCAATATCCTTGGGACGGGACAATCCAAATCGCTGTGAAAACGGAGCAGCCAGTATCTTGTGAAGTGGCGCTGCGCATTCCCGATTGGTGTTACGATTATCAGCTAACGGTCAACGGCGCGGCGCAGACGGCTTCAACTGAGCGCGGCTACGTGGTCTTGTCGCGCGAATGGTCAGATGGCGACGCGATTGAGCTGACGCTGGCGATGCCGGTCGAACGGGTGATGCCGCATCCGAGCATCCGGCAGACCGCCGGCCAGATTGCCCTGCAGCGTGGACCACTGGTTTACTGCCTCGAAGAAGTCGACAATGGAGCGCGCCTGGCGAATGTTTGCATTCCGGCAAATGCCGCGATGGATGCAGCATTTGACAGCGAGCTGTTTGGTGGCGTCTCGGTGATTACTGGGCAGGCGCTTCGGATTGAGCCAGCCGAAGACAGCACAGCGCTCTATCGTCACCACAGTCAGACAGGCTATAATGAGACGGCATTCACTTTCAGGGCGATTCCCTATTACCTGTGGGCGAATCGTGCGCTGGGCGAGATGCGCGTCTGGATTCGCTCAAGCTAGATTGGTGTAGCCCGGGTCTCGCAGCCCGGATGGAAACTCAAGTGTTATCAAGTGTTCTAGAAGGAGCAGAGTCATGAGTATTTCACGTAGAGAGTTCTTGAAGTTGACGGGTGGTTCCGCGACGGCGGCGGCTATGCTGGCGCAGTTCGGCTATCTGCCGCCGGCGCTGGCGCAGGATGTGACCAACATCACATTCGGCGGTTGGGGCGGTATTGCCGAAGACGAGGGCGTATTGGCTGCCATTGAAGTCTTCGAAGCCGAAAATCCCGACCTCACAGTCGAGTGGCAGCATACGCCATCCGCCAGCGAGTATTCGCGAGTTACCTTAACCAATATCGCAGCTGGCACTGCGCCCGACACCTCCTTCATTCGCTCCGACGACTATGAGACCTTCGCCACCGGCGGCGTCCTCATGGACATCACCGACCTCGTCAAGAACGACCCGCTGCTGGGCGCGCCCAACTACTTCATCGAACCGCAAGAGTCGACGCGCTGCGAGGTCAACGGTCGTTGGTATGGTATCGGCTCCACTTGGGTCGCCCATCACATTTACTACAACGCCGAACTTTTTGACGAAGCGGGCATCACGCCGCCCGGCTTCCAGGATGACGAAATCTGGGAATGGGATGATTTCCTCGCCGTATGCAACCAGCTCACCATGGACAGCGGCGGTCGCCATCCCGATGACGCCGGCTTCGACCGCGAGGACATTGTCCAATGGGCGGTGGATTGGTCGACATCGTGGTGGATGCCCTTAGCGGCTGCCGTTCACTCCAATGGCGGCGAGTTCATCAATGAAGAGGGGCTATGCGCGCTGGATTCGCCCGAAGCGCTGGAAGCGATGCAGCGCGTAGCCGATCTGGTGCACGTCCACCATGTCGCCCCGCGCACCGCCTCCATCGAGAGCCTTGGCATGAACAACACCCAGATGATCAATGCTGGTCGCTTGGCTATGGGCGTCGATGGTTCCTGGGCGCTGTCATGGATGAATCCGTCCCTGCTTGATGTGGCGATGGGCACGGGCGCGCTGCCGAAAATGGCGAAGCCCGCCAGCGTCATGCAAGCGCATTTCCACTCCGTGCTCGCTTCCACCGAACATCCGGAGGAGGCCTGGCGCTGGGTGCGCTTCTTGGCGACGCCTTTCTATCAAGAGCACTTCGCCAGGATCGGCTTGTGGATCCCGAATCAGAGCGCCATGCTGACCGAAGAGGGCTTGAAGGGCTGGGTCACCGAGGGCATCCATCCGCCCAATTATTCGCAGTTCGCCACCGATTATTTGCCCAGGCATGGCGTCGCCGCGCATCTGCCGCCGGGTTGGATTGAAGCGCGCAACGATTACATCACGCCGGCCTTCGAGGCGCTCACCAATGGTGAGCAAGCCGAAGCCGTCTTCCCCGATGCCGTGCGTCAAGCCAACGAAGTGTTGATGTTCGCGCGAGAGGGTATGTAGCTATTCGGTTGCCGATGCCCATCGACATCGCAGGTTGCAACGATGGTCGCTGCGGGGATTTTCCTGGAATTCCCCGCGGTGTCCATCTTAATACGAGTTCGTGGGCAACTGGAAAATATGGCACTTGAGACAAAGACAATCGCCAACGCAAAGGGCTTCTGGCTGACGCGTCAATACAACCGCCTGAGCTTGAAGCAGCGCCGTACGATAATGGGTTATGTATTCATCATGCCTTTCATCCTCGGCTTTCTGTTCTGGTGGCTGGCGCCGGCGGTTGTCGCGGGCCAGTTGACAGTGCATCGTTGGAATCTGATTTCTCCCCCGCGCTTTGCCGGCGCCTTCAATTTCAATCGGCTGCTCAATGATGCGATTTTGGCGCAGAGCTTGAAGGTCACGATAGTCTTCTCTGCCATATCGGTGCCGCTCGGCTTGGTCTTCGCATTCTTCCTGGCGAACTTAATCAACGCCAAATTTCGATTCATCGCCGTCTTTCGCACTATATATTTCTTGCCCAGTATCGTGCCGGCGGTGGCGAATGCCATCTTATGGGCATGGCTCTTCAACACCGAATTCGGCTTGATCAATTATGTCATTCGCGCTTTTGGCGGTCCCAAAATCGGCTGGCTGCAAGATCCCAATTGGGTGATGCTGGCTTTTGTCATTCTGACCGTTTGGGGCGTCGGCGGCTCAATGATTATATTCCTGGCTGGCTTGCAGGGCATTCCGCAGATCTTCTACGAAGCGGCCGAGATAGACGGAGCCGGTCGCTGGCAGCGCTTGCTGTACGTGACACTGCCGATGATGTCGCCGATTATATTCTTCAATCTCGTCATCGGCTTCATCAATTCATTCCAGGTATTTGTCAGCGCGTTGTTGATCACAAACGGGGGACCGCAGAACGCGACCTTATTCCTGGTTCTTTACATTTTTCGCACGGCTTTCCAAAGCCAGAAGATGGGTTACGCGGCAGTGCTATCTTGGCTGCTCTTCGCAATCTTAATGGTGCTGTCCTTCATCGTTTTTCGCTATATCGGTTCGCGCGTCTATTATGAGAATCCGGGCGATTAGGAGCGAGTCGTGGGATTTAGCGAGAAGCGAGCCAATTTCGTCGTATCAAGACGTCCACCAAAGTCTTACGGCGATATCTTCTTCCATTGGCTGACAGTTTTCCTGCTGGTGTTTTTCGCCGTGGTTATGATCACGCCCTTCATCTGGCTCGTTTCCAGTTCGCTGAAAACACAGATCAACATTTTCCAATATCCGCCGGAGTTGATTCCCAATCCTTGGATGCCGGAGAATTATGTTTACGCGCTGACGTACAAACCCTTCGCGACCTATTTTCGCAACACGATATTGGTCGCCGGTTTGAACGTGACCGCCGTCGTCTTCACGTCGTCATTTTGCGCGTATGGATTCGCGCGGATGCGTTTCCCGGGGCGCGATTTCTGGTTCGGCATCGTGATGGCGACGCTCTTCCTTCCATACGCCATCCTGCTAGTGCCGAGCTTCATAATCTTTTCACGCCTGGGCTGGGTCGATACATTCTTGCCGCTGGTCGTGCCGCCATTCTTCGGCGGCGGCGCCTTCAACATATTCTTGATGCGCCAGTTCTTCCGCACGATACCGGAGGAGATCGCCGATGCCGCGCGCATCGACGGCTGCAGCGAGTTCGGCGTCTATTGGCGGATTATGCTTCCCCTGTCCAAGCCGGCGCTGATTACGATTGGCATCTTCACTTTCCTCTTCGCCTGGAATGATCTGATCGGTCCGATCACATATCTGCGCTCGCCGGACAATTTCACTATCGCGGTTGGCTTGGCTTCCTTCCGCAGCCAGACCGATATCCACTGGGATCTGCAATTGGCGGCGTCCACAGCCGTGACCTTGCCAGTGATCGCGCTCTTCTTCCTGGCGCAGCGCTACTTCATTCAGGGTGTGGTGATGACGGGCCTGAAGGGCTAACGGAGTCGATTAAGCCCAGAAAGCTTTTTCAAGATCGGTGAATTCTGCGGGCGGACCCTCGAACTTGTTGCGTCCTAATTCCAGTACATAGACGTAGTCGGCGATTTTCAGCGCTTCGCGGATTTCCTGGTCGACAAGCAAGATCGTTAAGCCCTCTTCATCGCGCAAGTCGACGAGCATCTCGTACACTTCTTCGCTCAGCAGCTTCGCCAAACCCGCCGTCGGTTCATCAACGAGAATCACCTCGGGGTCGGTCATCAGCGTGCGACCGATTTCCACCATGCGCTGCTGGCCGCCCGAGAGGCTGCCGGCGTGATCGTGCTGCTTTTCGCGGAGGATGGGAAAGCGATTGAAGTTGTCTTCGATCTTGCTCTCGATCCGCTTCTTGTCCTTCTTGAATGTCCAGGCGCCCAGCATGAGGTTTTCCCGCACGCTCATGTGCTTGAAGACGCCCGGCTGCTGCGGGATGTAGCTGATGCCAAGATCAATCAAGCGGTGGGTCGCCGTGCCGGTGACATCATTGCCGTTGAGCAAGACTTGACCGCTGTGCGGCTTGAGGAAACCGTAAACCGCTTTGAGCAGCGTCGACTTGCCGACGCCGTTGGCGCCGAGGATGGTTGTCAATTTGCCGGTCTGCGCAGTCAGGCTCAGGCCGCGGAGGATGTGCAGATCTTCGTAGTAGCCGACGTAGAGGTCGTTGATTTCCAGCATTTAGTCGTCCTCGTCGTGGCCGAGATAGGCGTCAATCACGGCGGGATCATTCCGGACGGCGTCCGGCGCGCCATCGGCGATCACCGCGCCATGATGCAGGACGATCAGGCGCTGGCTTAACTCGAAGACGGCGCCCATGTTGTGGCTGATAAACATAATCGCCTTGCCGTTTTCGTGTACGCGATTGATATAGTTGGTAATCGTATCCTGCAAGCGCGGATGCACGCCGGCGAAGGGCTCGTCCAGAATGATGACGGCCGGGTCAAGCATCAGCAGCCTTCCCAATTCCAGCAGCTTGCGTTGGCCCCCGCTCAAGGCGCGGCTCAGTTCATTGGTCAAATGGTCTATCGTCAACAGCGTCAGGATCTCGTGGGCGCGCGCTTCCAGATCGGCGCGCCCCCCGCGGGGATTATGCGCCAAACCCGGCACCATCATATTCTCCATAACCGTCATCCGGCCAAGGGCGCGCGTAATTTGAAAGGTGCGGCCCAAACCCGCGCGCGTCACATCGTAGGGCGGGTGCCCGTCTATGCGCCTGCCATTGA
Source organism: Chloroflexota bacterium (assembly GCA_011523705.1). Classification (GTDB taxonomy): domain Bacteria; phylum Chloroflexota; class Anaerolineae; order Aggregatilineales; family Phototrophicaceae; genus UBA6055. The sequence continues at coordinate 4,269 of WTGC01000090.1, read as the reverse complement.
GGTAGATCGTGCCGCTGCTTGGCTTGAGCATGCCGCTCATCAAATTGGTCAGCGTGGTTTTGCCCGCGCCGTTGGGTCCGATCATGCCGATCAATTCGGGTTCTGTCACGGTGAATGACACGTGATCTACTGCTTGGAGGCCGCCGAAGCGTTTGGACACGTTGTTGAGTTCCAGGTGGAGATCACTCATCGTCCGCCTCGATTCGCGCGGCCTGATCATCATCGCTCTCGCGCCGGGAAACGGTTTCCTTCATCGCGATGTCGCGTCCGCTGAACCAGGTGATGATGGGGTAAAGCAATCCGTTGCGCATATAACGCAAGGTGAAGACCATCACGACGCCGAACAGGGCAAAGCGCCAATAGCCCGGCTCCCAGACGAAAGCGTCAGAGCCATCGTAGGTCGTCATGCCGAAGGGCAGGGTGATCACCACTTGTCGCATCGCCTCCAGCAGGTAGCGTGAGATGAATGCGCCGGCCGCCGCCCCGATCAGGCTTTCCATTCCGCCGATAACAGCATAAGCGATGATCAGCGACATCTGCAGGATTTCCAACTGCTCGGGGATGATGCGCTCGGAACCGACATCGCTGTAAAAGATCGCGCCGGCGAAGCCAACAATCATGCTGGTGAAAACGAAGACCAGAATCTTGTAGCGCACAACATTGACACCGAGAGCTGAGGCGGCGTCTTCGTCTTCCCGCATCGCCCGCAGGAACAAGCCAATGGGCGAGTTCGCTACCCGATACAGGGCAAACAGGCAGACGATCAGCAAGCCGAACATCAGATAATACTCGACCTGACGCGCGGCGTTGACATCGGCGATCTGAAGCAGGGGGCGCAGCGACAAGCCGTTGGAGCCGCCGGTGTAGTCGTATTCGGTCAACATCATGATGCGGAATAATTCAGAGAAGGCGATCGTGAAGAGCGCTAGATAGGCGGCGCGCAAACGCAGCAGCAGCCAGCCGATCACCAAGCCGACTGCGCCGGCGGCGATTGTGCCAATGATGATAGAACCGACAGCTGAGATGGATTCAGGACCGATGCTGACGCCGAGCAACGCGAAGGTGATGCCGTCGCGCGCGATCAAACCGGCGGCATAAGCGCCGATCCCCATAAAAGCCATGTGACCGAAGGAGAACTGCCCGGCGATACCCGCCAGCAAAGCCCAGCTGGATGACATAATCGCGTAGAAGAAGCCGCTGATGAAAACAGTCTTGGTGTAATTGGATTGCGAGGTGTCGTTGGGGAACCAAAGGAAAAACAGAATGACCAGAACAAGGACAAGATAACCCAGTTTCCGGCGGCCGATGCCTTGATCGATTGCCGACTCGAAGCGCCTGAAGACTACCATGATCAATGCTGCTCCCTGCCGAATAGCCCGGTCGGTTTGAGCAGCAAGACTAGGGCGAATATCACCAGGGCGAAGGCTTCCTTATAAGCGGCGCCGCGGCTGGGGTCCGGATGGCAGCCCGCGCCCAGCGCTTCCACAATGCCGACGATGATGCCGCCCGTTAGCGCGCCGGGCACCGAACCCAGCCCGCCAAGCACCACGATCACATAGGACCGGCCGACCATCTCGGCGCCGACCCAAGGCACCCAATTGAAAATTGGAATTAATGCCGCTCCCGACATGGCCGCCAGCATTGAGCCCATAGCGAACGACAGCGTGTTCATATTAGTCGGATTGATGCCGGTGACTGCCGCCGCCTGCCGGTCCTGGCTCGTGGCGCGCAAGGCGCGGCCGGTCCAGGAACGCTGCAAGAAATAGAGCAGCGCAAAAATCAATACAATGCCGACGACCATAGCGAAGGCGCGGTCGCCAATGATATGAATTGGGCCGAAGAAGAGTTCGTCATTAAAGTAATGTCGGTCAAGCGTGAAGCGGCGAATCTGGATAAAGCGGTCCGTTTTCTGTGGGAATGGACCGGCGACCGCCAGCGTGGTGTATTCGAGGAAGAATCCGAATCCAAACGTGATCAGGATGGCGTATTCGGATACGCGCTCGATCAGACCTTCGTGCATCGGCTTGAGAAAAACGCGCTCGAATACCGCGCCCATGATGAAGACGATGAAGGCCGCGACTGGTATGCCCCAGATCGGGTTGACGCTGATGTCCGCTCCTGTGAGCTCGCTGAGGTGATAGCTGGCGTGCTCCAGAAAGTAGAAGGAGAAATAGCCGCCGACCATGTAGAGTTGGCCATGGGCAAAGCTGACGACGCCTTGCACCGAATAAATCAAGGTCAAGCCGACCGCCATCAAAGAATAGATGCAGCCGATGACGATGCCGTTTGCGGTCTGTTGGGTCAAATAGGTGGCGGCGAAGGGCAGCGCCACGCAGGGGTTGGTCGGGTTTTGGATGGCGAAAAGCGCATAAATCTGCCAGGCGCCCAGCGAGCCAAGTGTGACCATCCAGTCGCGGTTGACCTTTGGCGCGGTCTTCCACATCACGCCAAATATCAGCGGACCAATGGCAAAGCCGCCCAAGGCGGCCGCGGTCAGCACATTCTGGTCATCGGCTTCGAGATCACGGTAATGGCGCGGAATGAAATACGCTGCCAGCGCCGCCCACAATGGACCCGCCAGCAGCAGCCAGAGGGCTGAAGGCAAGTTCGGATCGACGACAGCTACCAGTACCTGCGATGTTACGAATACTGTGAACACGACGCCGACGGTCAACGGCGTGCGCCGAACGAGGTCCGGCTCGAAGTAGAACAGTCCCACGCCCACTGGTCCCAAGGCGAAACCGCCAATCAGCCCGGCGATTTTCAGGGTCGTAGCCGGGATTTGCTCTTTCTCCCCGCGCCCCTGGTTAACGCCGGGAAGAACGAAGAGGCCAACTGCTGCCCATAGGGGACCGGCGAGCATGAGCCAAAGGATGAACAGCGTATCTTCAATGACCATCCAGATCTGCCTCTTGGGTTAAGGCAGCGGGTGGGCAAAGCGCCCACCCAACTGGCAGTAAGATCCTGATGTGGAGATCGTATCCCATCAGGATCCGCGAATGCTTATGGCGAAGTGCCCGGCGCGATGTAGCCCGAACCATGAGTCTGATAGACTTCCGGGAATATCACTGCCGCATCTAGTGAGCTTTGACCTTGCTCGAAGTACTGCATCATGGTGACGACCGGATCGGGCCATTGATGCCACATGAATGCGGGCGTGCCTTCGGGCAGTTCCGGATTGTGGTTGCCGTACTCGAAATAGTAGCGCCCCTGAGACAGGTCAAGGTCGGTGGTTTCTATCGCCGCGACGATCGCCGCGCCATCACTGGAGGAGCCGGCGCGCGCCATGCCATCGGCGATGATCCAAACGGCATCGTAGGAAGCCATCGCATAACTGGGCACGATATCCTCGAACTCTTCAAAGTAGGCCGCGTTTAATTCGACCGCTGTATCGCTGAAGAGACTAGGGATGATGCCCACGCGGTTGAAGGCGCAGTAATTGCCATCGGGAACGTTCTGCCAATACTGCTCCGACTGGAAGGCGACCTGGTTGGTGACGCAGATGGTGTCTTCTGAAGGCGCGATGCCCAGCTCCGCCATTTGCTGCGTGAGATTGTAGGATGTTTCACCGGTCACCAGGACGCGGACGACATCCGGAGTCTCAGCGCTGGCTTGAATGCGGCTGAGGATGGGGACGAAGTCCTCCGTGCCCAATTCAACGTTTATCTGCGATACCGTCGCGCCGGCTGCTTCAAAGCGAGCCAATTCATCGGCTGCAGCTGGCTGACCGTAGTCCGTGTTCTCGGCGATGATGACGACATTGCCGACGCCCAGGTCGATCAGCCAGTTGACGACTACGCCACCGACCATGGAGCTGGCGGGCGACACGCGGAATACGTGATCGACACCATCGGCGTTGCGTGGCGGTCTGCCGTCGTATTCCATGATGCCGTTGGCGCTGACGTTATCGTTCCAGGGTTCTGAGAAGACGGTCGGTATCCCGTTCTCATCCAACATGCCCATGGTCGCCAAGCCGACAGCGCTGTGATAGACGCCGGTGACGGCATGGACCTCATCCTCGAGGATGAAGCGTTCGACTACGGCTTGGCCGCGTTCCGGGCTGCCTTCCGAGTCGCCGATGACGATCTCAATCGCGTGGTTGACGCCGTCGATTGAGACGCCGCAGGCCGCGTTGATATCGTCCGCCGCTCGATTGATCGCCCATGACATGGCGACGCCACCGGCGACCGCGCCCGGCGCCGAGAGCGGAACCAGCCCGCCAATCTTGATGCTGTCTTCGGCAAACTCGCAGTGCCCATCCGCTTGAAC
>WTGC01000177.1 GCA_011523705.1 Chloroflexota bacterium | reverse complement strand
GGGCCGGGGGATGGGGGGCACTGGTCGCCACCTCGCCCAGTTGCGATTCAAATATTTCGCGGTAGATCTCGCTGCTGTCGAGCAATTCCTGATGCGTGCCCCGCGCGGCGATGCGCCCATGATCGAGGACGAGAATTTGGTCGGCATAAATGACGCTGGTGATGCGCTGCGCGATGATGAACGTGGTCGCCCGTGCAGCCAGCCCTTCCAGCGCCGCCTGAATTCGATATTCGGTTTCCATGTCGACAGCGCTGGTGCTGTCATCGAAAACAAGGATAGCTGGTTTTATCAGTAGCGCACGGGCGATGGCGATACGCTGCTTCTGCCCGCCGGAGAGATTGGCGCCACCCGCTTCGACGACGCTTTCGTAACCGCGCGGCATCTCTGTGATGAATTTGTGCGCCTGCGCGGCCTGCGCCGCGGCCATCACATCGGCGAGCGTTGCCGAAGGCGCACCGTACGCGATGTTGTTGCGCACGCTGCCGCTGAAGAGGATTGACTCTTGCATCACCATGCCGATATTGCCGCGCAGGTCGGCCCGATCCCAATCGCGCACATCGACGCCATCCACCAACACCGAGCCGCCACTGACGTCATAGAAGCGCGATATGAGATTGACAAGGGTACTCTTGCCGGAGCCGGTCGCGCCCAGCAGCGCAATCTGCTGGCCGGGTTCGGCGCTGAAACTGATCCCGTGCAGGACGTCATCGCCGCTTACGCCGTCAGCGCCGTTCGACTTGCCCCCATTTTGGCGGCTATAGTGGAAAGACACATTCTCGAAGCGGACGCGCAGCGGGCGACGCTCGCCCCGACTAGCGGATCGGTGCGGATCTTCGGCGATCTTCAACATCGGTTTCGTGTCGAGCACCTCCATCACACGTTCAGCGGAAGCCTCGGCGCGGGCGGACATCATCAGCAGATTGCCCAAGAAAAGCAGCGGACCCATACCGGTCATCAAGTAATTGTTGAAGGCGATCAGTTCACCGATTGTCAGCCGATCGCCAATGACCGAAGCGCCGCCAAACCAGAGAACGGCGACCGTGCCAACATTCGTCAGCACCTGCAAGATCGGCATCGCGACGGCCATCAATTGGCCGACTTCGATATTCCGCTCGCGATATTCCAGATTGGCGAAGCTGAACTGATCGATCTCGAAGCGGCCGCGGACGAAGGCTTTGACCACCTGAATGCCGGCCAGATTCTCTTGCACCAGGGTATTTAGCGCGCCCAGCTTCTGCTGCACGACAGTGAACAGTCGCGTCGCTTTCATCATCAGATAGCGAATGAAAATGCCCGAGACGCCGGCGACCGCAAACATAATCAGCGAGAGCTGCCAGTCGGTCAGCAGCAGCATGATCATGCTGCCGGCAATCATCAGCAGCACGCGTAGCAGCAAAGCCAAGCCGGCGCTGGAAAACATGCGCACGACATCGACATCACTAGAGACGCGCGTCATCAGCTGGCCCGTCTGCATCTGGTCTAGGTTGGCAAATGACAGCGACTGAATATGGCGGAAAAGGGCGTGGCGAATATCCAATGCCAGCCCTTGCGAGACCACCGCCCGGCACAAGCCCTGCCCGAGCGTGCTCAAGGCGCCGATCATGGCGGCAACGAACATCCAGAAGGCGCCGAGCCAGATCATATCCATCTCGCGCGGGCGGATGCCTTCGTCAATCATGAACTGGAGCAGGCGCGGCACGCTCAGCTCCATCGCAACCGGCAGGACAGTAGCCCAGAATCCGAAGAAGAGATACCAGGCGTAAGGTCGCGTGAATTGAAAAATGCGCCGCAGGGACTTCATCCGCTAAGTTTAACCGTGCCGTGACATCGCTTCAAGTGACGGGGAAGTACACCTCTAGCACCGAGGGTGGCGATGACAGAGACCGGCGGACGTCACTACGATTCCCCAAATTAATGATACCTGTAGGGGTCAGCCGGTGGCTGACCCGTCTCACCAAAATCATTACATTTCACCTTGTGGGCGAGCCACCGGCTCGCCCGTACAATTGGCACATAGATTTGCGGGCTGCATGGGGGCACACCCGAGATGGTTTATAATGTCTGAAACATGCGAATGGCGAGGAGGGGGCATTATGGAATATCGTGTTCTAGGTCGCAGCGGCGTCAAAGTCGCGCCGCTTGGATTGGGAACCGGCAATTTCGCCGATCCGACGCCGGAGGACGAATCGATCCGCATGCTGAAGCGGGCCGTCGACGCCGGCATTAATCTGATAGATACCGCGAACTCCTACACCAACGGCGAGAGCGAGCGCTTCATCGGCCGCGCCTTCGCCAAGGGGCTTCCCCGGCAGGAAGTCATCCTGGCGACCAAAGCATTTCAACGCGTCGGACCGGGACCAAATGATGAAGATCTGTCGCGCCTCCATCTCATTCGCGCTTGTGAAGACTCGCTGCGGCGGCTGGGTACGGACTATATCGACCTTTATCAAGTCCATCGCCCATCGCCGACGATTCCCGTCGATGAAACGCTGGGCGCGCTGACCGATCTGGTGCGGCAAGGCAAGGTGCGCTACATCGGCAGCTCCACCCACCCCGCCTGGAAGATCATGGAAGCAATCATGGTCAGCGAGTTGAAAGGTTACGCGCGCTTTGTCTGCGAACAGCCGCCGTACAATTTGCTGGACCGGCGCATCGAAAACGAGCTGGTCCCCTTGTGCCAGGCATACGGGTTGGGTCTCATCACCTGGTCGCCGCTGGCGCAAGGCGTCCTGGCTGGGCGCTACCCCAGCGCGACCGACTTGCCGGCTGATTCGCGCGGCGCGCTCCGCGGCGGCATCTACTCCGAGCGCATCAACCAAGCCGGCGTCGATGTCGGCGAGCAGGTCGTCCGGCTCGCGGGAGATCACGGGGTCTCACCAGCCCAGCTGGCGACCCTCTGGGTCAAAGACCAGCCGGGCATCACCGCGCCGCTCATCGGTCCGCGCACCGTCGAGCAGCTTGAGCACCTGCTGCCCGTCCTGGAATTGAAGCTGAGCGATGAATTGCGAGCGGCCTGTGATCAATTGGTTCCGCCAGGGAGCGCGGTGGCGAGTTTTTTCAACACCGCCGCGTGGATGAAGCAGCGGTTCATCTAACCCGGCGCCGTATGACATGGCAAGCCACTGCACGATGATGGCTTTGACCGCGACACCATATCTTAAGCGCTAAGATGGCAATCACGTTGAAAGACGTCGCCTCGGTTGCCGGCGTCTCAACAGCCACCGTTACCCGGGCGCTGGCCGGCGGCGAAACGGTGGCGCCGCAGACTGCCAATCACATCCGAAAGATTGCCGACGAAGGGGTTGTCGTTTTGACACTGTAGCGCGGGCGATGCGGCAAAAGCGGAGGGGCGCTCCTTCAGCGAAGGCCTTCTGTTGCAGGCGCGCCGAATCGCCGTGCAGCATGTCATATTCCGCACCTTGAAGATGAATAGGCGGCAATCCCGTCATGTTGCCATAAAGGGGCGAAACGCAGGGATCAGACTAATTGTCCGCGTCGCTCCCTGGTCTAGACCCGTTTTGTGGACACTGAATTTGTCTAATGCGCCGCGTCTCACTGCCGGACAAGCCTTGCAGATTATAACTTGTGGCGGGCGTGCAGCGCGGCGCCGACAAGGCAAACGTCATCGCCGAATCGTGCCGGGCGGAGGAGACTTTCCGGCAGGAAGCCTTCAAATAGAACATGCTCCTCGATCGCCTTTCGCGCCGGATCCAGAATTAAGTCGCCCAGCTTCATCACGCTGCCGCCCAAGACGACGGCCGCCGGGTTGAAGAGATGCAGCAAGTTGACCAGCCCCAATCCCAACCACATTCCGGCTTGCCGTAGACAGTCGAGCGCGAATTCGTCGCCGGCCAAAGCCGCATCCCCAACCGCCCGACCATCGATCGCTTCAATATCGCGCAAGACCGACGGGCTTGCTCCCGCCCGCAGTTGTTGCCGCGCCAGATCGCCCAGCGCCGTTCCTGACGCCAGTTCCTCCCAGCGCCGTATGCCGCCCGTGGGCAAGGTGAAGCGCATGTGGCCGGGTTCAATTGCATGCCCGCCGAATCCACTGAAGAGCTCGCCGTTGATGATCGCGCCGCCGCCGATGCCGGTGCTGATCGTCAGATAAATCATCGGGTCGGCGCCCTGCCCCGCCCCCAGGTGATACTCCGCCAGGGCCCCGAGATTGGCGTCGTTTTCGATATAAGCGGGCAGGCCAGCAAAAGCCCGGCTTAATGTCTCCGCGAGCGGTACATTCGACCAGCCGGGCAAGGTCTCGGCTTTGATGATGACGCCGGCCGCAGTGTCCAGCGGACCGGGCGCCGCGATGCCAATAGATACCAATTCGTCTTCGGGAATGTTCAGAGATTTGCCCAGATTAACCAAGCGCTCCAGGACAATGTCCGGCCCGTCGCCGACGCGGCTGAGCGTTTCGGCGCGCCGGATCAAGCGCATGTCGCGGTCAAAGAGGGCGGCGCGACTGCGCGTTCCGCCGAAGTCAAATGCCAAATAGGCGCTCATAGCTGGTTGATAAACTCAAACTGGCGCCGGTCGGGTGGCGGCTTAAGTTCACTTGTCAGGCTTCCTTGATGAAGCAGCGCCGCGCCTTCGCGCCATAGGACCGTGCCACTGCCAATGCCATGTTTGAAAGCACGCCAGGCGACGCGGCTCATGTCGCGGGCGACGCAGCGATCCCAATGGGAGACATCGGCGCCGCGCTGCGCATGCCCCAGAGCGGTATAGCGAAGGCGAATGCCGTTGCGCCGCGGAATCTCTTCCACTAGCCGGTCAATATCGGGATAGGCTTCCGATAGGACGACCAGCGCGAGGCCTTGGCGAGCCACGATCTCCGTCAAGCGCTCGCACAGCCAATCCAGTCCAAGCGGGTATTCCGGCAGCAGGGCGAGATCGGCGCCGCTCGCGTAGGCAATCGCCAGCGCCAGATGGCCGGTCGGCGCGCCCAGGGTCTCCAGCAGGAAGATGCGCCCGGGCAAGGCATGCGCGGTCGCGCGGATCCCGTTGACCACACCCAGCGCAAAGTTGCAGGCGGAATCATGCCCAAGCGTGTAGTCGGCGCCGGCCACATCATTGTCAATGGTTGTCGGCAAGACGATGTAAGCTATGCCCCATCGCGCCAGCAAGGGCGCGACATGGCGAATCGTGCCGTCGCCGCCGAAGAGCAGCAGATTGTCGATGCCGCGCCGCCGCATCACTTCGCTCAGTCTTTCGCGGGCCTTCGGATCCTGCAGCGCCGGCCTGCGGCTCGATGGCAGGATGGACCCGCCGCGCCCGGCCAGCAAAGACACGAGGGAGCAATCAAGCTCCACCAACTGATCGTCGAGCAAGCCGGCGAATCCACCTTGCGCGCCAAGCGCGTGATCGCCATTTTGTCTAGCCAACCGAGCGAAACTATCGATGGCGGTGTTGATGCCCGGCGCGTCACCCCCGCTCACTACGATGCATGTCTTCATCTATCGCTAAGCTCCTCTTAGTCGGGCGCCACCCTACCGATGATACCGCATACGACCAATGCATCCGCAAGCCCTCCGATCGTTCGCCCTCGCTTGACCAGTCTCCTCAGAGCGCACAGTTTGCAAATCGTTAATGAATACGATAACCTTTTGAGACATTTTCGGTTGCCAGGCTTTGGGAGCCGGAGAGGTAAAGTGTTCGGATTCCATAAGGAGATCTATCGTGAAAAGATTCCTCGTTCTAACAGCTCTTGCGCTCTTCGCGCTCAGCCTCGCGCCTGGGGCGATCGCGCAAGACGATGGTTATACCATCGCCTTCGTTCCGGGTGTCAATCCGGATCCGTTTTACATCACCATGTCGACCGGTGTGAATCAAGCTGCTGTAGACCTCGGCTTGACGGTCATACAGCAGGACCCCGAGCGATTTGATGTCACCGTCTCGGCGCCGATCATCGAAGCGCTGATTGCCCGCGGCGATATCGACGCCTTGGTCACGGCGCCGAACGACAAGGAGCAGTCGATACCGGTGCTGCAGGCGGCGCACGATGCCGGCATCGTCGTGCTCACGGTCGATACCTTCATCGGCGATGGCAACTATGCCGATGGCGAAGTCACCTTCCCGATCTCTTACATCGGCTCAGACAATACGCAGGGCGGTTACATCGCCTGCTCGGCGCTGGCGGACAAGTTGGGCGAAGGCGCCAAGATCTACGTCACCAACACGCGCCCCGGCATCAGCACAACCGACCAGCGTGAAGAAGGCTGTCTGGCCGCGGCTGAGGCTACCGGTTTGGTCGTCGCCCGCGTCGATTACAACGAGAACAGCGCCGATACCGCGCAAGCGCAGACGGCGGCTGTTTTGCAGGCGAATCCGGATATCGTCGGCATGTTCGCCACCAATACCTTCGGCGCGCTCGGCGCTGGCACGGCGATTCAGAACGCCGGTTTGCAAGGCGCGGTGGAAGTGGCGCTCTTTGACGCCAGCGAAGAAAACATCGGCTTCCTGAATGATGGCATCGTCTCGCTCGTGATCGCGCAGAAGCCGGCCGACATGGGTTATCTCGGCGTCGCCCTGGCCACCGCCTATCTCGATGGCGTCGGCAGCATCCCGGCGCGTATCGGCACCGGATACGCCGTCATCACCGCCGACAACGTTGACGATCCGGATGTGGCCCGCTTCATCTACACCAGCAATACCAGTGATCCGGCGCCGGCGCTGGACGAGAGCTATAACCTGGCTTTCGTGCCTGGTGTGAATCCCGATCCCTTCTACATCACGATGTCTCGCGGCGTCTATGGCGCCGCGGGCCGCTTGGGAATCAACGTCATCCAGCAGGATCCGGAGCGCTTTGACGTCACCGTTTCCGCGCCGATTATCGAAGCCTTGATCGCGCGCGGCGACATCAGCTCGCTGGTGACGGCGCCGAACGACAAGGAACAGTCGATTCCGGTGCTGCAAGACGCGCATGACGCCGGCATCCCGGTGCTGACGGTCGATACCTTCATCGGCGATGGCAATTACGCCGATGGCGAGGTCACCTTCCCCTTGAGCTATATCGGCTCGGACAATGTCGAAGGCGGCCGCATCGCTTGTTCGGCCTTGGCCAATAAGCTGGGCGAAGGCGCGAAGATCTACGTCACCAACACGCGCCCGGGCATCAGCACGACTGATCAGCGCGAGGAAGGCTGCCTGGCGGCGGCTGAGGCTGGCGGATTGATCGTCGCCCGCGTCGATTACAACGAGAACAGCGCCGATATGGCCCAGCAGCAGACGGCCGCTGTCTTGCAAGCGAATCCCGATATCGTTGGCATGTTCGCCACCAATACCTTCGGCGCTTTGGGCGCGGGCGCGGCCATCCAAAATGCCGGCTTGCAAGGCGCGGTGGAAGTGGCGCTGTTTGACGCCAGCGAAGAGAATATCGGCTACTTGCGCGACGGCATCGTTTCGCTGGTCATCGCGCAGAAGCCGGCCGATATGGGCTACCTCGGCGTGATCGCGCAGGCGGCGAATTTGCGCGGCGTGACCTCGATGCCAGCGCGCGTCGGCACCGGCTACGCAGTCATTACCATTGACAACGTAGACGATCCGGATGTCGCGCGTTTCATTTACACGGCCGGTTAGTCAACTGACGGAACGCGCCTTATGGGTCAGCCACCGGTTGACCCGTACACACGTTAAGGAGAACTTCTTGTAGGGGCGAGCCTTGGCACGCCCAACGACGGACATTAGCGCGCAAACAAGACGGGCGACTCACAGAGTCGCCCCTACATTTTGAGGCTTTGCGGGCGGCCTGGCAGGTCGCCCCTACATAAGCTGCGGAGGGCGGGCGACTCACGGAGTCGCCTTTACACCGGATTCGATGAATACGGCGCAATCACCACTCACCAGGCATCAAAACCTGCTGGTCGGCGCCTTGTGTACGACCTACGGGCTGCTTTATCTGGGTCGGGTGAATATCAGCGTCGTCTTGCCTCTGCTCGCCATTGAGCTTGATGTCAGTCGCGCGCAGATCGGCATATTGGGGACGGTCTTCTTCTGGACCTACGGCATCGGCAACTTCGTCAACGGCCAGCTTGGCAGCCAGGTCAATCCCGTTCGTCTGGTCGCCTTGGGTCTGCTTGTAACCGCGCTGGTGAACCTTGCGTTTGGCTTTCAGACATCGCTGGTAATGATGCTCGCGCTATGGGCCGTCAACGGTCTCGCGCAATCGACTGGCTGGCCGCCGATGCTTCGCATCCTCTCCGAGCGCCTCGACCCCAGTCAAGTCAAACGCGCCTCGACGCTTTTGCCCTTCAGTTATGTCATCGGCACGATGGTCACCTGGTCGCTGCTTGGCGCGCTCGCGGCTGAAGTCAATTGGCGTATCGCATTTTGGATCCCGGGATTGATCCTGCTGCTGACGGCGACGCTCTGGTGGAAAGCGGGGCTGGCCACGCCCGTGGCGGCTTCGAGCGCTTTCCGCCTGTCCGCCATCCTGCCCGAGGCGCGCGGCGTGGCGTTCGCGCTCTTGGTCGCGGGCTTAGCCGGGTTCGTACGCAATGGCTCGATCATTTGGCTCCCCTCATATATCCTCGATAGCGAGTTGGTCAGCCCGCACCTCGTCGGCGCCGTCGCGGCGCTCACGCAAGTGGTCGCTATCCCGGGCCTCATCCTGGCGCACCAGCTCGTCAGACGTAAGAGCCGGGCCTTGGCGACGGCGGCGCTCCTGCTCGGGGCAACCGGGCTCGCTTTCGTCTTGCTAGCTTATTCAACCATCGCGCTCTCGCTGGTTGTCTTGTGCCTGTCGATGATGCTCTTGGGCGGCGCCTTCGGCCTGGTGACCTCGTCGATGCCCTTGGTGCTGGCGGCAAAGGGGCGCGCATCGTCGATCGCCGGCACGCTTAACATGATGGCGACCTTCGCCGGCGGCTTGGCTGGATTCAGCATCGGTGGCTTGGTGGAGGCGAGCGGCTGGAGCGCAGTCTTCGCGCTGTGGGGCATCTTGCTGCTGCTGGCTGCCACCGTGACCTGGCGCTATCGCAGCGAGGAGGACGAATGAAGCGGCCATTGGCCTTAGAAAGCGGGCGGGCGGCCAACCCCACCCGCGACCGCCAGTGTCTACGCGGCGCGGCCCCTGTTCCCCCCTCTGTCCCCCCGCTCAACGGGGGGCGGACTTCCAGCGAGCTAGGGTCGCGTAGACACTGACCTTCGGAGGGGGCGCTAAACGCAGCGGGATGCAAGGTATTTTGCGCGGGCGAGACAAGTCTCGCCCCTACATTTTTTTCTTCGCGCGCTTTACGCTGAAGCGGATGACTGAATCGCAGCCCGCTCTAACCAAAAAACAGAATATGATGGTGGGCGCCCTGCTGGTCACCTACGCGTTGTATTACCTGGGGCGCGTGAATATCAGCGTGGTCTTGCCGGCGCTGGCGCTCGACCTGGGCGTCAGCCGCGCTGAGGTCGGCGCTCTAGGCACGATCTTTTTCTGGGTATATGGCATCTTTCACTTCATCAGCGGCGAGATCGGCAGCCACGTCAGTCCCTTTCGACTGGTCAGCCTGGGTTTGCTCGCCAGCGCTATCGTGAATCTGGTCTTCGCCTTTCAATCGTCGCTGATTGTCATGCTCATCTTGTGGGGGCTCAACGGAGTCGCCCAGTCGGGCGGCTGGTCGCCCAGTCGGGCGGCTGGTCGCCCATGTTTCGCATCCTGGCGGAGCGGCTGGACCGCAGCCATATCAAACGCGTATCGACCATCATGCCCTTCAGTTATGTCATGGGCACGGCAATCACCTGGGTGCTGATTGGGGCGGCCGCGACCGGCGAGAACTGGCGGACCGCCTTCTGGCTTCCTGGCTTGGCGCTCCTCGCCGTACTCGCATTCTGGCGCAGAGCCGGCATCGACGCGCCAAAGTCCAGATCCGAGGGCATTCGCCTATCGACCATGATCGCCGAGGCGCGCGGCATCGCCTTCGTCATGCTGGCGGCGGCGCTTTCCGGCTATGTCTTCAATGGCACAATCATTTGGCTGCCATCCTATATCCTGGACACTGGACTGATCGCCGACGGCTTGGTGGGCGCGGTCGCCGCCTTGACGCAAGTTATTGCGCTCGCGGGTCTGTTTCTGGCGCGCTATTTTGTGACGCGCAGCAACCAAGTCTTCGGGACTGCCGTACAGCTCTTCGCGGCCGCGGCGGCGGCTTTTCTGCTGCTGAGCATGAGCACGGGCCTCATTGCCATCGTCGTGGTCGCCTTTGCCTTGCTGGCTTTGAACGGCGCCTTTGGCTTGACCGTGAGTTCGATGCCCTTGCTGCTGGCGCCGGCCGGGCGCGCCTCATCAACCACCGGCGCTGTCAACATGATGTCCACTTTTTTCGGCGGCATGGCTGGCTTCAGCATCGGCGGTTTGGTGGAGCTCAGCGGCTGGAGCGCGGTCTTCGGTTTATGGGGCGCGCTGCTATTGCTGGCTAGCCTGTTGATCTGGCGCAATCGACATGAGGAAGAAAGACGGGAGGCCGGCGTATGAGGGCGGGCGTATTTCCACCCCTCACCCCCCGGCCCCCTCTCCCACAAGGGGAGAGGGGGAGTGATCTTGACTCGTTTTGGTGGACACTGACTGCTTACATGGAGATACTCTTGCATAGCGAACACATCTTAATAGCAGAAGGAACCCACTTCTTCGCATGCCTTTCCGCGAATGGATAAGATGAATGTTATGGTGGCTAGTTAAGAAATTACGCTTAAGCGGCGGCGGACAAAAATATGAACAGCGACAACGCGCCTTTAAGCGGCATCAAAGTGGTGGACCAGACGCAAGCGCTGGCCGGTCCTTACACGACGATGATCCTGGGTGATCTCGGCGCCGATGTCATCAAGATCGAGAAGCCCGGCATCGGCGATAATTCGCGGCAGTGGGCGCCGCCCTACATCGGCGATCAGAGCTGCTACTACTTGGCCGTCAACCGCAACAAGCGCGGCATCGCCCTGGACATCCGCGCCGGCGGCGGGCGTGAATTCATCCACAAGCTGGCGCGCGACGCCGATGTCTTCCTGACCAACCTCAGAACCGAAGCCGCTCTCCAGCGCCACGGCATCGACTACGAGACGCTGAGCGCCATCAATCCGAGTTTGGTTTATGTCTCGATCAGCGGTTACGGGCGGATTGGCCCGCGGGCGGGGCAGCCGGGTTATGACCTGGTGTCGCAGGCGGAATCGGGCACAGTGGCGCTGACCGGCGAGGTTGATGGCGCGCCGATGCGCTTCCCCACGCCGATTGCCGATATGACCTGCGGCTTGTTCACCGTGATTGGGATCCTGGCGGCGCTGCGTTCGCGCGACCAAAGTGGCGCTGGTCAGTTTTTGGACATGTCTCTGCAGGAAGGGCAGATGACCTGGCTGGCCAATCTGGCCGGCGAGTATTTCGCCGAGGGGAGGGACCCGCCGCGGCGGGGCAATCGGCATCCGCAAGTCGTGCCCTATGAGGCGGTGCAAGCGAAAGACGGCGACTGGTTCATGCTGGGCGTCGCCTCGGACAATGTGTGGGGCGCATTTTGCCGACAGGTCGATCGAGGCGACCTGGCCTCAGACCCACGTTTCATCACCAATGCCGACCGCATCGCCAATTATGACGCGCTGCTCCCCATCGTTCGCGACATCATCCGCGGCAAGACCTGCGCTGAGTGGCTAACGGAACTTCGCGCGGCCGGCGTGCCCTGCGGGCGCATCAACACGGTGGCGGAAGCGCTGGGCGACCCTCACGTTAACGAGCGCGGATTCATCGTCGAGTTGGAGCATCCGGCTCTCGGTCTGATCAAATCGCTGGCGACGCCGATTCACTTGTCGGATACGCCGCTGGTCTATCGCCGGCATCCGCCGCGCCTGGGCGAGCACAGCGATGAAGTGGCGGGGGAGCTCGGATACAGCCCGGCAGACATCGCGCGTCTGCGGGCCGATGGCGTGCTGGCTTGACGGCTAGCAAATGCACGCTTAGCTGCCATCCACGGACAATCTCCGTAGGGGCGAGACGGCGGCTCGCCCGTCGATAAAGGGAAAAACAATCATGAGCGCCCGCAAGCACAAACTAATAAACGAGCCGGACAGAATCGTCGGTGAAATGCTCGACGGCTTCTGTGCCGCCTATAGCGATATCGTCCGTCGCGAGGGTGGCCGCCTCGTCGTGCGCGCGCAGCCCAAGGCGCCGGGCAAAGTCGGCTTGGTCATGGGCGGCGGCAGCGGGCATGAGCCGGCCATGCTCGGCTGGATCGGGCAAGGACTGCTGGACGTCAATATCGTCGGCGAGGTATTCACCGCGCCCGGACCCGGTCCCATCCTGGACGGGATTCGCGCCGCCGATCGGGGAGGGGGCGTGTTGCTCTGCGTCTCTCACCATGAAGGCGACCGACTCAATGCCGAGCTCGCGCTCGAGTTCTGTGAAATAGAGGGCATCGAAAACGTAGACATGGTGCTTCTCTACGATGACATTTCCAGCGCGCCCAAAGGACGTGAAAGCGAGCGCCGCGGCACGGCTGGCTTGTTCTTCGTGTGGAAGATGCTCGGCGCGTTTTGCGAAGGCGATGTCACGCTGGCGGCCGCCAAAGCGCTGGCGGAAAAGGTCCGCGACAACACGCGCAGCCTGGCGATGTCCCTGAGCTCCTGCGCCAGCCCGGTCACAGGCGAGGTCATGTTTGAGATGGCGCCGGGAGAGATGGAGATCGGGATGGGGTTGCACGGCGAGATCGGCAGCGGCCGGCGGAAGGCGCTCTCCGCCGACGAAACTATCGATTTGATGCTGCCGCCAATCCTCGATGACCTGCCCTTCCAAGCCGGCGACGAGGTACTCGTCTTGCTCAACAACAGCGGGGGGATGACGTTAATGGAGCTCTTCATCCTCTATCGCCGGGTCGCTATCCAACTGAGCGAAGCCGGCATTCGCGTTTGCAAGTCCTGGATTGGTCCCTACGCCACTACCTTGGAGTCGGCGGGATTCGCCTTGTCGCTATGCCGCGTCGATGATCAGCTGAAAGCGCTTTGGGATGCGCCCGCAAACGGCGCTTATATGAAGCAGCCGTGATGACTTTAGGACCAGCGGAACTGGCGGCGATGATAGAGGCGGTCGCGCGCCGCATTTCAACTGAGCGCGTGGCATTGAATCGGCTTGACGCGGCTTTGGGCGATGGCGACCACGGCACGAACGTCAGCGCCGCCTTCAATTCTGCGGTCGAAGCCATCGCCGCGCTCAATCAGCCGAGTGCAAGCGATGTCTGGTTGGCGGCAGCCAAAGCGGTTATGAATAGCATGGGCGGCGCTTCGGGCGCGATATTTGGCAGCTTCTTTCTCAAGGGCGTCCCGGTCCTCCGCGGGAAAGACAGCGTGAACAAGCGCGACCTGGAAGCCGTCTTGGAAGCTGGCCTAAAGGGCGTGAAGGCGCGCGGCAAGGCTGGCGTTGGCGACAAGACGATGGTCGATGCGCTGGCGCCGGCGGTTACGGCTTTTGCCGGAGCCGACGATTTCACGGAAGGCTTTAGCAGCGCCGCCGAAGCCGCTCGCAAAGGCGCCGATTCAACGCGAGACCTGATCGCTAGGCACGGCCGGGCGAAGTACCTCGGCGGGCGCGCCATCGGTCATATCGATCCGGGCGCGATGACCGTGGCCATACTGTTTGAAGCGATTGATAAGTGGTCGCGCGAGGCGTGGTGAGGAACAGCGGGCGATTCACAGAATCGCCTCTACAAGGCTAGTCCGATAAATCGGACGTCGTGCTGCAATTTGGCCTACCCCATCGCCCCCCCCATAGTAATGGGGAGAAGATAACGTCGAGCCCGGTTCATAGTGATGATATCCAGGAAAATTTTCCGAATCCGCTAGGGTTTGCTCCCCTCCCTGATGCTTCGAGTAGCGTAGACACTAACCTACGGGAGGGGACGGGGGTGGGGTAGACCGAAAATAGGAGGCGCATTGAATTATCGGACGAGCCCCACAGAATTCGCTGATAGATGGCAGGCGGCCGTGAATAACCTGCAAATCCTCGCCAATAATGTATAATAGGCGAATTGCGACCGAAAGGAGGGTTGCATCAATGTTACCACGATCCGCAGGCCTTAAGGACAGAAGGCGCTCCCTATGGCATTGAGTACGGCGTCGGACAAAGCAAAACGCCAGCCAATCGTCAATGCGCGCTTTGTCGAATTCTTGACTAAAAGCTGGTCTTATCTTTTCTTGCTCGGCTTGGTTGTTTTCTTCTCCCTTACGGGCACCGGTTTCTTTTCGGTACGCAATTTCTCCTCGATTTTGACCACCAGCACCTTGATCATGTTGATGTCGATCGGGCAGACCTACGTCGTCATCACGGCCGGCATTGATTTGTCCATCGGCTGGACGGTGGGCCTTTCATCGGTCACCACCGCCCGCGTCATGCGCGACCTGGCCGCCGGCGGCGCCGATGTCGAATACGCCATGCTCGCGGGCGTCTTCGCCGGCTTATTGGTCGCCCTGATCCCGGGCTTGGTCAACGGATTGCTGGTCGCGCGAGTGAAGGTGCCGCCATTCATCGCCACGCTCGGCATGTTTGGCATCGTTCGCGGCGCCGCCTTCTTGCTCACCGATGGGCAGCAAGTCGTGCGCGGCTTATCGGCCGAATTGCGCGAGGCGCTGCGCGGCATCGGCAACGGCAGCCTGCTCTACCACATCCCCGATTACGGACTGGTCTGGTTCCGACAGCCGCCCGATCTTGAGCCGACGCAGATTCGACAAGTTTCGCAATTATTGCCCTATCCCGTGCTGATTACCGCGCTGGTGGTCATCGTCTTCGCATTCATCCTGGCGCGCAGCAAATTTGGCCGCCACACCTATGTCATCGGCGGCAGCGAAGAAGCGGCGCGGCGCTCCGGCATCAATGTCGACCGCCACTTGATCATCATTTATGTGATTTGCGGCTTCACCGCGGGCATCGCCGGCGTACTGCATCTCTTCCGTTTTACGGCTGGCGCGCCCCAAGCGGGCGAAGCGGCGCTGCTGTCATCGGTCGCCGCGGTCGTCATCGGCGGCACCAATCTCTTCGGCGGCGAAGGCGATATCATGGGCGCGGTCGTTGGCTCGCTGATTATCGCCGTCTTGCAGACCGGGCTGGTTATTCTGAATATCGACTCCATCTGGCAGTTCATCGTGGTCGGCGTCGTCATCATCATCGCCGTGCTGGTCAATCAGCTGCAGACAGCGTTGGAAAGGCTGCAATCGAATGTGTAGGTCTGCCCCTCCCCCGGCCCCTCCCCGAAGCATCAGGGAGGGGAGATCGCACGCATTTCGAGCGGCTGGAACGCAGGGGCCAGCCTCCCCCCATTGCGATGGGGGGATTGAGGGGGGTAGGCAAGAAAGGCTGCAATCGAATGTCTGAGGCAATTCTCACCGCGACCGGCGTCAGCAAGCATTTCGGCGGCTTGACCGCGGTCGACAAGGTCGATTTCGCAGTCCATCCCGGTGAGGTCGTCGCCCTGCTCGGCGATAACGGCGCCGGCAAATCGACGCTCATCAAGTGCATCTCCGGCGTCTATCGCCCGGAGAGCGGCAAGGTCATCTTCAACGGCGTCGACATCACGCATCATCCGCCGGCCGATATTCGCAGCCGCGGCATCGAAACGATCTACCAGGACCTGGCGCTGGCTGAAAACCTCGACGTCGGCGCCAACGTCTTCCTGGGCAAGGAAGTAACGCGCCGGCTATTCGGCTTGCTGCCGGTCACCGATGACAGCTATATGCGTCAGGAAGCTTCGGGCGTGCTGGATGAGCTGGATATCCACATTCCCTCGCTCACGCAGAAGCTGGTCAATCTCTCTGGCGGGCAGCGTCAGGCAGTGGCCATCGCGCGCGCCATGTATTGGAATGCCCAACTGGTGATCATGGACGAGCCGACGGCCGCGCTTGGCGTGCCGGAGCAGCGCAAGGTGCTGGCGCTGATACGCTCTCTGCGCGAGGGGAATATCCCGGTCATCCTCATCAGCCATACGATGCACGATGTCATGGCGGTGGCCGATCGTATGGTGATCATGCGCCGCGGGCGGGTCGTCGCCAATATCCCGCGCGCTGAAGCTACCGAAGAGATCATCGTTCGTCATATCGTCGGCAGCGCTGAAAACGGCGAAAACGCGGTGATGATTTGAAAAGGGGCCCCTCACCCTCTGGCCCCCTCTCCCACAAGGGGAGAGGGGGAGCTTTGGGCGAGCAGGTTGGCGGGCGAACCGATTGTTGTACCTACACATTTTGTAACCAGTTCGATCTGTACGGGTCAGCCGGCGGCTGACCCTAAACTATGGTAGTCTGCAATCCGACGAGAAAGGACAAATATGCCAGAACAATTGACGCCGGGCCGGTATCGCGGTTTGAAAACGACCAGCCTGGCCGAGGGCGATGTCTTCGGCATCATCGCCTTCGATCAGCGCGGCAGCTACCGACAGATGATGCCCGCCGATACCAGTTATGAAACGCTGGCGCAGGTCAAAGGCGAGATCATTGGCGCCCTCTCGCAAGAGGCCAGCGCCATCCTCACCGACCCAACTTATGGCTTGAACGCCGCCATGCGCATGAGCCCGAAAGCGGGCTTGCTGCTGGCGCTGGAGAAGAGTGGATATAGCGGCGACTCGAGCTACCGCAAAACCGAACTCATCCCGGGCTGGACGCCGGAGAAAATCCGCAAAGCGGGCGCCAGCGCCGTCAAGCTCATGGTCTATTTCCATCCGGGGAGCGGCGCGCTCGCCGACGAGCTCGAGCGGCTGATTCAGCGCGTCGTGGCTGACTGCCACGGCTGGGATCTGCCCCTTTTCCTCGAGCCAATGTCGTACAGCTTGGATCCCGCCATATCAAAAGACAGCGCGGAATTCGCCGCCGAACGCCCGGCAGTGGTCATCGAGACCGCTCGCCGCCTGTCGCGCACGGGCGCCGATGTGCTGAAGATGGAGTTCCCACACGACATTAAGTTCAGCCATGATCGGGGAGCATGGCGAGGGGCTTGCGCGGAACTCAGCGACGCTTCCGCCTTGCCATGGGTCTTGCTGAGCGCCGGCGTTGATTTCGAGCAATTCAAGCCGCAGGTGCAGGTCGCCTGCGAGTGCGGCGCCAGCGGCTTCCTCGCCGGTCGCGCCATTTGGAAAGAAGCGGCTGCCATGTCGCCAGATGATCGCGCCGACTTCCTCGAAAACAAGGCGCGGGATCGTTTGCGCCAGCTTCTGGATATCGCCGCTTCGTCGGCGCGCCCCTGGACGGATTTCTACAGTGCGCCACCGTCCAGCGAAGACTGGTACGAAGAATACAATTAAGCGGTCGCGCCGATATGCAACAACGACGCTTCGGCCTGACTGACCTCACCAGCTCCGTCATCGGATTCGGCACGTGGGAGATGAGCGTCCGGCAATACGGGCATATTGATGTGCCGGCGGCGACGCGGGCGGTGCAACGCGCCATCGATCATGGCGTCACCCTCTTCGACACCGCGGAAACATACGGACCCTTTACATCGGAAACGCTGCTGGGCAGGGCGCTCGGCAAGCGCCGTCAGGATGTCGTTCTGGTCACCAAGGTTGGCTTTACCTTCACCGACGATTCGGCAAATCCCGGATTCAAGAAAACTGCCGATCGCGACTCATCGGCGAAGAATATCCGCGCGCATGTAGAAGGCTGTTTGAAACGTCTGCGCAGCGATGTCATTGACCTGCTGCTGGTGCATTTCTACGACCATCGTACGCCGCACGAAGA
>WTGC01000078.1 GCA_011523705.1 Chloroflexota bacterium | reverse complement strand
ACCAGATATTGTATTCGGCCGCGGGCGTGACATTGCCGTTGGTGCAGGCGGCGCCACCCATCACGATGCAGCGCGATACGAGGGGGACGATTTCCGGCGCCTTGGAAAGCGCCAGCGCCAGATTCGTCAGCGGGCCCAGCGTCACGATGATGAGGCCCGGCGTGCTGCGGGCGCTTTCGATGATCGCGTCTATGGCGTGAGTATCACTGGCTCGAGCGCGCTGCGGTTCGTAACGGTCGCCCCAATCGCCCAAGCCGTCGGCGCCGTGGAACCAGTCGGCCGAGACATATTCGCGCAGCAAGGGACCAGCGGCGCCGGCGTGGACTGGCACATCGGCGTCGCAGAGTTCGGTGAAATAGAGCGAGTTGACAATGCCTTGCTGAAGCGGGACGTTGCCGGCGACGACTGTGATCGCGCGGACATCGACTTCAGGATGGCGCAGCGCCATCAGAATCGCGACCGCGTCATCGGAGCCGGCATCGGTGTCAATCAAGAAGGGACGGGTCACGAGTCGTTCTCCTTCGTCAAGCGGTCTGCACAAGCTGCTCGACGGCAGCCCGCAGCCGCTCCAAGCCTGCCTCAAGGGTGGAGCGCGGGCAGCCGAAATTCAGGCGCACGAAGCCTTCGCCGGCGTCGCCGAAAAAGGTGCCGGGGCTGGGCGCGATGCCGGCGGTATTCTGGCAGAACTCAATCAGATCGCCCTCAATCGGCAAATCGCGCATATCCATCCATAGCAGATAAGTCGATGTGGGGACGGTGGTCTTGATCAGCGGCATGTGCTCGCGGATAAATTGAATGGCGAAATCGCGATTGGCTTTGAGATAGACGAGCAGCTGCCGCAGCCATTCGTCGCCGCCGCTATAGGCGCCGTAAGCCGCTTCGTAACCCATGATGTTGACGTGCGCGCTGATGCTTTGCAGCGCCGCCGCCATCGTTTCGCGGATTTCCTTGTTTTGCGCGATCAATACCGAGCAAGCCAAGCCGGCGAGATTGTAGGTCTTGCTCGGCGCGATCATGGTCAGCGTGCTCTGGGCGATTTCGTCGGACAAAGTGGCGATGGGGATGTGGTCGCCCTCCAGGATCAGATCGGAGTGAATCTCGTCGGCGACGATCAATAGATTATGTTTCAGGCAGATTTCGCCGATGCGTTCCAGTTCTTCGCGGGAGTACATGAAGCCGGCCGGGTTTTGCGGATTGCATTGCAAGTGAATCGACGTCTGTGGATCGCGCGCGACCATCTCAAACTCATCGTAGTCGTTTTCGTAGCGGAAGTGATGTGCGCCGTCAGCGACATACTGCATGTCGATATTGCCGACGAATTTGCGGTTGGCGCGGACGGCTTTGAAGAAGGAGCCGTAGACGGGCGTCTGTATCAGCACAGTATCGCCGGGCGCGCCAAAGCCGCTGCAGGTGGCGCAAAGCGCCAGCACCATGCCGGGCGAAAAAAGCACATCGTCCGGCGATATCCGCCAGTCGTACAAACGCTCCATGCGCTCGACCACCACCTCTTTGAGCTTCAGCGGATCCAGGGTATAGCCGAAGACGCCGTGGCGGGCGCGTTCGATCATGGCGTCGATGGCCGAGGGTGGCGAGCGGAAGTCCATATCGGCGACCCACATGGGCAGGCAGCCGTCAGCGACAGCGCCCCACTTGGCGCTATGATGCCCGGTACGGTCGATGATCTCGTCGAAATCGAAGGCGGTCATATTCCAGCTTTCATCAGCGCTTGCGGAAATGCGCCTAGAAATATAACCGATTCGCGACGAGCTTGCACGGGTAACTATGAACGCGCTGCTTGGGCCGGCAAGCGCGCACTTCAAGCCCATCCACTGCCCCCCTCCTCAGCGAGCAATGACGACAGGACAATTTCCCAACGAACAGAACGTTTTCGCGGTCGCTGTATTGTATTGTGCTTTTTCGGGCGACTCACCGCGTCGCCCCTCTTTACGTTGCACGTTAAAAGAGGGCGTTACAGCGCCGCGCGTAGACACTGCGGTTCAAACGCCCCTACACGTTTGCGCTTTGATTAAGATCCGTAGGGGCGAGGCGGTGACTCGCCCACAGTATTCCGTCTGCACAACAATACGCAACGTATTTTGCGTGGGCGGCGGCATTGTCGCGCGGGTGTCTACAGCTTTCGCCGAGAGAGTTGAATTAGAAGTCTAAGGCGTACCCTTACGTAAGACTGAAGCAATCCTGTCCTGTCCTCCACAGCGATTTAAGGAAGGGGAGAGTGGTAGCGCGGAGTCGCTAGACGATTTGCCGGTTCTTCGCGAGCTGGGCGGTGAGCGCGTTTGCGTCGATTTCGCTTCCGCCAGAGACGGCGCAGCGCAGGGCGAAGAGGGCGCGCGGATCGTCGTAGAAGCGCGAGACGGTGACCGGCTGGCCGTAGATTCCGCTGAGCAGCTCAGTAATGATGGCGCCAGCATCGGCGATAACTTCCGGCGTGTTCCGATAATGCATGCGATCGAGGAAGCTGACCTTGGCTGAGCCGAAGTTGAAAACGATATCGCCGGGCGCTTCCGCTTCCAGCGCGAGGGCGGCATCCAGCGCCCCGCGGAAGACGAGACGCAGCGCTTCATCCAGCCCATCCGGCAAGTCCCGTTTGCGAATGTAATACAAGCCGGTCTCGCCATCGGTGAGATCGTAGGCGAGATCCGCTTCATCGGCGATCAGCACGACGCCGGGACCATCGGGCACGTGTTTGTAATCGATGACGTCTATCAGCATGCCTGCGAGCCTGTGTTCTTGTATCCAGCGCTGGAAGATGGGCAAGATGTCATCGGGCGCCAAGGTCGGCTGCTGTTTCAGGTTGAACTTGACGCCGAGGCGTCGGGGTACTGTTGTCATGGAAACCTCGTGTTGGGTAGGCGGGCGACTTTTATGCATCAGTTGTAATCTTGCCCCCATCCCCCAGCCCCTTCC
>WTGC01000171.1 GCA_011523705.1 Chloroflexota bacterium | reverse complement strand
CTTCCTTAGCTTGCTGGGTCACGTAGACATAGACCTTCGGGAAGGGGGTTGGGGGGATGGGGTAGATCATGCGGGTCAGCACGACTCAGTAACGAACAAGACAACTGACCTAAAGTTGGTTAGAATGCGGCGGAGCCTTAAGCCGGGGAGACGATTCATCATGAGAAAAAGCAAGGTGCTGGCGAAGTGGCGGGCGGGCGAGTTCGCGCGTTTCTGTTCACTGGGTCATGTGTTGCCTTTTTACATACGCTACGCGGCGCATTATCGCTATGACGGCATTTGGCTCGACCTCGAGCATCGCAACTTCGACAACCGCGAAGTGCAGCATCTGCTGGCGCTCTGTCAACGCTACGATATCGACTGTTTGGTCCGGCCACCGACGACGCAGCGAACCCGGCTCTACCGCTTCCTGGAAGATGGCGCGTCCGGTCTGATGGTGCCCTTCGTCTCGGAGGCGCAGACGGCACGGGATATCGTGCGTGCGGCCAAATACCCGCCGATTGGCAATCGCGGGCTGGATGGAGCCGGGCTCGACGCCGACTTCGGCTTGGATAGTTGGCGACCCTGCAGCACATACATCGCCGATGCAAATCGCGAGACATACATCGTCGCCCAGATCGAGACGCCGGAAGCGGTCGCCAATGCCGACGAGATTGCCGCGGTCGAGGGCATTGACGCCTTATTCGTCGGTCCCGCCGATTTGGGGCTGCGCTTGGAGACCTATCCTGAATTCGGCATGAGCGTTGATGACGCGGTCGCGCGGGTGGCGGCGGCGGCGAAGCTGCACGGCAAGGTCTGGGCGCGGACGGCTTCCTCCATAGAAGAGGTCGACCGTTTCCGGCGTCAAGGCGCGCTCATGGCGCCCCATGGAAGCGACTTTGCCTTGCGTGACGTTCTGCGGCAAGCAAGCGAAGAAATGGACCGGATGCTCGCCGGGCGTCTGTAAAACCGCTCTCGTCTTAATCTCCCCAAGCGGCGTAAAGCAGGCGCAGCCAGTTGCCGTGCATGATATTCTTGATGTCGTCTTCAGCGTAGCCGCGCGCCGCGAGTTTGCTTGGCAATTGCTGCAAGTCGGCGATGGTATCGAGATCACAAGGGGATTGCTCGCGCCCGAATCCGCCGTCGAGATCGGTGCCGATGGCGGCGTGGCGGCTGTTCCCGGCTAGTTGGCAAACATGATTGATGTGGTCAACAACCGTATCGATGAAAACGCCTGCGCTGCTGTCGCCGCGGAGGAAGCCGGGTTGCAGCATCCAGATGTCAAAGGCGGCGCCGATGACGCCATCGCGCTCGATGATGAGCTTGAGCTGCTCATCACTGAATTGGCGCTGGTGGGGCACGAGGGCGCGACAATTGTTGTGGCTGGCGAGCACCGGACCGTCGTAAATCCTGACCGACTCCCAGAACGCTTCATCGCTGAAGTGCGTCAAATCAAGCAGCATGCCCAGGCGCGTCATCTCCCTCAGAAGCGGCTCGCCCAGGTCGCTCAATCCAAGCTCTGTGCCGGTGCCGCCGGCGTAACGTCCGGGACCATAATGCGCCGGACCGAGCAAGCGCAGCCCGGCCTGCTGCCAGTCTTCCAGTTGCTCCGGATCCCGAATGGGGTCGGCGCTTTCCATGCTGAGCACAAAGCCCAAGGGGGGCGTTTCCGCCGGATCGGCGCCAGCGCTTTCCCAGTTTTCCCACTCCGCGATATGCGCGCGCAAGCCTGAGCCATCGACAAGAATGCGCGCCTGGCCATCCATTTCCAGCGCGCGATAATAAGCCAATTGCCCTATGGCGACGCCGTAGGCTTGCGCTTGCGAGCCGTAGTCGAGGTATTCGCGTTTATGTCCGGTTGAACGCGCCAGCATGGTGACGAAGCTGAGGGCGATGCGCCCCTGTCGCATCTCGGGCAGGGCAACTGTGTTCTGCGCCCGTCCCTTGCCGGGGACGCCGGCCTCGGTTGCCCGTATCGTATAGGCGGATTCCGTCAGATCGCGATTCCATTGCAGGGCGGACCAGGCGAGGTCGAGGTGCGCGTCGACGATGAGCATCGGAGATTCCTTTAGCGAGCCAGGATCGCGCGTTTACCAGACCATGCCGCGCGCGGCGACATCCCAGCTTTCCTCAATCGTGTCGCCGCGCACACCGTAGAGTTGATTGTGCAAATTGGTGACCACGCAGGTATGCACGGGAATAATGTGCACGATTTCGCCAACCTTCGGCGGATTGGGGCAGGCGCTGCAGTCCACATAACCGTGCTCCTCATTGACCTTGTGCAGGCGCGCGTCGGGGTACTCAATGATGTAACCATACTGCCCATTGTTCGTTTCCGAGTGGATCGCCTTGCTGCCGCTGTCAAGGATGACGCGGCCCGGCTCATTGGCGCTGACCACGGTCGCGAGTACGCGCATGGCGCACTTGTCAAAACTGGTGTAGTCGGCTGTCACGCAGTTCCAGTCCCAAAAAATAGAAGTGCCCACTCGCAACTCAGTTAATTCGGGTATCATATGCGCGTCCCGGCTGGCGCCACTGCCGCCGCCGCTGACCGTCTCGGCAGCAATGCCGGCATCGGCCAGCAGAGCGAGCGTTTCTTGCAGTCGTGGCCGAATCGCCGCATCGGAGGGATAGATCATCAGACCGGCGAAGCGCAGGTTGTCGGTTGCTTCGATATGCCGCGCCAGCTCCAGCGCGGCCGCCGGCGTGGTGCCGGTGCGCTCGCCCAGCGAAACCAGCTCAACCATCATGCTGATCGTGACGCCCGCTTCCTGCGCCGCATCGGCGATGCCATCGACCACCGCCTGACTGTCGACGGTGACGGTTACATCCGCGCGTTGGGCCAGGGCGGCCAATCGTCTGGTCTTGCGTTCGCCCACGATATTGTATGGGATTTGAATATCGCGAAAGCCGGCGTCGACGAAGACCTCCGCCTCGCTGACCTTCTGGCAAGCGATGCCGACGGCGCCAGCCTCGATTTGGCGCCGGGCGATATCAGGAATCTTGTGCGTCTTGATATGCGGGCGGAAGTTGATGCCCAGTTCATCGCAGCGCGCCTGCATGGTTGCGATATTGCGCTCCATCTTGTCCAGGTCGATGAGGACGCTCGGTGTTTCCAGGTCGCTGACGCGCGTGGTCGCCATGACGGGATTCCCTTCTGTGTGAGAACTGTAGGGGCGACACTGTGTGTCGCCCGTGTGCCGAGTATAGTTTAGCGGCGTTTCAGCGCTGTGCGTGCACGCAGCGGGTCAAACGCCCTTGCCAACAATTCTTGTCGACTATCGACTACCAGCCGCGCTTGCCCAGAATGACCTCGTCCGGCGTTACGTTAATGCCGACCATCGCCTCGCCCAGGTTGCGACTGACGTCAGCCAGAATATTGGCGTCGGTGAAATGCGTCACCGCTTTGACGATGGCGCGGGCGCGTTTCTCCGGCGACCCACTCTTGAAGATGCCGCTGCCGACGAAGACGCCATCGACGCCGAGCTGCATCATCAAGGCGGCATCCGCCGGCGTGGCGACGCCGCCCGCAGCAAAGTTCACCACCGGCAGGCGCCCAAGCTCCGCCGTCTCCTTCACCAGGTGATAAGGCGCGCGGATTTCCTTGGCGTAGGTGTAGATCTCGTCTTCATCCATGCAGCTGATACGGCGAATATCGCCGTTGACCGAACGCGCGTGGCGGACCGCTTCGACCACGTCGCCGGTGCCCGCTTCGCCCTTGGTGCGCATCATGGCGGCGCCTTCGTTGATCCGCCGCAGCGCTTCGCCGAGATTGCGGCAGCCGCAGACGAAGGGCACGGAGAACTTCCACTTGTTGATGTGGTGCTCTTCGTCGGCGGGCGTCAAGACTTCGCTTTCGTCGATATAATCGACGCCCATCGCTTCGAGGATCTGCGCTTCGACGAAGTGGCCGATGCGCGCTTTGGCCATCACCGGGATGGAAACGGCGTCGATGATACCGTCGATCATATCGGGATCGCTCATGCGGGCGACGCCGCCATGCGCGCGAATGTCCGCTGGCACGCGCTCGAGCGCCATAACGGCGACGGCGCCGGCGTCTTCGGCGATCCGCGCCTGTTCCGGCGTGACCACATCCATAATCACGCCGCCTTTGAGCATTTGCGCCAGGCCGCGCTTGACCACCTCGGTGCCTTTTTCATTTGAGTTTTGCTGATGACCATTCGTCGCCATTGCGTGACCTCGTTTCTTGGTGAAATCTGCTGCTGCCTATCCTAGAGCAAGCGGGGCAATTTCTGTATGTCCAATGCAGTCCATTGATGCCTCCGTCTGCGCGCAGCGGCCAGAGTGGTTGACCGGCGATTATCGCGAGCGATACACTAGGGGTGCTAGCCGGGAGCGCCGGTTGATGACCAGTGATATTATCCGAACTACAACGATTGAGCCGCGCTTTGCTCTTCCGCTTGAGCAATTGCAGCGCGACTGTTTCCCCACATTGGGCGAAGCCGAATTGATGCGCGAGGAGCACTTTCTCAATCATTGCCGTCTCTTTCCCGAGGGCAATTTCGTCGCGCTGTGCCGCGATCGCGTCATCGGCTTGGGCTCGGGATTCTTGATCGATTTCGACTTCGACCAGGCTCAGCACCGCTTTCAGGAAATCATCGATGGCGGCTATTACAGCAATCATGATCCGGCTGGCGCCTGGTATTACGGTGGCGATATCAGCGTGCACCCGGATTTCCGCCGGCGAGGCGTCGGTTCAATGCTTTACGAAGCGCGCAAGGGCATCGTTAAGAACCTGAATCGGCGCGGCATAGTCGCTGGCGGATTGATTCCCGGTTTCGCGGCTTACAAAGGCAGCATGTCCGCCCATGAATACGTCAAAAGAGTCATCGCTGGCGAGATCAACGACAGCACCTTGTCCTTTCAATTGGGGCGCGGATTCGAGGTGCGCGGCATGCTCGATGACTACATTGAAGATGATGCCTCTGACAATTGGGCGACCTTAATCGTTTGGGACAATCCGTCGTTCAAGGCGAAGTGATAGGAGCAAGCAACCTGGTCAAGCGCGCTCGATATAGTATTCGTCGCCAGCGCCGGCGGCGATCCAGCCCAGAATATGTCCAAGCTGAATGGGATACCATCTTTCGCCGCTCAAATCGCATTCCGGGCGGCCCGTGATCGAGAAGGCGTCGCCGGGAGAAGCGATACCGATGGCGGATGTATCCACGTTGCCTTTGCCATTGCGAACGCTCAGCGATCGCCCGCCGGCGACCGTGGCGGTCATGGTCGCTGACAAGCGAGTTGGCGGGCTATTTGCGCAGTCTATGTGGTAGAGCATCCAGTAATCGCCAGCGCCGCCTTCCGCAACCCAACCGGCGACTAACTCGTTCCGAGCGAAATACCATTGGTAGCCATCGGCGCAGATGGGACCTGCCTCGATGAGCGCGACATCGCCGGCGTCCATGATTCCGACGATATCGGCGTTCAGGGAAGCGCTCGCCCTAACACGGCTGGATATGCCCGGGCTGACGATCGCTTGCTGCCCCGCGGCCAAGAGCGGCGCCAGCGGGCAGGGGGAAGCGGCCGGTGGAAGCGCGGGGGCCGCTTGCGCGCCTTCCAGAGCGCCGGTGGTGATCCATTCCGTCGGCGCCCAGACGAGACCAAATGGCTGCGGAATCGGGAAAGACCAACGGCTGGCTGTATCCGCGAGCGGGCGGCCACCAGCTCCCGAGCCGATTTGCCAGACGCTGACGCGGCTGCTGTCTTGCCAAGCCGCACGCGTGCCATCGCGGGACAAGCCCGGCCGATTATTGCGGTTGACGCGGTAGCTTTGGTAACCGGTGTCGTAAGTATTGCTCCCGTCGGTCGCGCGCCAATGGATATTCCAGCCGCCGCTGCCATTGCTGACCGAGAGCGGGATGAGTTGCATGCCGCCGGAGAGCCCTCGGTTTTGCAGGCGCGGTGGATCGGATAGTCGGCTGCGCGTCCCGGCTTGCGGATCAATCAGGTCCCAGTTGTCCTTGATTTGCAGCGCCATCAAGCTGCGCCCGCGATGATTGACCCAGATGAAGTCGCGAACGGTGTTATCGCGGCTTTCATTCAGACCAAGGTCGTAGGCGGTCATGGCGCCGTTGGCTGGGTCATAGAAATGAATTTGCAGGAAGGGATTCGCGCCATCGCTGCGAAAATCAAAATGCAGGCGCGCGATCCCGCCCTCGCCCCAGCGGAGGCTCGGCATGCGGATGTCCTCGCCCTGGAAGCCAAGGTCCACATTGTTGGCGAGCGTGGAGGTCAAGCCCGTGGCGAGATCGTGCAATTGCAGCTGTGCCGCATCCAGCGATTGTAGGCCCGGGTCCAATTGAAGCCAGACGAGTTGGCGGCTATCTGGCGACCAATTTGGCAGCGAGCGCAGGATGCCGGACTGGCTCGCGCCTGATTGGTCGGCGATGAGTTGGAAGGACTCCGTTGCGATATCCATCAGCCAGATATTCGCTGGCGCCGAGCCGCCCGCTTGCGAGGCTGTACCCACCTCGAATTGCGCCACGAAGTTGGGAGCGGTGGAGAGGTAGACGATCTTGCTGCCGTCCGGCGACAGAATGGGACCGCCATTGTAGCGCCAGCGCGTCAGTTGAGTGGCGGTCTGGCTCGCCGGGTCAAATTTCCAGATGTCGCCGCTGCGGTAGGCAAATATCGGCTGATTGGCGTTTTGCGCCCAAACACCGCTAAATGTCAGCGCAATCGCCAGAGCGAACAGCACAGCGAGGAGCAGACGCTTCATCACGCGGGATCCTCCCTTTATCATGCTTGAATCCTAGCAAAGTTGATGGAAACGGGATAATTGGCCGCCACTGGTTTTCAAGCGATACAGTAGATGTAGCGGGTCGAGAGCCTTGACGGGATCGGTCGGCGTAAGCGCTAAATGTATCGCTGCCAAATGACGCGCGCGGCGACGAGCGCGCCCGCGACATTGGCGATCAAGTCGACTGGAGAAGCGTGGCGATCGAGCGTCAAGGATTGCAGCGTCTCGGTGACGATACCCAGCGCGATGGCGATAAGGACGGCGGCGAGCAAGCTCCGCCCGGGACTGAGAGCGCGGCAAGTAGCCCAGAACCAGATGAAACAGGTCATGGCAAACGCCAGCAGATGGAGCGCGCTGAAGAATAATTCGCGTTGAACCGTGCTCTCGCCGCGCGGCAAGCCGAGATCGATTAGCGGGTCCGCTTCCGGCTGCAGCAGGAACAGGGTGAGCAGCAGCGTCCAGCCGATCGCAAGTGTCCAGCGCGCTGGCGCCGAGTTGAGCACGTGGTCAAGATTTTTCATCAAAGACGTTCCGCCACTTTGAAGTCGCTTTCCTCAGCATAGCAGCGCGCGGCGGCGGGGGTCAAGCGAGGGGCGCCACTGCGTAGCGCAGCCGGCAGTTTCAGGAGCGGCTTGGTTGTTCGCGACCAGCTGTGTAGCATCTTTTGCCGTCTTTTGGCAGACCCTCAGATTGGATGGCATCTGTAGGGGCGTTTCGCTGAAACGCCGGCTCGAACTCGGATTGCCGTGCGAAGCGCAGCTGGCGGTCAGTTTCGGCGGCTGTGTCCACGCGCCCATCGCGACCCAAGAACCGCCCCTACGGCAATCCAATTGGATCGGATTCGCTATTTTGTGCGGACCGATTCGCGGGCTGCGGTTCGCTGCGCCACAACCGGGCTACTGATTGGCGGCGCGCCGCCACCACCAGCCGGCGGTTTTGCGCTCGCCATATTTCAGCTTGGCATCCAGCCAGAGAGCCAGCCGCCGCCAGCGATTGCTCAGCATCCAGCGAAGCAGGCGATTGAAGCGCTTGGAGAAATCTTTGTTGTAAGGGCAGACGCGGATGCATATCGAGCAATCGGTGCCTTGATTCACCCAGAATTTGAAGCATTGCTTGGCGTTGATCGTCCATTTCTTCACACCTCGCAGATGCGAGACGCCGTCGTGAATCTCAAACTTCGGCGCGTCATCCGGGATGGCTTTGACCGGGCAGCCATCGCTGCAGCGGCGGCAGATATTACATGTCTCTGTCACGCCGAAGTCGATCGGCTGGTCCGGGATCAGGGGCAGGTCGGTGAAGATTTTGGCGATGCGAACGCGCGGACCGAATTCGGGCGTGATCAGGAGGCCGTGGCGACCGTACTGACCCAGACCGGCTTGTATCGCCAGCGGTATCGAAAGCGCCGTGTCATTGAGGCTGGCGATTGCGCGATATCCCAGGTTGCGGATGTATTGCGTGACCGACAGCACGGCGATGATATCGCGGCTATAGCCCTGCCCGGTGGCGGCGCCGCTGAGCGCCGAGGGCACCGTCTGAATCGTCCGATGATCCATTTCGTTGACGATCACGACGACGTGGGTTAAATCGCCGGGCAAGTCCATCGCCTTGTCGGTGAGCTGCTGGCGGCTGTAATTGTGGGTGTAGACCCAGCGCTCGTCGTACTCGCAGATGCCGACCGCGTCGGCGCCGAGAAAAGCGCCTGCGCGTTTCACATCGGCTGTATTCTCTTCGGCGGTCGCTTGGGTTTTGCGCGTCGCGCCTTCGCGGAACATGGTGTAGGTATCGAGGAAGCCCTCTTTGCGATCCTTCGACATTTCCAAGAGATCCGAGGTGAAATCGGCGATATACCAGGCGGCGTTGCGCAGGGCGTAATCGCGGTGTTGAAAACCCTCGACCTTGCGGAATTGGGCCAGGTCGGTGAAGTAAGATTCGAAGAATTTGCGCGACCGCTCCGAGCGGACTTCGTCATCCCAGACGGCGCGGTTGAACATGTCATACTTCTGATTGAAGCGCTGGAACTCAGCTGTCACCTCGAACCCGGTCTCGGCGTCCACCGGCTTGACGCGGGCGCGGTTCACTGGAGGCGAGGGGTATTCTGGCGGGTTAACGACCATTTGACAAAGGCCGATCAAAGTTGGGCAGTAACCGGATATTAGCACATCTCGCCTTCAATGGCGAAGGAATGGGGCTGTGCTCGACATCCTAGCGCGCGGCAGTTTCAGTTATCGAGGACGGTCGTGCTTGAATTGTGCCAATAGACTGTGACCGGTTGCCCAAGAGCGATGGCGCTGCTGTCCAACTCGCTGATATTCTGAACGCGGACGACCAATTCGGTGGCGTCTCCGATTCGCAAGGTGTAGCGCGTGTCCGTGCCGATGTATTGGCTGTCGATCAACAGGGCGTCAAGCACCGTGAACTCGCCTGGATCGATGATTTCGCCCTCAGTTTCGACGATAGTTGCGATGCCGATGCGCTCGGGGCGAATGGCCAGGCGGACCGGGCCCGAGGACCGACTTAGCGTCCCTGAAAGTTGCGCCGTAATGACGGTGTCGTCGGGCAGTTTGACTCTGCCGAAGCCATCGGGACCGCGCTCAAGCAATTCGCCAGCGATGAAGTTGGTCTCGCCTATAAAGTCGGCGACGAAAACTGTCTCCGGGCGCTCGTAGATCTGCCGGGGACTGCCGACTTGCAGCATCTTTCCTTCATTCATCACGGCGATGCGGTCGGCCATCGTAATCGCCTCTTCCTGATCGTGGGTCACATAAATGAAGGTGATGCCGACATCGCGCTGCAGGGCTTTCAGTTCGTACTGCATATTCTTACGCAGCTTGAGATCGAGCGCGCCCAGCGGCTCATCGAGCAGGAGCACGGCCGGTTTCTTGACCAGCGCGCGGGCGAGGGCGACGCGCTGCTGCTGCCCGCCGGAGAGTTGATGCGGCTTGCGCGCCCCAACATCGGGCAGGCGCACCATGTCGAGCGACTCACTCGCGCGTTTGCGCGCCTCTTTCTTGTTAACGCCCTCCATCTGCAAGCCGAACATGATGTTCTGCTCGACGGTCAAATGGGGAAAGAGCGCATAATCCTGAAAGACGGTGTTCACTGGCCGGTGGTAGGCGGGGATGCCTTCCATCGCTAAACCACGAATGAGGACCTTTCCCGCGATCGGCTGCTCGAAGCCGGCGATCAGGCGCAGCGTCGTCGTCTTGCCGCAGCCGCTTGGTCCCAGCAGCGCGAAGAACTCGCCATCGGCGATCTGCACACTGACATGATCGACGGCGCGGACGAGCTTGCCGCCGGATTCGAAGTCCTTGACGATGTCAATCAGCTCGACATCGTGGGTTGTCATTGGGTGAGCCCCTTGGACCCGACCCGCGCTCGCACAAGGGGAGAGGGAGAGCAAAATCGGACCTAATTGAGATGTGAATGTGGGCGAGCCACCGGCCCGCCCGTACATGCAATGCGCAATTTCTGGCAAGAAGGGCTACCTACTGGGTCGCCTAGACACTGACCGTCGGTCGCCCCTACGGAATCTCGCGACAGCGAGCAATTTGCTCATTGCCCGAGGAAGATGAGCAGCTCGTCCCAGGCGTTGTTGATCAACTCTTCGGCTTCAGCGCCGACATCAATGATGGCGAAGAGATTTGCCACTTGCTCGGGCGGCGGGAAGATCGCCGGATCGTTGAGGATCTCTTCGTCGATGTAGCCGGAATCGATGGATGCCTGGTTGGGCGAGGCGTACCAGATGTAATTGGTCAAGTCAGCGCCGACTTTGGCATCGAGGATGTAATCGATGAAGACCATCGCCAGCTCGGGGTTGGGCGCGTCGACCGGGATGGAGAGATTGTCGATCCAGACGTTGCTGCCTTCTTCCGGTATGGCGTAGGCGTAGTCATCGCATTCGCAATCCCAGGAGATTTGCAAGATGTCGCCGTTGTATTCCACCGCGATATCGACATCGCCGCGCTCCAGCAGGACCTGCCCATCGTCGGCGGCGACGGTGACGACATTGCCGCCTTTTTCGATCAGGTAATCGCGGGCGGCGTTGATCTCATCGGCATCGGTGGTGTTGGGGTCGTTGCCCAGGAAAAGATGGGCGATGCCGAGCATCGTCTGCCGATCATCAAGCCAGGCTACCGGACCATCGTGCTCCCAGACCTGGTCCCAGGAGTTGATGCCATCGGGGAAGACCTCCGTGCTGTAGCCGACGCCGACCGTGCCCCACTGGTAGGGCAGCGAATACATGTTTTCCGGGTCATAGGCGGGGCCCAGCAGATCGGGTATGACGTTGGCGATATTGGGGATCATCTCCAGGTCGAGCGGAATCAGCAGCATCTCCTCAGCCATACGCTGTACAGTACCGCCGCTGGGCACGATGATGTCGTAGCCCGGATTGCCTTGGCGGATGCGCGCCAGCATCGCTTCGTTGCTTTCGTAAATGTCATAATTGACGGTGACGCCGCAGGCTTCTTCAAAGTTGGGCACGGTATCTTCGGCGATATAAGTCGACCAATTGAAGATGCTCAGCGTCTGCCCTTCGTAGCCTTCGGGGCAGGTCCAGGGCTCATGCTCCATATCCTGGGCGATGGCGACGGGCGCCAAGAGGCAAAGAACAAAGATCAAAAGCATCTGTTTCTTCATGATTTTTCCTCCTATTGCGACGGCGAACTAAACGCGGGACGCGCTGCGCCCCTGCAAAACTAACGAAATGCCAATCAATAGCGTACTCAATACCATCATAATTGTCGAGATGGCGTTTACTTCCGGCGTGACCGTCAGCTTGAGCAAGCCGTAGACGAAGACGGGCAGGGTCGAGGTGCCGACGCCGGAGGTGAAGAAAGTGATGACGAAATCGTCGAGTGACAAAGTAAAAGCGAGCAGCGCGCCGGAAATGACGCCCGGCAAGATCAGTGGAAAGGTGACGCGCCAGAAGGTCTGCCAGGGGTTGGCGCCGAGGTCGTTGGCCGCTTCTTCCAGCTGCGGGTCCATATCAGCCAGGCGCGCGCGAACGACAATGGCGACAAACGATATGTTGAAGGTCACATGCGCCATGATGATGGAATGAAAGCCGGGGAAGATGCGCTCGCCGCTGATGATGGCGATCCAATCAAATGCCACCTTGAAGAAAATCGCCAGCGAGATCGCCTGGGTAATCTCGGGGATGACGACCGGCAGGAAGAGCAGACCATCGATCAGCTTCTTGCCCGGGAATTTGCCCCGCGCCATCGCCAGGGCAATCATGGTGCCGAGCACGGTGGCGATGGCGGTGGCGACCGTGCCGACAAAGAGGCTGTTGCGAAAGGCGTTGAGCATGATTTCGGTGGAGAATGCTCTCTCCGCGCCCATGACATTGTTCAGAATGTTGTTGTACCACTTCAGCGTGAAGCCGGTGAAGGAGGCGACTGACCGGCTTTCATTGAAAGAGAAAAGCACGAGGATCACAATGGGCGCCCAGAGGAAGAAGTAGGCGAAGATCGGATTCAGCCAGAGCCCCAATTTGCCCAGGCGGCGGACGGCGCGGTTGCTTCGCATCGACCCTTCGTTGATGAGCAGCTGTGATGAGACGCTCATGCGCGCGCCTCGCGCCGATTGGCGAATAAATAGACCAGCAGCGAGATCATCACCACCGCCATCATCACGATAGAGAGCGCGGAACCCAAGGGCATATTGCCCGAGCCGCCGAATTGCTTGTTGATCAAATTGCCGATCATCAGTCCTTTGGTGCCGCCCAGAAGATCGGGCGTGACAAAGGCGCCGACCGACGGGATGAATACCAGTGCGCAGCCGGCCAGCACACCCGGCAGGGTCAGCGGCAGAACGACGCGGGTGAACGTGCGGACATCGTTGGCGCCCAGATCATGCGCCGCGTCGACATAGCGGAAGTTGAAGCGCTCGACCGAGGCGTAAATGGGCAGCACCATAAAGGGCAGGAAACCATATACCAGCCCAATCAGCACGGCGAGCTGCGTATTCAAAAGCGGCAGCGCTTCGCTGATGATGCCCAGGCTCAGCAAGAAGCCGTTGATCGTGCCTTCTTCGCCCAGCAAGATTCGCCAGGCGTAAGTGCGGATGAGGAAATTGGTCCAGAAGGGCAGTATCACCAGGAAGAGCGTGATTTGCTGCACGATGCGCCGGCGCCGTGTGCTGATGAAGAAGGCGAGCGGATAACCGACAATGAGACAGACGATGGTGGTCAGCGCCGCCAGTCCGATCGAGCGCTGCAGGATGATGAAGAAGACGCCGAAGGTGCGCTGGTAATGATCCAGCGTGAAAGGCATGATGGCGACGCCGCCGCGTCCGCGGGACATGAAGCTGAACACCAATACGACTGCCAGCGGCAGGACAAAAAAGATGACAAGCCACAGGATGGTCGGCAAAGCGAGGAAGACGCCGTCTTGCCGAATCCGTCTCCAACGATTCTTCATTGCCGACTTGAACTCTCTATGAATTGGGTAAAGCTTGCGAGTATACTAACGCAAGCGAGTGGTAAACGCGAAAGACACGGACCTGGAATTTGAGCGACGAGCCCAGCAAGCCGGATCTTGAAGACTCGATCGACAAGTTAGACAAGGCGATCGCCGGCGACCGCAGCGAAGACAACATCGACGCCTTGAAGCAGGCGATTGACACCAGCTGGCCGGAGATCCAACTGCACCTGTATCAACAGGGCGCGAAAGAAGACGACGACACAAAGTATGACGTCAGCTACGACGGCAAGCGCCAACTGCCCTTGGGCTTCGACTCCTGGTGGCTCAAAGACTTCATTCGCGATGATGTGCTGATGGAGTTGCCGGGCGTCGTCATCATGAACACGAAGCCCTGGCACATCGGCAGCGCCTGCATTTCATATCGGGAAGCCTACGGCATCCGCAAGGGCGAAGATTGCGATGATTGCTTTGACGAGCGAGATATCGAGTCACATATTGCCATATTCCCGGAAGGTCAATTCGTCGCCCAGCGCATCAGCGGACCAAGCGCGGGCAATTGCGTCGGCATGGCTTGCACCATGCGCACGTCGCGCCCGCCATCAGCGCCAATACTGCCCTGGATGGAGGCGATCGGCGATTTGCGCATTGCCAAGCACGAAGCCGACGGCGACTGGCTCTACGGCGTCGAGATGGCCGTGCACCCGATGTATCAGCGACATGGCATCGGCACAGGCCTCTACCAAGCGCGTTTCGATCTGGTCAAGCGGCTCAACTTGCGCGGCTGGTACGCGGTGGGTATGTTGATGGGCTACCATCGATACGCCGACAGCATGGATGTAAGTGAATACGGCGAAAGAGTGATCGCGGGCGATTTTAATGATCCCACCGTGACCATGCAGATGAATCGCGGCTTTCGCGCGCAGGGCGTCGTGGCCGATTACGTGGATGAGCCGGCCGCGGGCGATGCCGGCGTACTGATCGTTTGGGAGAATCCGGACTTTGATGGCTAAGGTGGGCGGATGAAAGTCATCGTCATTGGCGCGGGCATCGCCGGGCTTTCGGCTGCCTATCATCTGAAGGGCGCCGGCGTCGAGGCGACGGTGCTCGAAGCGCGCGATCGCATCGGCGGGCGCGTCTGGACCAATCGCGACTTCGCCGATATCCCGGTCGAATTCGGCGCGGAATTGATTCATGGGCGCTCGCCGGCGGTCAATACCTGGGCTTGGGTCGAGAAGCTGGGCTTGCGGACCTGGCATTGGAACAAGAGAGACGACTCGATGATCCGCACGGAAGAGGGCGACTGGCTGACGATGGGCGAGGCGCGCGCGGCTGACGCTGAACTGGATGTAACACGGTCCTGGGAATTGGGCGACGCGCCTGAGCCGCGAGACGACGAAGACCTGGGCAGCTACTTGCGGCGCATTGGCTTCAGCGATAGGCAGATGCGCTATGTCCAGCGTTCCTTCGCCAATGCCGAGGGCGAGCGTATGGATTGCCTCAACGCGGCCGCTCATCTTCAGCTTCCCCTTGATGATTCGGGGGGACCGAGGGGGGTAGACAGCGACGGCGAAGATGACTACAGCGACTTTCGGATTCTGGATGGCTATGATTCTTATTATGTGCGGTTGGCCGATGGATTGGACATTCGGCTCGGCTGCGTCGTTCGGGACATCGACTGGACCGATGGCGTGAGGATTCGCGCCGAAGTTGGGGAGATGTTCGCGGCTGATGCGGCCGTGATCACCTTGCCGCTTGGTGTGCTGCAATCGGATCGCGTACGCTTCAATCCGCCCTTGCCGCGGCAGAAGCGAGAGGCGCTGGCCGGGCTCAAGATGGGACCGGTGATGAAGCTGGTGTATCTGTTTGACGAGCCGCTGCTGGATCAAACCATCGGCGCGATTTACGCCCGGGGCAATCCGCCGATGTGGTGGTCGCCCTCATTGGGTCGCGAAAGTGGCGCGACGGTATGGACTGGATTCGTCACCGGCGATTACGCGCGCGAGATGCAAGCGCTGGGCGAAGATGCCGCTTTGCATAAGGGGCTGGAGACGCTGCGCGGGGAGATTGGGGAGCCGACCTTGCAATTCGCCAAAGCGCGCTGGGTCAACTGGCCCGCTGATCCCTTCGCCTTGGGCGGATACAGCGTCTGCCTGCCCGGGCATTATGAGGCGCGGGAAAAGCTGGCGCGGGCGACGCCGCCGCTCTTTTGGGCGGGCGAAGCGAGCGCCCCGCATCACCTGACGGCGATGGTGCACGGCGCTTATGTCACTGGCCAGCGCGCCGCGCGGGAGATTTTGGGGGACGCTTAATGCAATGAGAGACATTCATATCGCCCAGGCGCAAGGGCACTGGACGGGCGAGCAGGAATCGACCAAGGCGCTCTACCGAGAGCTGGTGGCCGAAGCGGCGGACACCGGGGCGGAGCTGATCTGCCTGCCCGAATTTACGATCCTGCCTTATTTTCCGGGCCTGCGCGACCCGGCCGGCTTTGACTGGGCGGAGCCGCTGCCGGGCGGACCCTCAGAACTGTTTTTCGCCGAGCTCGGCCGCGCGCATGGCGTCACAATCATCGGCAGTTTGTTCGAACGCGACGAAGATGGCAATTATTGGGACACGGCGACTATTCATGACGCCAGCGGGCAGCTGCGTCATTTCACGCGCAAGATGCATATTCCCTCGGGCGAGGGCTATCATGAGACCGATTATTTCGCTGGCGCCGATCAGTTCCCGGTGCATGAAATCGGCGATGTGAAGCTGGCGGCGCCGACTTGTTACGATCAATGGTTTCCTGAATTGGCGCGGATTTACGCGCTCGAAGGGGCCGAGTTCATCTATTATCCGACGGCGATCGGCTCCGAGCCGACCGCGGCGGACTTCGACTCGGCTGATGCCTGGCGCACGGTGATGCGCGGTCATGCGGTGGCAAATGGCCTCTTCATCGCCGCTTGCAACCGTACTGGACGCGAGAACGCGGTGACCTTTTACGGCAGCAGTTTCATCTGCGATCCCTTGGGGCGCGTTTTGGCGCAGGCGAGCCGCGATCGCGACGAAGTGGTTCAGGCCCTGCTTCGAGCGGCGGTCCGCGAGCAATATCTCGAGCTATTCCCGCTGCTGCATCAGCGCCGACCGCAGCATTACGGCCGCTTGTTGCAGGGCGTCAGGCACGAGCCGGGGGCGCGTTGGAAAGAAGAGCGAAGGCAAGAGGCAGGCAATTGACATGTCGCGTATGGAATTCTTTATCGTCGATGTTTTCACTGTCGGTAGGAAATACACCGGCAATCAGTTGGCGGTCTACCTGGGCAATCCGCCGGCCGCGCTGATGCAGCAGCTGGCGAAGGAGATTAATTTTTCCGAAACGACTTTCGTCGTCTCGGACCAGCCCGAGAACGGCGGCTATAACGTGCGCATCTTCATGCCCGAGGTCGAAGTCGACTTCGCCGGGCATCCGGTGCTGGGCACAGCCTACGTGATTCAGCGCGAACTGATCGGTCATCCAGTTGAGGAACTCATATTGAACTTGCCGGTGGGTCCGATTCCAGTGACCTTCT
This sequence comes from Chloroflexota bacterium, assembly GCA_011523705.1. Classification (GTDB taxonomy): domain Bacteria; phylum Chloroflexota; class Anaerolineae; order Aggregatilineales; family Phototrophicaceae; genus UBA6055. The sequence continues at coordinate 80,708 of WTGC01000171.1, read as the reverse complement.
CGGATGACAACTTGCTTTGGATGCGGCAGAATCCGCCTGAATTCGGTCATATTTTTACAGCGGCTGATTTGGCGCAAATCCTCAACGTTGCGGAAGCGGACATCGATACGCGTTTCCCGCTGCAAGAGGTATCGACCGGGATGGCCTTCGTGCTGGCGCCGATGGTATCGCTGGAGGCGGTCAAGCGCGCGCGGGTCAATCTGGATCGGCTGCGTGCGATTCTGGGGGCGCATGACGCGATCGCGCCGGCGATATTCTGCGCCGAAACGCTGGAGGCCGAAAACAATATCCATGTGCGCGTGCTGGACGACATCTATGGCGCGCCGGAAGACCCGGCGACGGGCAGCGCCAATGGCTGCATCGCCGGTTATATCGTGGAGAACGGATATTTCGGCGCGGATAAAATTGCGATCCGCGCCGAGCAGGGCTATCAGATCGGCCGGCCTTCGCTGCTCCATCTCAAGGCCGAACGCGTGGGAAATGAGATCGACATTCGAGTCGGCGGCCGCGTCGAGATGGTCGCGCAAGGGACGATGGCCGCCGACGAGTGAGTACAATCAGATTGATTCTCAGATAGAAGCGAAAGGAACCTAAAGTGGATTATCGGATTCTGGGTCGCACAGGTGTGAAGGTGTCGTCGCTCTGCTTCGGCACGATGTCCTTCGGCGATATCGCTGACGAAGGCGAGTCGGCGCGGATGTTTCATCGCTGCCGTGAGGTCGGCATCAACTTCTTCGATTGCGCCAATACTTACGCCGGCGGCCGCTCGGAGGAGATCTTGGGCGAGCTGATCGCCGATTGCCGCGATGAGATCGTGCTGACGACCAAGGTCGTCTCCCAAACCGGCAATGATGTCAATCAGGGCGGCGCGTCCCGGCGGCATATTCAGATCGCAGTGGAAGAGAGCCTGAAGCGACTGAAGACGGACCGCATTGATGTGTATTTTCTGCATCATTATGACGCGGATACGCCTGTTGAGGAGATGCTGCGCGCGCTGGATGATCTCGTGCGGCAGGGCAAGATCCTCTATCCGGCGGTCAGCAACTGGGCGGCTTGGCAGGTGATGAAGGCGCAGGGCATCTCGGCGAAGGACGGGCTGGCCCGCATCGAATGCCTGCAGCCGATGTACAACTTGGTCAAGCGGCAGGCGGAAGTGGAGATCTTGCCAATGGCGGCGAATGAAGAAATCGGCGTCATTCCTTACAGCCCGCTTGGCGGCGGCTTGCTGACGGGAAAGTACGCGGCTGATGGCAAGGCGGATACGGGGCGTCTCATCGGGAATCAGGCGTACAGCAAGCGATATGGCGTCGCCGATTATTATCAGTCCGCGGCTGACTTCGCCGCCCACGCGCGGGAGCGGGGCATCCAGCCGGCGACGCTGGCGGTGGCTTGGGTGATGGCGCATCCGGCGATCACGGCGCCAATCATCGGGGCTCGCAATTTGGGGCAACTGGAGTCGTCGCTGGCCGCGCTGGATGTGGCGATGACGCCCGAGTGGTATGCTGAGATTTCGGCCCTCTCGCCGAGTCCGCCGCCGGCGCATGATCGCCTGGAGGAGCGGGCAAGCTGAGGCAGGCCGTTCGCGCTATAATGGGCGCAAGGATAATGGCCGGAGGAGAATAATGCGCAACCATCAAGCCAGTCGTCTGCTGCTTGCCGGCGCCGTGCGCGTCATTCATATCACGCTTTGGCTGACGATACCGACTAGCTTCTTGCTTTGGCTTGCCTTGGCTGAGGTTCCTGCGGAATGCGTGCCCGAATATGGATGGTATCAGGGGAATGTGCTTTGTGTCTCGGAAGACGCTTACTTGTTCATCGTCTTGGGCGCCTTCCTGCCGAGCGCTTTGGCATTTGACCTGTGGATCATGGGCTACATGTTTCAGGCGGTTGGTCGCTTTGCGCGCGGTGACGGCAAGCTGCCGCTTGTCCGGCTCAGCGCCATCGCCGCGGGTTGCGGCTTGGCCTGGTCCAGCTTCGGGTATTGGCTGCCCTTCTTCGCTATGATTCTCGGGGTCAAGTTAATGTCCAATATTCTACCGTATAGAGCCGCCTTGCAGGCATTCGACAGCGTGATGCTGGCGGCTCTGCCCTTCATGGTCGCGCTGCTCTGGGGGAATCTCGTTGGCGCCGCGCGCTACGCCGTGTACCAAGATCGCTCGCTGATGTATCGCCGGCGGGAAAATATAAGAACGGCGCTTGTCAATATCAAGGCGACGCTGGCGCTTACTTTGCTTGTGATTTTGGTGACCAACTTTATTGTCTTCCTGTGGCAAGTGCTGGAGGACATGTCTATCCTGATGGTCTCCTCGGACCCCGCGATCGAGGCGGCGCTCACTGCATTTGCGTTCTTCCTGTTGCTGATCAGTTGGAGTATCGCTTGCAGCTATATCATCTCCCGCTACGCCCGCGCGATCGGCATCCGCGACCATCTGGACCGGAGCGCGCTCTTCGACAAGCAGTGATTGGTCGGGCGAATGCGAGCCAGTCATCCTGTGTTAGAATGAATTCCATACCGGACTGAAAGAGGGCAAGTATGAACTTTTCCAGCGCATTCAAATATCCATTTCACAATTTCGCCAAAGTCATGAGCATCGTATTGGCTCTGACGATTGCCTTCGCTGTCTTCTTCGCGATGATCTTGAACACACACAACTGGTCGCCGCTGCTGGCGGAGCTCTATGGCTTTGATGTTTCGTACACAGCCGTCGACAGTTTCCAGCCCTTGGGCGGCACGACCATTGTTGGCATCATCGGGCTGCTTGTGGTGGCGATTCTCTCCGGCTTTTGGCTCTCCGGTTACAGCATTGAGGTCATTCGCGGCGTGCTGCGCGAGGATGAGTGGATGCCGGCGGTCGCCTTCGGCCGGAACGTCAAGGATGGCGCCTTGCTCTTCGCGTCGAGTCTTGCCTATTGGGTGCTGTTCTTCCTGCTCATCATTGTCTTGGCGGTCGCTTATGGTGTGCTTGGACGAGTCGGTGTCCTGGGCGGGCTGATAGGGATCGGCGCCATGGTTTTTATGATTGGCGCGACTTTTGTCATGGGCTGGGGCTATTTCGTGGGCATGGCGCGTTTCGCAGCCGAAGGCGACTACAGAGCCTCCTGGCAAATCCGGGACAATATGCGCATCGCGCGGCGGAATTGGCAGAAGGGCGTTCTGCTGCTTCTGTATATGATCGCGTTCATGATCATCTACGGCATCGTGCAGCAAATCGTGGGCGGGATCTTCGGCGGGCTGATGGGCGCGAACTTGCTGGCCGGGATTACGCTGTCGATCATCATCTATTACATCTTCAATTTGATGCAGCACTTTTCCACGCAGGTCTTGATCGCGCAGTACGCGGCAGAAATTGGCATTCGCAGCGACCATTACAACCCGGACAAGGACAAGGTCGACGCTTTCTAACGAGCGCGTGGTCCACGTCGGCCTCATCGCCCATTCGTCATGCGCAATAGTGTGAGTCTGCTTCGCGCTTTGCGCTTCCCGCTGCGCAATCCTTTGCGTTTTGTGTTGCTCGCCGGCGTCCATTTCGTCACGTGGTCAATTCTACGTGCCGGGCTTGATTATTCGAACAAATACCCCGAAAGGCTAGAAAGTACAACCGTTGTTATTCTGACTGTCGTGCTTCCGATCCTCTACAGCGTTTGGCTTCACAGGCGCGCAATCGCGTCGCTTCGGCGGCTATTTTCCGGTGGAAGCACCTTGCCGCCGTTGAGCATCTCCGATTTCGTTCCAGTTAGAATCCGCTCAGTCTTTTCAACGCCTTGTATGTTCTTATTTGTAGCGATTTATATGTTGGTTATCCAGGCATTGCGCATCGATTTGTGGGCGCATGTAAAAGCGATTGATGCAGCTGAAGTTTTTGAAGCGATCCATTTGCTTGTCAGGTTCGCCGTCATATTTGTGGCGCTAACTTCTTTAACTGTAATCTACATCGTTGGCTTAGCGCGCTACGCCACTGAAGGCGAAGGCCGGAAAGCTGCCCACCGCATTGCTGGCGAATTTGGACTGCCAAAGAATAGATGCAGGTCAAGCCAGTACGTGCTCCTTCAGCTCTTAATGCTCGGCGGCGCGGTGTATCTGCTGGAGCTTGGCGTCTTGCTCGGCGATGCGGTCGGGCCGCTTATAAGAAGTTTGGCACTAGAGGGTGGGATGGCTTGGCAGACATTTTGCATGTTTGCTTTTGCCTGTGGCTTCGTGTTGTTCTGGAACGCCAGCCTGCATCTTCTCGCGCAGTATGCACGCGCAATCGGCATCCGCTCCGATGATCACGGCTCGACTAAGGAAAAGGGCAAGCGCGACTCTACTCGGGAATCGGCTGGGGCGTGACCGACTTGCGGTCGCCGTGCCCGTCCATGATCTGCTTGAGGTTGTTCCACTCGCGCTGCAGGACACCCTTCATCGTCAAGTTGAAGAAAATCCCAAACCAAAAGAACCAGCGCGTGCGGATATCGAGGGATTCGCGCACATTGGTCTGCTGACCGCGGTGCTCGAAGCTGATCGTGCAAATGAAGGGAAAGCCCCAATAGGAGCCTTTGAGCTCGATTTTTTTGTTGCGCTCAAAGTCGGTGACATCGCTGTTGACGAAGCCGCCGCGCCCCATGATGCGGCGCGTCATCGCCACCATAGTGCCGGTGCGGATCGGGTCGCCACTGGTGATGCCGACGCTCTGGACGTTGCGCCAGTGCACATCATTGTTGAAATCGCCGACATAGCGGAAGACGTGAAAAACCGGGCGGTTGATCAGCACCTGTGTTTCGAATTTCGGCATTGAGCACCAACTTTCGCTGCATGATGGGCGAAGACGCAAGCCAGCTTCACCCGCCCAAGTATAGCTTATTCTTCGAAAGGCTTCAAAGACTCATGAGTCGGATGGCCGGGGCTACAAGCTCCCGACTGCGAAGAGGTACAGGAAGACCCAACTCGCGACCCAGACCAGGGCGTCAATGCGATCGAGCACGCCACCGTGACCGGGGAAGACATTGAAGCCGGCGACAAAGCTGTCCTTGACGCGGAAGAACCGTTTTAGCGCTGACTCGAACAAGTCGCCGCTGACCGCGAGAAAGGGTCCAGCCACGATCATCGGAATGAGATTAGGCTGGAAAGCGCCGGAAAAGAGAAGGATGCAGAAGGCGGGGATCCAGGCGCCGAGGATGCCGCCGATCGCGCCTTCAACGGTCTTGTTGGGCGAGATCAGCGGCGCCAGCTTTGTCCGGCCGAAGGTCTTCCCAAAGACGTAGCCAAAAGTGTCGGTCCCCCAGGTGATTGCGTAAACGACGAATAGCCAGATCACGCCGTTCTGCGGCGCATTGCGCAGGCTGATCAGAAAGGCGGTTGGAAAAGCGATATAGAAAACGCCGCATAATGTGGTGCCCACCTGCTTCAAGGCGCGGTCGGGCTGATGAGGCTGGCGCGAAATTTCCAGGATGAGGGTGAGAACTATGCCCAGGATCAAAGCCAATTGCCACAGCCAGTCCAGATTGAGGAAGAAGCCAAGCACGAGGGCGATGCCAGTGGGGATGCCGGTCAGCGAACTGCCCTGCATCGTGGTGTCTTTTTCCATGACATAGAATTCCAGCATGCCGATGCACATGACCGGCAGCGCCAGCAATACAAAGAACCAGCCGCCCGCAAGCGAAGCCAAGATCGCTATCGGCAGCAGCAGCCCGGCTGTGATGAGCCGTTCGCGCAAGTCTGTCGCGGTCGTAGAGTCGGTGACAAAACCGTCACGCATGAGATCTGCCTCCGGCGGCAGAGTCGAGCCTGATGCACCTATTTTCGATTCAGAGCCGAATTCTGTCAAGTTTGGCGGGCGCGCCGACGCTGCCTTGTCACGATTGAGTGCGCCCCGCTCCGAAGCCGGTATTGGGTGTTCTAGCGCTTGTCGCGCATGGCATATAATCGTAGGCGGCGGGACGCCTTTCCGGTGACATTCCAGTTCGAGCGAATATCGAGGGAAAACCGCGCTTTCGCCCAAGTTACGCAGGCTGCCAGCGGCAGGCATGATGTCAGCAGATCTCATAGGCAAGACGGTAAACGGCTACGAAATCTTGAGCCAGGTCGGGCAGGGTGGCATGGCGACGGTTTACCTGGCCCGCCAGCGCTCCATGAATCGCAACGCGGCGCTGAAGATTTTGCCCAGTGTGTTCATCAATGACGAGGCATACTTGCAGCGATTTGAACGCGAGGTACGAATCGTCTCGCAGCTGGAGCATCGCAATATCGTTCCGGTCTACGACTTTGGCGAATATGAGAGCCAGCCTTACATCGTCATGCGCTATATGCCGGCCGGCTCCGTTGAGGAGCTTCTGGCAGAAGGCCGGATTCCGCTGCCGCGGGTCGCCAGCATCGTGGAGCAGGTGGCTTCCGCGCTCGATTACGCCCATCAGAAGGGCATCCTGCATCGCGATCTTAAGCCCAGCAACATTCTGCTCGATGACGGCGGCGGCGTATTCATCACCGATTTCGGCATCGCCCGCATCTTGGGCGAAGGCAGTGGTACGATCACAACGCAGGGCGTGGTCGGCACGCCGAGCTATATGTCGCCGGAGCAGGCGCGCGCCGAGCCCTTGGATGGACGCAGCGATGTCTACTCGCTGGGCGTCATGCTGTTTGAGTTGGCGACGGGCCGCCGCCCCTTCGAGAGCGATACCCCATATAGCATCGCCATCATGCATGTGACCATGCCGCCGCCTCCACCGCGGCAGTTTGAGCCAGACATTAGCCCAAGGCTGGAAAACGTCATCATGCGCGCTTTGCGTAAAGCCCGGGAGGAGCGCTTCGGCAGCGCTGGCGAGTTGGCCGCGGCTTTGCGCGAGTCCTTGGAAGGAATCGAATCTGGAGCTGAAGACGATGCCACGCCGGAAGCGGGAGCGACGTCCGCGAGCCAGCCGGCAGAGACCGTCGGGGCGACCACTTCGGCGCCAGGTCTCGTGCTGGCGCCCGCGCCTGCGCCATCCGCAGCGGCGACAAGCGATACCTCACCGGCGGGAGCGCCGATCCGCGCCCAAATCGCAACGGGAAGACGGCGCCGGAATATTTGGATTGGCGCCGCGGCCGGCAGCGCTCTGGGCTGCGCCTTGCTCGCGGGTTTAGTGATTCTAGGGGCGACATTATTCGGCGCGCGTTCCCGCGATGAGGGTCTTGTGGCTTCGGCGACAGCGCTTGAGCTTGTGGAAGTGATGACTTCGACTGCAACGGTTGCGAGCGTCTCAAAACTGGCGACAACGACACCACTCCGCGAAGCAGCGATAGATCCGCTTCAGATGACGCGGATCGCCTGGAACGCGGCGGCTGACGCGACCTTCACGGCCGAGGCGATCTTGGAAGCTGCGCGGCCGACAGCGACGGCGCCCGCCGTTCAGCCGGTTGGCCTCCGCGAGCTTCCGACTCTGATCCCGCAACTGGCCTCTGTCGAGGGCGAGCTGGTTTATTTTGCCAAGCGCGCAATAGATGATGCGGAAGAGCCGGTGTTTGAGATTGTCGTCCTGGATTTGACGACGAAGGAGACGCGCCGCTTTAGCGCTGGCGAGGGCAGCAGCACCTATCCCAGACCATCGCCGGACGGGCGCTGGATCGCCTTCCAGTCGAAACGAGACGGCGATTTCGAAATATACGTAGCGAATCGATTTGGCGGGCAGCTTCAACGGTTGACAGAGAATACGGTTTGGGATCGGCTGCCGGCCTGGTCGCCTGACGGCGAATGGATCATCTATTCATCCGATACGCGGGGCGATCAAACGCTTGACCTTTACCAAACGAGACTGTCCGGCGGCGAAACGCAGCTTGTCCATAGCGACCAGTGGCGCAACAGCCACGCGCGTTACAGCCCGGACGGCAAGCATATCGTCTTCACCGCGGGACCTTCCGTGCGCGACGCGAGCACCTGGGAGATCCGACTGACTAACCGCGAAACTGGCGCTTCGAAATGGCTGACTGATAATGCCGTCCGCGACTCATCGCCGGCTTTCAGCCCCGATGGCCAGCGCATCATCTACGTCACGAATGTTGGCGGCGCGCGCGCGCTGGCGAGCATGGATCTGGCGGGGGGCGATCGCCGCATTTTATACACCGGACCGGGCAGCGTCTGGTCCGCCAATTATAGTCCCGACGGCGGGTTCATTGCTGTCACCGCTACGGTTCAGGGAGAGGATCAGCTTTTTCTGATGGATGCCCAAGGTCTGAATGCGCAGCAGCTCACGTTTTCCGGCGGCGCATTTGCATCCTGGATTCCGCCCATTGCCGAGCAGTAGAGGAGTATTCGCGGCAGAATTACTCGCGCAGAATTGATTCCGTAAGCAAAAGGTCCGCAATTCCCGCCATCCCGCCCATCATATTGCGTAGGCGATTCGGCATGCAAATGGTGGCGGGCGTTAAGACGGCGGCGAGCCGCGCCCCGCCCCGACCGGCAAAGCCAACATTTCGCTTACGCTGTCGGAGAAATGGCGATATAATGAGAACAATCGGCGGCAAAGGCAAGATCAATCCGGCGCGTGTGGCGGACGTACAGTAGAAGCCCCAATCTGCTGCCAGGACAAGACGCAATCCCTTGGAAGACCCCGGTTCTTGCGGTTACGCAACTGCGAGGCGGGCGCCAACGGATGTTGAACAGAAGGAGGGGCAAGATGATTGAGGACATACTGGAAGAAGCGACTGGCAAAATGGAATCGACGCTGTCCGTCTTCCGCGATGAGCTTAGCCGAATGCGCAGCGGACGAGCGAGTACGGCGCTGGTCGATCGCATGATGGTTGACTACTATGGTCAGGACACCGAATTGCGCCAGATTGCCAACATCTCCACGCCGGAAGCGATGCTGATTCTCATTCGACCTTATGACAAGGCTGCCGTGCGCAACATCGAAAAGGCGATTCAAATGTCGGACATCGGTGTGAATCCCAACATTGATGGCGAGAATATTCGCTTGAACATGCCGGCTCTGACCCGCGAACGCCGGCTGGAATTGGTGAAGTTTCTCAATCGGCGCATGGAGGATACGCGGGTAGCTATTCGCCATATCCGCCGTTCTGCCAACAGCGACCTGCAAGACTTTGAGAAAGAAAAACTCATCTCGGAAGACGACCGCAAACGGGGCGAGGACGAAGTGCAGAAGCTGACGGACACGTTCATCGCTCAAATCGGCGAACTCGGCGCTGACAAAGAGACCGACATCATGGAAGTCTAGCATTGCGCGTTCGCGGAGGATGCCGTGCCGTCCGCAGAACCCCGTCTATGAGGAGTATATCGCGGGCCAGTGTAAACAGCAGTTGAGGGACTGCTTGGAAAATCAGCCTAAGCAAATCGGGATACGTTGATGACGTTTTTTACAACCGAGATCCGCCGGGACCCGCTCGCGTTGCCGCCCTTGGATAAAGTTCCGGAACACGTCGCTATCATCATGGATGGCAATGGTCGCTGGGCGAGGCATCGCGGTTTGCCGCGTTCGGCCGGTCATCGCCAAGGCACCGAGAATCTGCGCCGCATCATCCGCGCCGCCGCAGAATTTGGTGTGCGGATCGTGACGATTTACGCCTTCTCGACTGAGAATTGGGCGCGGCCCCGGCGTGAAGTCATGCTGCTGATGCGGATTCTGGAGATGGTCATCGACCGTGAATTGCAAGAACTTGATGAAGAAGGCGTGCAAATTCGTCACATTGGAGAGCTGGACGGCATTGAGGAGCGGCTGGCGCGCAAGGTGATTGAAGCCTGCGAATTCACGCGAGACAACCAGCGCCTGATCCTTAACGTCGCCTTCAATTATGGCGGGCGCGATGAAATCGTTCATGCGGTCCAGAACATTGTGCGGGACGGCATCGCTGCCGAAGCGATCACCGAAGCCACGATCAACAACTACATGTATACCAGCGATCTGCCCGATCCGGATTTGATCATCCGCACCAGCGGCGAGTCCCGCCTGAGCAATTTCTTGATTTGGCAGGGCGCCTACAGCGAGATTTATACCACCGAAACCTATTGGCCCGATTTTGGACGCAGCGCATTTTATGAGGCGCTGGTCGAGTATGGCAATCGAAGGCGGCGTTTTGGCAAAACCGATGACCAAATCAATGGCGAGCAAATGAAAGCAACCCGCGTAAAGGAGCGAACCATATAATGCGTACCAAGCGGCTGGGGCGTACCGAAATACGCGTACCCATTGTCGGGATCGGCACCGCTTTCGTCGGCGTGCCGACGCAGAACGACGCCGTCGTCGAAGTGGATGTCGAAGGCCGGCGGCTGGATACGGAATTGGGCGTGCAAACGCTGGTGCGGGCGATTGACGCCGGCTGCGCCTTCATCGATACCGCCGTACTTTATGGCCGGAGCCTGAGCGAGACGATGATAGGCAAGGCGCTGCGCCAGCGGCCCGCAGCCAAGGACAGTGTCATCATCACCACCAAAGCCGGACGCAGTCACCTTGGCTATGATTTCAGCTATGACGGCATTTTGCGCAGCGTTGAGGGCAGCCTCGAGCGGATGGGCTTGGACCGCCTGCCAATTGTCTATATTCACGATGCGATGGGGCAGCCGATAGACGACGTGCTTTCGGATCAAGGCGCTCTCGGCGCTTTGCGGCACTTGCAGCGCCAGGGCGTCATCAATCACATTGGCGTCGCCTGCAACAATCCGCCGACCAATCTGGAGTACCTACGTACTGGCGAATTTGACGCGGCCGTCATCGCCGACTGCTGGAGCTTGATCAATCATATCGCCGAACGAGAAATCTTCGCAGAGGCGGCCAAGCATGATGTGGGCTTGGTCGGGGCGACGCCTTTGGAGCGCAGCTTGCTAGCTACGGGACCGCAAGCCGACACTTTGTATCTCAACCGCATATTTCCGCCGGAATGTCTCAACCATGTCAGCAAGATACAGCGGCTTTGCCAGCGCTACGATGTGCCGATGGTGGCGGTGGCGCTGCAATGGTGCACACGCCATCCGCAAGTCGCGTCCGTCATCCCGGGCGCCCGCGTGCCGGAAGAGGCGGAGTCGAGCATGCAGGCGGCTGAAGTGGAAATACCGGACGAACTTTGGGACGAATTGAATCCGCTTCTGCGACATTTTGATACGGCGGTCGACGTCTAACCCCCATCGGGCGGCGCAGATTCAGCGCTTCTGATGGCCGCCGCCCGCCCGACATCAGCCCATCCCAAGCCCTGTTTCAACAGAAGGATGAAGCCGGTCGCCGTGGTCGGCAGCCAGATGGTGATGTGCACGACGACGGCGTAGGCGGTGGCGAGCGGGGCTGCGATGCCCAAGGCGGCCAAGATGCTGATGATGACGAATTCATAGACGCCGATCTGGCCCGGCGACGCGGGGATCAGCCCGGCCAGATTGACCGCCCCCACCAGCAGCAGCGCGACCGCATAACTGAACTGCAGGTCAAAGGCGCGCATCACAATGTAGTAGGCGCCCGCTTCGATGCCCCAAGTGACAAAAGAACAGATGACCGCGCCCAGCAGATGGGAAGGTCTGCGCAAGCCTGCAAAGCCGGCGAGGAGCTCTTCAGAAGAGTTGGCGACGACAGCGCCTATTCGCCGGGGCAGCAAGACCAGCGCCAGGCCGACGACGCGCCTGAGCAGACTCGGCTGTGCCGCCAGCGACAGCGCGATCAGTAGCGCCAGAGCGAATAGCGGCGCCGAAACGCTGACGATGGCTTTTACTTGGTCCGATTCAATATCGATCAGCAGGAGGCTGAACAAGACAAAGCTCAGCATGACGCAGCCGTCAAACAGGCGTTCAATCGCGACGATGGTTGTCGAGCGCAGGAGCGGCAGGCCGTGGTTGCGGCGCAGGAGGAGAATTCGCAGCGCCTCGCCGGCCCGTAACGGGTAGACGTTATTGCCCATGTAGCCGATAAACACCAGCTGTGTGAGCGCCGCCAGCGGGACGAACTTCAGCGCGCGAAGCAAGAATTGCCAGCGCAAGGCGATGACGACCACAGCAGCGCCATAGACCCCCATCGCCGCCAGCAGCAAGGGCAGGCTGACATCGGCGAGGCTGCTAAAGAATTGCTCTGTCTGCAATCCACGAAGAGCCAGTGCCAAAAAGACAGCGCTGATTGTCATGCCAAGTGCTAAAGTCAGGCGTTTCCTTTGATGTCCCACTGCTGCCCAGTCGTCGACACGAACGCGGGAAGTTACCCAACTAATGTAGCAGAGTTGGGCTTGCGCAAGAAGTTGGGACCGACCCGGAAACCGTCGGCCAGCTGGTCGGGGTTCAGCCTCTGGGCACTGGCGTCAGAGTGGCAACAGGGCGTCGGCAGTCTGGCCGTTCAGCGCCAGCTCCGCTTCCACGTATTCGAGCCCGAAAGTGTCGGCGACAGCGGGATGCGTGCAGCGCCCGCCCAGGGTGTTGAGACCTCGCAGCAGGGCGGGATCAGCCATGAGAGCGCCGGTGACGCCGCTGCTGGCGAGCTGAAATGCGTAAGGCAGCGTCGCATTCGCCAGCGCCAGGCTCGATGTTCGCGGAACCGCGCCGGGCATATTCGTCACGCCATAATGCAGGACGCCATCAATGACGAAAGTGGGTTCGCTGTGGTTAGTGGGGCGCGTCGTTTCGACGCAGCCGCCCTGATCAACGGCGACATCAACGATGATGCTGCCATGCGGCATGGACGGCAGCATGTCGCGCGTGACTAGCATCGGCGCGCGCGCACCCGTAATCAGCACCGAGCCGATCAGTGCGTCAGCCGTGACGATAGAGCGAGCGATGTTGATGTGATTCGAATACAGGGTATTGAGGCTGCCATGGAGAGTGTCGTCGAGATAGCGCAGGCGATCCAAGTCAATATCGAGCAGCGTGACGCGCGCGCCCATGCCCAGGGCGATCTTGGCGGCGTTGGCGCCGACCGTGCCCGCGCCGAGGATAACCACATGGGCCGCGGTGACGCCGGGCACGCCGCCCAGCAAGACGCCGCGCCCACCTTGCCTTCTTTCCAGATAATGCGAGACGACCTGCGCCGCCATTCGGCCGGCGACTTCGCTCATCGGTTCCAATAGGGGGAGCCTTCCCTGCGCGTCTTCCACTGTTTCATAAGCGATGCCGGTTACGCCGCTTTCCAGCAGGGCGAGGGTCAATGCCTCTTCGGCGGCCAGGTGGAGATAGGTGAAGAGAATCAGGTTGGGGCGCAAGAAGCGGTATTCGCTCGCTTGCGGTTCCTTCACTTTGATGATCATGTCCGATGCTGACCAAAGCGCGTCGGCCGAATCCATGATGATGGCGCCGGCGCCGATATATTCTTCATCGGTGAAGCCACTGCTCAAACCCGCATCGCATTCGACAAAGACGGTATGGCCGCGTTTCACGAATTCGCGCACGCCGGAGGGCGGGCTCGACACGCGATGCTCTTCGACCTTGATTTCCTTGGGGATACCAATGTTCATGTGTCCGCTCCTGCGTCATTGCTCTACCTTCATGGTACACGATGTAGGAAAACAGTCTAGTGATTTCGTACAGTCTGCCTAAAGAGGTGAGGAAGCGCTATTTTGGAGCGGCGCGCGGGGCTGGCTCGTTACAAGAATTTGTCTCCCAGCATGCTCATGATCAGATCGACTGCCAGGATGCCGGTGCGGTTGTGATCGTCCAGGATAGGGTTGCATTCGACAACGTCCATCGAGCGGACCTGGCCCGTGTCCGAAATCAGTTTCATCAGCAAGTGCGCTTCCCGATAGCTTAAGCCGCCCGAGACGGGGGTGCCGACGCCGACAGCGAACTGCGGGTCGCAGGAGTCCATATCGAGGCTGACATGGATCGCATCCATGTCGGCGAACTGCTGCCGGATCTCCTTCGCCAGTTGGGGGATGCCGCGCTCGTCGACATCGCGCATTGTGTAGACGCGAATGCCGCTTTGCTTAACGCGGGTCCTCTCCTCTCGGTCAATGTCGTGCGCGCCGATGACGATGATCTGTTCCGGCGAAAGTTTGGCGCCGTCAAAGCCAATGTTCACCAGTTCCGGTGGCCCCTCGCCCAGCAGACAGGCGAGAGCCATGCCGTGGATATTGCCCGAAGGCGAACTGGCGGGCGTATTCATATCGGTATGCGCGTCAACCCAAAGGACGCCAAGCTTGCCGCGCTGCGCCGCCGCCGCGACCGTGCCAACGCTCAAGCTGTGGTCACCGCCCAGAAACAAGCCGAATTCGCCGCTTCTCCAGGTATTGCGGATGGCATCGTATGTCGCCTGGCAGATGCTTGCCACCTGCGGCAGGAAATGCGCGTTTGTGTAGGTGCGCATAAGAGCGGGCGTCTGCTCGGCTTGGGCGACATGAATATTGCCTTCGTCCGTGGTATGGTAGCCCAGCGTGCGTAGCTTCTCGTGCAATTGCGCGTAGCGAATCGCGCTCGGACCCATGTCCACGCCGCGTCGACTCTGCCCCAAATCCATGGGGATGCCGAAAATCCGTACCTGCTTCCCGTCCATCATGCGCCCACCGCCCTCACATATCCCTAACTACAGTATAAGGGCAGTTTTGCGCTTCAAGAGCGGGCGCAGCGCTCAAATGGTGAAATGCTCGTATTCGTTGTCGGCGGGGATGCCCCAGACGGGCCAGAAGTCGCCCGTTGAGGGACTCATGATGGCGGCGCCGCAGCTCTCGACGTGGGTCGGTGGTTGCGGCCGGGTGCAAATGGCCACTTCGTCGCGCGTCAGAGCCATGAGGTCCTCAATGGTAACGTCGTCGCGCGCCAGGAGTTCGTTCGCACGGCGCAGTCGATTCTCCGAGCTGTTCTGCGAGTCCGGCGGACGTTCGCGCGCCACATCGAGATTCTTCTGGATCAGGCAGTGATTGGTGTGACTGATCGTCTCGTCGGCGAGTTCATGCACGTGATGCGTGGTGGACATCGCCTCGACCTCATATCCTCGTCCGGACCTGTCCATCAGCATATAGTTGTGCGCGCCCGCCAGCTTGGCGCCGGTCAGGCATTCGAGCGCGGCGTCAAGATCGTCTTGCTGCAAGATCTTGCGCACGACGAAGGGCCAGGTGACGCCGATCCGGCCATCGGTCGCCATCAGGTTATTAACGCCGACGGCGATGCCAGCGCTGTTCATGCCGATCATGCCGACGCAGCCTGTGACAGTGAAGGTGAGGAAGCTTGGCGCATCGTCCGGCTTGCCATGAATCAGGATGACGTAGGGCGTGGCGGAGGCGTGCATGTCCCAGGTCTGGCCGAAGAAGGCTTCGCCGGTTGCGCTGCGGCACGGCGGGATCATGAAGGCGGTGCAGTTGTCAGCAGCCAGCGGCGCCGCGACGGCGGGAACGGTGATATCGCCCAGGTGATAAATCGTATCGATGAAATCTGTGAAGCCATTGTTGATGACTAGTTCAGCCAACGTGAGGTCGGTGGCGTCGGCGATGCCCTGCACTTCCGCCATGAGATCGGGCGCGTAGGCTTGATGCTCGGCGACGCAGGCTTCGGCGAGGGCGATGATGGCGTCACGCGGCAATTCGCGGCCCGTCCATTCGAGCGAACTGCAGAGGCGGACGCGTTCTTCGGTGAACATGCGGATTTCGTCGCGGAAGCGCAGGCCGTGCGCATAGCCCATGTCATAGGGGGCGCCGGAGAGTTTGATGACGCGGATGTGGTTCATGCCACTTTGCCTGTGATGTGATCTCGATGGAATTATACCCGATATCGGTTTGAGGGCGAGTCACCGCCTTGCCCCTACAGTTTCGCCTTGCGCGGGCGACGCACCCCTCACCCCCCGGCCCCCTCTCCCACAAGGGGAGAGGGGGAGCGACGCGCGGGCAGACGCAAGGTATTTTGCTTGGGCGGCGGCATTGTCGCGCGTGTGTCTAAACACATTCAAAGGAGGCGGGCGAGTCACCGCCTCGCCCCTACTTTGTTAGGAGGATTAGATCTTGTCCATCTCGGCGCGGACGGTGTCGAGCAGGCTGTCGGCGCGGATCTGGGCGAGCGTGTAGCAGGGACCGCCCAGTTGATCGGCCAGGCGCTGCGCCAAGCCTTGATCGAAGGCGACGTGCTCCATATTGATGGTGACGGTACGGATATCGGCTTCCTGGATCCTGCGCGCGATCGAGTGGGCCTCGTCTTGCGGGGAGACCGAATCGCTGATCGAGACGTTGCCGGCGCCATCGGTCAGCAAGATCATCATTGGCATCACATCGGGATTCAGATTCTTCTCGCGCATGACCGCTTCATAGGTCAGCAGCAGCCCGGCCGAGAGCGGCGTCTTGCCGCCGACCGGTATGTCAGCCATCGCTTCTTTTGCCAAGACCACCGAGTTTGTCGGGGGCAGGACCAAGGAGGCGCGGTCCTTTTGGAAGACGACCAAGCCCACGCGATCGCGCCGTTGGTAGGCGTCGGTTAGCAGCGACATGATGGCGCCTTTGGTCGCCTGCATGCGCTCGGAGACAGCCATGCTCCACGAGGCGTCCACCGTGAACATGATCAGGTTGGCCGCTTTGCGCACGCGGACTTTTTCTTGCAGGTCGGTCTTGCGCAGGGCGTAAGCCATGCCGGTTTCCTGCTTCTGTTCGCCGCGCTCCATCTGGAAGGGGGCGGCGGCGCGCAAGGTGGCGTCAAAGGCGATATCGCGCGGTTTTTCGCCCGCTTGCCGCGCGCGCACGTAGCGGCCGCGTTTGCGATCGGTGCGGGTGGTCGAGCGCCGCCCGGATTGACGGCGCGTCATGCGGTCGAGCTGGGTATTAAGCTTGCGCGTTTCGAATTCGGCTTGTGATTGGACTTGCTGGCCGCCTTCCCACCAGCGCGCGTCGGAAGTGGGGAAGACGTCTTGCGGGGCGGCTTCGGTTTGCCCCAGCTCTTGATCTTGCGGCTCGCCTTCGCCGCTTACAGACTCACTTTTTTTTTAGTCTGCGCTGCTTGCTCGTCGCTGTCTTCGGTGAATTCGCCCGCTTCTTCGCCCTCGCCGATTTCCTGCCGCTTCTCATCGACGGCTGATTCCACCGCGTTGAGATCGGCTTGGGCATCGTTGAAGGGACCGCGCTTCAGGCGATGAGGAATCGTCAAGCGGATGGCGATGGTGATGTCGCGGTCGTTGATGGCTTTGCGCCCTTCAAAAGCGGCATGGGCGCGCGCCGCTTTCAGGATGACCAGGTCGGCGCGATGCCCGTCAATTTGCAGATCACTGGTGATGCTGGCGATGACGCGCAAATCCTGTGTTCTGTGGGTGACGTCATCGATGATCTCACGGGCGGCGGCGATGCGCTGGGACAGCTGTTCATCGACCGGGTCCCAATCGTCCTTGAAGCGCAGGGGGCTGTTTTCGTAAGCGATATGGCGCTCCAGGATTTCGATGCGTTCGGCCGCGTCTTTGATGCTGGTGACATCGACAGAGAGGGCGAAGCGGTCCAACAGCTGCGGGCGCAGGTCGCCTTCTTCCGGGTTCATCGTGCCAACCAGGATAAAACGGGCTGGATGGCTGAAGCTGATACCTTCTCGCTCGACGATGTTGACACCCATCGCCGCGCTATCGAGCAAGAGATCGACAATATGGTCGTCGAGCAGATTGATCTCGTCCACGTACAGAATGCCGCGGTTGGCATTGGCCAAGACGCCGGTGTCGAAATGGCGCTCGCCAAATTGAATCGCCTTTTCAATATCGAGCGTGCCGACGACGCGGTCTTCGGTGGCGCTGACCGGCAAGTCGACGAAACTGATGCGCCGGCGCGAGCTCGGAATCTCGTCGCAGTCTTCGTATTTGCTGCGCGCGAAATCTGACCAGGATTCGCGGCGGAAGGGATCATCGTTGAAGGGCGAATCGGAAATGACATCAATCTCGGGCAGGAGGGCGGCCAATGCGCGCGCGGCGGTGGACTTGCCGGTGCCGCGTTCGCCACGAATCAGCACACCGCCGATCCTCATGTCGATGGCGTTGAGGATCAAGGCGAGTTTCATCATGTCTTGGCCGACAATGGCCGTGAAGGGATAGACGGGCGGTCGCTTGCTCATTTGACTGAAAGATTCCTTGAGGCTCGCTTCAACTGAATGCGCCATTATAATCCAGCGCAATATGCCTGACAATTGCGAGCTTTAGTTTGTAAAGTGCAGATGATGACGATTTGTAGGGGCGATTCTGTGCGTCGCCCGATAATGCGTGATTATGACCTTGGGCGATTCACAGAATCGCCCCTACACTGACCCATAATTTGCCGCAGATTTTCTTTCGAGGAGCGCCTATAGTTGCGCGCGAGACCTGCAAATGGGAGAACCAGAATATGCATTTGAAATACAAGTCGCAAGTGTCGGCGGCGCCGGCAGCGCCTGATGGCGATTCGATTCGCTTTTTCGCTGACAAGCTGCGCTGCGAGACTGATCCGGCGGACGTGCATGCCGATATGGAAAACGGCGTGGACAGCTTTGTCCTGCTGGACGTCCGCAGCGATGCGGATTACTCCCGCAAGCATGTGAAGGGCGCGTTAAGCTTGCCTCACAGCCGGATTACGCGGAAGCGGATGAGCGAATTCCCGGACGATACGCTGTTCGTGGTTTATTGCTGGGGACCGGGCTGCAACGGCTCCACCAAAGCCGCGCTCAAACTGGCGCAGCTCGGATACGCAGTGAAAGAAATGATCGGCGGCATCGAATATTGGGAAGGCGAGGGTTATCCGATTGCTGGGCAAGAAGGGCTGGATGACCAGGAAAATGGGCGCAGATCGAATCAGTGATCCTTGTGAGGCGCTATGAATCGGCGGGGGCCGGCGCCGGCGTTGGGGATGAATCCAGCGCCGGAATCAAGGTGGCGGTCGCTATCGGGTTCTGTGTCAGCGAAAGCGTCGCGGTTGGCAGTTGAGGAATATCGCTGACCAGGTGCAAATTCGCCGGTTCGAAATCGTGACAGCGGAAGTTGCTATGAAAGCCCCAGCCTCGTTCTCCATTGGCCAGCTCCAGATACAGCCAATCGGCCACCGCATTGACGCCTTTTGCCAATAGCGGCACATTTTCCACGGCGAAACCGGCGCGCTCAAAGCGGGAGTCCGGTCCAAAGTACAGCAAGGTGTCGCGAATCGGCGTACATTCCGGATCTCGGACTGCGATTCGTATTGCGCGCGTTGTCCGGTTGCCGATTTCGTCATCAGCCCAGATGGTAATTTCGAAGTCGTCGGCTGGCAGGCCGGCAATGACGATTTCGCCTTCTTCGCCGGCGACCTGCCTTTCGACGGTCTCGAAGCCGGCCGGCGGGGCGATATCCAGCGCGACCGCGCCTTGGACGCGCCAGTTGATAGTCAGGTCGCTTTGAATACCGCGCAGCAAACTCGACTTATTTGTTTCGAAAACGCGAATGATCACAGGCTGGTACACGGTCAGGCGCAAGGAGCGTATGTCGGTCGCGTCGCCGTTTGAGGCAATCAGGGCGATGTCAATCGGGTCCAGGTAGCCATGCGTTTCAAGCAAGTAATTGAAAGCGTCGCCGGGCAGCTCGTCAACTGGCCGGCCATCAACCTCGATCACGAAGCTCAGCGCCTCGGCGGCCGACCAGGTCAATTCGACCGGATTGCCTTGCGCGACCGTTTGATCGGAAATGGTGAATGACGCGATCGCCGGCCGGGGCGGCTGATACAGCAGGGCGGCCAGCGCCAGGATCAGAATCACGATGGAAAGCGTTGCAGCGATGAGCGCCCGGACATCGAGAATCGCTTTGACAATAATGGTCGCGGGCAGGGCGACGACGTAATCACCGGGCGCGCGCGCCTGTGCCAGAATTGCAAAGGCATATTCTCGCGGCTTGCCCAGCAGTGGTCGGCGGCGCGCTTCGCCCTGGACGTTGATGACTGCGCGTTCGCCCGCCTGGAGCCGAAGCTCATCTTGCGTCAGCTTGAGGCGAAGCTGCTGGCTTGGATCGTGTACGCCGAATTGAAGCGTCAGCTCTTCGTTGCCCAGATTGAGCAAGACCAGGTTGAAAGGCTCGCGCGTTTCGAGGCGAGTCGGATTAACCGTGGCGCTCAAGCCACCGACGCCGCCGACCTCAACCAGAAGTACAAGATTAACCGATTCGTCCCCGCCGTCGAGTTGACGAACGGTGATGATGAGCGGATATTCGCCCGGCGCGCAGTCGTGACTTCGCGTTGGCTTGACCTGGAGGAGCAAGTCGACGGCGTCCTGGCCGGCAACAGAGAATGTCAAGCCAACGGGGCTTGTCCATTGGCTCGGCCGCCCTGACAACTCCAGGCGAAATAGTCCGTCGCAATCGCCTAGGTTGGTGATGCTAAGGACCGTCGTAGCGGTCGAAAATTGCCAGACTTTCAGTTTGCCGGTTTGGAGCTCGGCGCGGAAGTTGGCGGCGGTCGGCTGCGTCGCTTCGCTGAATGCGGCCATCGCGGCAGTTGGCTCGTCGCTGCTCTGATTGAAGACGATGCGCAACTGCCCCGCTCGAATTTGGCAGACCTCGCTGAGCCGCTGCGGTTGATTGACGGGCGCGGGCACTCCATCAAGGGTTGTCAAGTGGAGGGCGTCCAGACTGGTCAAGTAAACGCCCTCGTCATCACGGTCAAAGCGGATGTGGCGCGCCGCCAGGCTCGCCTCAGGCGCCTGAATGGTGTTGCCCGCCGCGCTGCCAATGGTGATCACGTCTTGGTCCAGGACATAGGTTTCGCTGCGTCCGTCGGGATACATGATGTCGAGGCGGCTTAGAACAGTCATTCGTCCGTCGTAGCTGGTACGTCAGTTTGCTTAAGGTCATTCTAGCTTGGAGAATGAATCAAGACTAGACACGGGCGCTGAGTCGGCGTCGCCGTCGGTGAAGCGTCGCCTTGATGAGAGCGGGCGCCTGTTGTAAGTTTCGCATGGCAAGATGGCGCCAGGACACCGGGATGAAGCGAGAGACCATCATCTGCGTAACGCCCAATGCCGCGCTAGACCGGACCATGGTCGTGCCGGATTTCGCCATTGGTCATATTTCGCGGATTAATCGAGCGATCGCCGTGCCGGGCGGCAAGGGCTTGAATGTGGCGCGCGCGGTCAAGATTCTCGGCGGGGCGCCACTGGCGATGGGGCTGCTCGGCGGCCACACCGGGCGCATGGTCGCCGCGCTGTGGGCCGAAGCCGGCTTGGATGCTGAATGGACTAGCTTCGACGGCGAGACCCGGACCTGCACGATTATTGCGAATAGTGAAGGCGTCTCGACGGTGATCAACGAGTCCGGCCTCATTACCCACTCGGACTGGCTGGCGCTGGCCGATGACATTTGCCGCGCGGCCGAGCGTGATGATGTGAGCGCGGTCTGCCTCTGCGGCAGTTTACCGCTGGGCGCGCCGGCTGACGCGCCGGGCGAATTGATCGCGCGTTTGAAGCGAACCGGCGCGCGTGTTTGGGTTGACAGCAGCAAGAGAGCTTTGTCGAACGCTATGGCGGCGCAACCGTATGCCATCAAGGTCAACCGAGACGAGATCGCGGCGGCGCTCGGCCTGAAGCTGCGCCGGAGCCGCGACATCATATCGGCGGCGAGAAGCCTGATCGACGCTGGCACGCGCGTGGTAGTCGTCTCTTTAGGCGCGGAGGGCGCCCTGCTGGTGACGGAGAATCGGATTGTCTCAGCGAGGCCGCCGGCGATTCAAGCGGTCGATCCAATCGCCAGCGGTGATTGCCTGCACGCGGGCCTCGTCACCGCCTTGGCTGCCGAAAAAGATATCGCCGAGGCGCTCCGCTGCGGCGTCGCCGCCGGCACAGTCAACGCCTTGTACGCCGGTGGCGCGCAGTTTCCGTTTGAACGCTATCGGGATGTCTTGCGGCAAACGCGGATCGAATATGTGCCGCTTTGAATCGCCGAGAATTTACACTTTGTTAAAAGATTTTGTATAGATTTTTCGCGCGGGATTTCTATTATGGCGGTCAATTCTGCCGAGAATACGACGCAGGCGATTGCGCCTCTATGAGGGGAAAGGCTTCGGCTTGTGATTTCTGTGCGCAACATTTCCAAGAGCTATGGCAGCATTCGCGCGCTTCAAGACGTCAGCTTCAATATTCAGCCGGGCGAGATTGTGGGTTTGCTCGGCCCAAATGGCGCCGGCAAGTCAACCGCGATCAAAATCATCACCGGCTTTCTGCATCCGGATGAGGGATCGGTTGAGATTGAGGGCAAGGACGTCCTGACCGAATTGCATGCGGTGCAAGCAAAGCTCGGCTATCTGTCGGAAAATACGCCGCTGTATCCTGAGCTGTCCGTTCAGGCTTATCTCGTCATGATGGCGGAGTTGCGCGGCATCGAGACCGCTGATTTCATTCCGCTGCTTTCAGACGCCGTCTATGGCGCCGGCTTGGAGGATTATCTGACGCGGCCGATCGCATCATTGAGCAAGGGGCTGCGGCAGCGCGTCGGCTTGGCGCAGGCGATCTTGCACAAACCGCCCTTTCTCATCCTGGACGAACCGACGGTGGGCTTGGATCCGACGCAGATCGTCGAGATCCGTGCCTTGATCAAGACGCTGGCGCGGGAGAGCACCATCCTGTTTTCGTCGCATATCCTGTCCGAAGTCGAGGCGATTTGCGACCGCGTCATCATTATCATCAACGGAGAAGTGAAAGCCGATCAGAGCCTGCGCGAATTAAGCAGGAGCCATGACGCCACGCTCGTGCTTGAGCAGGCTAACGAAGAAGTCGAAGTCGCCCTAGCGTCGCTGGAGGGCATCTCCCGCGTGCAACTGCTGCGTTCCAGCGATGATTATCCGGCTTATCGTATCAGCAGCTCCGCCGATATCACGCCGAGCGTTTATGCCATCGCGCGCGATAGAAACTGGCCGGTGCGCGAGCTGCGCCGCGATACGGTCACGCTCGAAGCCTTCTTCAATCAACTGGCGACCTCGGCTTAGGAGGCGGCGATGAAGAAGATACTTTCGATTGCGGGCAAGGAACTGAAACTTTACTTCGGCTCGCCGATGGCATTCATCTTCGTCGGCGTCTTCCTGGTGCTGACGCTCTTCGTTTTTTTCTGGGTCGATTCTTTCTTCGCTCGCGGCGTTGCCGATGTGCGGGCGCTGTTTGAGTGGATGCCGCTGCTGATGATCTTGCTGGTCTCGGCGCTGACGATGCATCAGTGGAGCCGCGAGGAAGAGAGCGGCAATTTGCAGGTGCTGCTGACGATGCCAGTGCGCCTCAGCGAATTGGTCGCCGGCAAGTTTCTTTCCGCGCTTGCGCTGGTCGCGCTGTCGCTGGGCTTGACGCTTTTCCTGCCGCTGACGGTGCAATCGCTGGGCAATCTGGATTGGGGACCGGTCATCGGCGGTTATTTAGCGGCGCTTTTGCTCGCCTCAAGTTATATCGCCATTGGGCTATTTGTGTCTTCTCGCACCGATAATCAATTGGTCGCTCTAATTGGGACGGCTATTATTTGCGGGCTGCTGCAGGCGATTGGCTCGCCCGTTATCACGGATCTATTCGGCGCGGGGGCAAGCGACCTGCTGCGTCAATTCGGCACGGGCAGCCGCTTCGAGAGCATTGAACGCGGCGTCATCGATTTGCGCGATCTGGTCTATTACCTTTCGCTGGCCATCTTTTTCCTGGCTTGCAACAATCTTTCGCTGGATGGCAAACGCTGGAGCCGGGGCCTTCACCTGCGAGCGCATCGCTTGAATGGCGCCGTCGGTCTGGCGCTGATCGGGCTGAATCTGCTTATCTTTAACTTATTGATCGCGCCGGCCAAAGCCGCTCGCCTGGACTTGACGCAGCACAGCGAATACAGCCTGTCCGATGTCACGAGGAATCTGCTGGCGGGTTTGCAGGAACCGCTGCTGGTGCGCGGCTATTTCAGCGAGGAGAGCCATCCCCTGCTTTCGCCCTTGGTCCCGCGCATCCAGGATACGCTGCGCGAATATGAGCTGGCGTCAAATGGCATGCTGAAGCTGGAATTCGTCGATCCGCTGACAGATCCGGACATGGAGCGCGAGGCGAATCAGATCCATGGCATACGCCCGACCCCCTTGCAGGTCAACGATCGCGGCGGATTGTCGCTGGTCAATGTGTACTTTGACGTGCTCATCGCTTATGGCGACCAGAGCGCCGCGCTCAATTTCTCCGAGTTCATAGAAGTGGTCGATACGCCGCTGGGCATCGAGGTGCGCCTGCGCAATCTGGAATACGATCTGACCAGCAGCATACAGCGCGTGGTTTACGGATTCCAAAGCCTGGAAGCGGTGCTCGCCTCGCTCGATCAGCCGGCCAAGCTGACGCTCTACCTCTCATCCGCGACTTTGCCGAGGACGATGGCGGAGGTCTCCGCGACGATGCAAGCGGTAACGGCTGAAATCGCCGAAGCCAACCCGGCCAGCGTGGACTACGTCGTGGTGGATATGTCGGCGCTGGATGCCGGCCTCAGCGAGCAGGAGCTCTTTGAGCGCTACCAGATTCAGGCGGTGCCGACGAGCTTCTTTTCAAGCGAGACCTTTTATCTGCATCTAGTTGTGGAGGCCGGTGGCGAAATTCAGGTGGTTTATCCCTCTGGCGATCTCAGTCAGGCGGAGATACGCGGCGCGATCGAAGCGGCGCTGAAACGGTCGTCTTCCGGTTTCCTCAAGGTGATCGGCTTGTGGACGCCGCCGGCGCCGGGCGCCGATCAGTTTGGGCAGCCGATGCCGAGCCTGCAGCAGTACAGCATTCTCGAAGGCGCGCTGCGCGAATCGTATGAACTGCGGCGCGTGACGCTGGAGGAGGGGCAGCTTTCCGCCGATGTGGACGCGCTCATTTTGATGTCTCCCCACAGCTTGAGTGACAGGCAGCGCTACGCCATTGATCAATACCTTATGCGTGGCGGGTCGCTGGTGGTGGCGGCCGGGCATTATCGGCTGGGCGTTGATCCCTACGCCGGGACTCTGCTGCTCGACCGCAACGAAAACGGCCTTGAGGACCTGCTTGAAAGCTATGGCATCATCGTTGGCGACAGCCTGGTGATGGACCTGCAGAACGCGCCTTTCCCGATGCAGACGCAGCGCGATGTCGGCGACATGGTCGTCACCGAGATCCAGGCGCTGGATTATCCCTTCTTCATTGATGTGCGCCCGAATGGCTTGGATGCCGATAGCCCCGTGGTCAACAGCTTGCCGCTGGCGACCATGAGCTGGGCATCGCCGGTGACGGTAGATGAATCGATCTTGACTGATGCCCGTGTCACGACCTTGATCCGCTCCAGCGACTCCTCCTGGGAGACGACGGTGGCAGACCCGCAGCCGAACCTGGAACTGTATCCCGAGTTCGGCTTTGCGCTGAGCAACGACTTGTCGTCCTACCCCTTGGCGGTGGCGGTCGAGTCTTCCTTCAGCAGCTACTTCGTCGACAAACCATCGCCCTTCGAAAGCGCTGGAGCTGATGCAGCAACTGATCCCGCAGCTGCGGAGAGCGAGCCTATCGGCTTGATCGAGCGTTCGCCCGAGGGCACGCGCATCATCGTTCTCGGCAGTTCCGAATTCGTCAACGACACGGTTTATCAGATTTCGGCGAGTTTCGCCGGCGATCGCTTCGTCAGCAATTTGCAGTTGATTGCCAACGCGATTGACTGGTTCAGCGAAGATCTGTCGCTGGCGTCGATTCGCAGCCGCGGCAGCGTGGCGCGCATCTTGCCGGCCATCAGCCAGGAAGCGCAAGACCGCTGGGTGCTGATCAATTACGCGGTCGCCATCATCGGCTTGATCGCTATTGCCGTTGTCTGGCATGCGCAGCGCCGCGCGGAGCAGCCGATAGCGCTTGATCCGCGGGCTGGCGCTCCCGAGCCGCCTGACGTAGCAAGCGGCGCCGATGAGACAGGCACTGAATTACGCAAGGGAGACGCATGATGTTGAGTCGTGGCAATTTTCTGCTGCTCGCCGTTCTGCTTGTTCAGCTTGTCCTGCTGGCGCTCTCGGTCGCGACCTCGTCCGGCGGGCAGGCGCGCCTGATCGAGTCAATCTTGTCAGACATGAGCGCCGCTGAAATTGACCGCCTCAGTTTCAGCGATGACCAGGGCAATGAAGTGACAGTCGCGCGAAGCGAAAATGGCTGGGCGCTTCCTGATGCCGATGATTTCCCGGTCGACGGCGATAAGGTGGAAGGGCTGCTGGAGAAGATCGCGAACCTGGATACGCGCAGGCTGGTGGCAACGAATCCGGCGAATTTCACGCGTCTCCAGGTCAGCGATGAAGAATTCCGGCGCAAGGTCCAGCTCGAACGTGAAGATGCGAGCGCCGAGTTGATTCTTGGCGGCAGCGGCGGCGCCGACACCGTCTATGTTCGGCGAGCCGGTGAAGACGATGTTTACCTGGGCGTCGGGCTAAACTCCTGGGAACTCTCCACGCAGATATCGAACTGGGTCGACGCCGGTTACGTCAGCGTGGCGCAAGACGATGTGATGGAGATCGTGGTAGACAATAACGAAGGCAAATTCACCTTCGTTCGTGATGGCGATAGCCTGAACTATGCTGGCTTGGGCGAAGACGAGGTCCTCGAAGATACGAAACTGCCCATCATCCTGCGCAATGCGGCGACGATCCGTCTGCTGGCGCCACTGGGGCTGGCCGCACTGGATGAATATGAACTGGCTGAACCGCGGGTCCGGGTTCAGGTGCGATACCGCAAACTTGTCGAAGTGGACGAGCCCGCCGAAGCCGAAGACGCGGGAGAATCGAACGAAAGCGCCGAAGAGCAATCCGAGAATGAAGCCGAGGTAGCCGAGCCGGCGTACACGGAAGAAGTCTACACCTTGACTTTCGGCGTGGAATTGGAAGATGGCGTCGTTCTCAAGTCCTCTGACGCCGAATACTACGTGCTGGTGCGCGACACAGTCTTCAATGCGTTCAACGACATCAAGCGGGCTGACTTAGTCAGGGCGCCCGAAGCCGACGGGGCGGCGGCAATCAATCCTACGCCAACGAATTAGTCGAGCGTCCAAAGCGGAGCGGTGTATTGCGCCAACCCCCGCCGCCCTCGTCAATTGACGCGCTGGCTCCTATAATGCTGGCGTGAATATCCACAGAATCGACAGTCAGGAAGTGGCATGCGATCCCCTCTGACATTCCAGCAGGTCATCCTAAAGCTGCACGAGTATTGGGCGGCGCAAGACTGCTTGATATGGGAGCCTTATAATGTGCAGGTCGGGGCCGGTACGGGCAATCCGGCGACGACCTTGCGCGTGCTGGGACCGGAACCCTGGCGCGTCGCCTATGTCGAGCCATCGGTTCGTCCCGATGACGGCCGCTTCGGTGAAAACCCCAACCGCATGCAGAAGTATTACCAGTATCAAGTGATCCTGAAGCCGGATCCCGGCAATCCGCAGGAGCTCTATCTGGCCTCGCTGGAAGCTTTGGGCATCAACCAGCGCGAGCACGATATCCGCTTCGTCGAGGATAACTGGGAGTCGCCCGCGCTGGGCGCCTGGGGGCTGGGCTGGGAGGTCTGGCTGGACGGGCAGGAGATCACGCAATTCACCTATTTCCAGCAGGCCGGCGGCATGAACCTCGATCCCGTGAGCGTCGAGATCACTTATGGCATTGAGCGGATCGTGCTGGCGCTGCAGGGAAAGGAATCGGCTTGGGAAATCGATTGGCTCGACGGCGTCAGTTATGGCGATGTGATGTTCAGCGATGAAGTCGAGCATTGCCGCTATTACTTTGATGTCGCCGATGTCGATGCCTTGAAGACGGTCTTCGACACCTATGAGCGCGAATACGCCGGAGCGCTGGAAGGCGATGCGCTGATCGCCGCTTATGATTACGTGCTCAAATGCAGCCATCTGTTCAACGTGCTGGATACGCGCGGCGCGATCGGAGTCACCGAGCGGGCGAATTACTTCCGGCGCATGCGCGAAATGACGCGAACAATTGCGCGAGAGTATGTCGCCGGGCGGGAAGCGCTCGGCCATCCGCTGATGAAGATGAGCGATAGATGGCCAGGCGCGCCGGCCCAAGTGGCGGGGGAGATGCCCGAAGCGCCGACTGAAGCGGCCGATGTCCTGATCGAGATCGGCGTCGAAGAGATGCCGGCTGATGATGTGGCAGATGCGCTGGAGCAGGCGAAGATTACCGCGCCCGCTTTATTCGACGAGTTGCGGCTAGGGCATAACGGCGTAGAGGTTTACGCGACGCCGCGCCGGATCGTCGTCATTGCGCGCGATGTATCGCCGAAACAGGCGGATGAAGAATTCGTCGCCAAAGGTCCGCCGGCCGATCGCGCTTATGACGCCGACGGCAATCCAACGCGGGCGGCGCAAGGATTCGCGCGCGGCAAGGGCGTCGATGTCGCAGACTTGGTGGTCAAGGAACTGGACGGCGGCCGCTATGTCACTGCGGCAGTTCGCAACCCAGGGCGTCCCGCGACAGAAGTGCTGTCGGAAGCGCTGTCGGAATTTATCGCCGGCTTAAAGTTCACCAAGTCGATGCGCTGGAACGAAAGCGGCGTCGCCTTTTCGCGCCCGATCCGCTGGATTGTGGCGCTGTTTGGAGAGACAGTCATTCCCTTTGAATTCGCGGGCATCGCGAGCGGGAATGTCACGCGGGGCTTGCGTCCGCTCGGATCGCCGGAGGTCAGCTTGCAAGACGCGGCTCACTTTGCCCGCGAATGCGAAAAGCAGGGGATCGCGCTGGATGACAAGGGGCGGCAGGCCGACATTCTGCGTCAGGTCCATGCTTTGGCTTCGGAAGTGGAAGGGCGCCCGTTGGCTGATGACGATTTGCTGGCTGAAGTCGCCAACCTAGTCGAAGCACCGATCGCTTTTCGCGGCGCATTTGACGAAAGTTATCTCGCCTTGCCGCGTGATGTGTTGGTCACGGTTATGCGCAAGCATCAACGTTATTTCGCGCTGGAAGACAATCAGGGGCGACTGATGAATTACTTCATCGGCGTCCGCAACGGCGACAGCAAGCGTCTTGATCAGGTAATTCACGGCAATGAGCAGGTCATTCGCGCGCGCTTTTCCGATGCCCGATTCTTCTATGAAGGAGATATCACAAAGCCGCTGAAAGCGTATCTGCCTCGCCTGGACACTTTGACCTTGCAGACTGAGCTCGGCTCAATGCGCGAGAAGAATGACCGCGTTGCATCGACCGTAAAAGACTTGGGTCAGCTGCTTGGCTTTGACAGGGCTGATGTCGCCATTGCGCGGGAGGCGGCGCAGATTGCGAAAGCAGATTTGGCGACCAGTATGGTGGTAGAGATGACAGCGCTGCAGGGCGTCATGGGGCGCGAGTACGCATTGCGGGAAGGCATTGACGCCGCCGTCGCCCAGGCGATATTCGAGCATTGGCTGCCGCGCGGCGCTGGCGACATGCTGCCGGCCAGCGATGCCGGGCGCTTGATGGCGATCGCCGACAAGCTGGACAGCCTGGTGGGTTTGTTCGCGGTGGGCTTGGCGCCGAAATCCACCTCCGATCCATACGGTCTGCGGCGCAGTGCATTGGGCGTCATTCAGATTCTGCTGGACCAGGCCGTATCGGTTGACCTGCGCAAACTAATCGCGCGCGTTGCGGAGAGGCAGCCGGTGGCCGTGGACGGCAAGGTCAAGAAACAGCTCGTCGACTTCCTGCGCGGCCGTCTCGATAATCTCTTGAGCGAGAAGGCCTTGTTCCCTCGCGATGTCATCAATGCGGTCTTACGTGAGCAGGCGCATGACCCGACGCGCGCAAAGCAGGGCGTCCGCGAACTGGATGCCTGGGTCAAGCGCGATAATTGGGAAGCGCTGCTGGACGCCTTCGCTCGCTGCGCGCGCATCACACGAGGCGAGGACAAAAAGGAGCTCGCGCCGGACCTATTGCGAGAGGAACAGGAGAGAGCGCTGTTCGAGAATTATCATTCGGCGGCGGCCGGGCTTGGCCTGGACGCCAACGTCGATGGTTTTCTCAGCGCATTTGAAGGTATGGTCCCAAGGGTAACGGCTTTTTTTGATAACGTGCTGGTTCATGCGGACGATATCGCGCTGCGCAACAACCGAATTGCGCTGCTGCAGCGAATCGCGTCGCTGCAGAAAGGTAGAGCCGACTTGAGCCAGCTGGAGAATTTCTGACCGGGCTCTGGAAACGCGAAGATTTTGACGCCGAATTGCCAGCAAGTTCGTCCAAAGTTACAGTCAGCTTCTGTGGGGCGCCGGCCATGAGTTAATGCAATGCGACCGCGCTTATGGCGCAAGCGCCTGGTCGGCTCTATAATTAAAGATCAATCTCATCAGGGAGCTCTGTCATGTCCGTGACGGATGAGATCAAGTCGCGCATCGACCTCGTCAGTTATGTGCAGCGGCATGTGCCTGGCTTGAAAAAGGCCGGGCGCAATCACAAGGCTTGTTGTCCTTTCCACAACGAGAAGACCCCGTCTTTCATCGTCAATCCGGAGCGACAGACCTGGCACTGTTTCGGCGCCTGCTCGGAAGGCGGCGACCTATTCACCTTTGCCCAGAAAATCCACGGCTGGGATTTCAAAGAGGCGCTGCGCGAATTGGCGGCCGAAGCGGGAATCGCACTCCGGGCGCAGACGCCGCAGCAGAAAAGCGAAAGCGATCGGCGCGAGGCGCTGCGAGGAATGGTCCAGGCGGCAGCGGATTTGTTTCAAGATCGGTTGCAAGCCGACGACGCATCAGCCGTGCGCCGATACCTAAATGATTCGCGCGGCTTGAACGATGAGACGGTTAAGATTTTTCAACTGGGATACGCGCCGGATAGCTGGGATTGGCTGCTTCATTCGCTGCGCCGCCTCGGCTATAGCGATGACGACGTCGTTGAAGTGGGCTTGGCCGTGCGCAGCGACAAGGGAAGCGTATATGATCGCTTTCGCAATCGCTTGATGATTCCGATTCGCGATGAGCGCGGACGGGTTGTCGCTTTTGGCGGGCGCGCGCTGGGGACGGATGAGGGCGCCAAGTACATCAATTCGCCGCAATCCGCGCTCTTCGACAAGAGCGGTCTGCTATTCGGCCTGGATATGGGCAAGGGCGCCATTCGCGAGAGCGGCACGGCGGTGATTGTCGAAGGCTATATGGATGTCATTCAGGCGCATCAGGCGGGCTATCTCAACGTGTTGGCGCAGATGGGCACGGCGATGACCGAGAAACAGATTAGGCTGGTCGCGCCTCGTTTCGCCGGCAAGATTGTGCTGGCGCTGGATGCCGATGAGGCGGGGCAGAATGCCGCTCGCCGCAGCCTCGATGTGGCGCGCCAGGCCTTGTCCCGCGATTATGCGGGCCGGCTTTCGGTCGACATGCGGATCCTGCAGGTGCCGGCGGGCAAAGATCCGGATGACTTTATCCGTCAATTGCCGCAGGCTTGGGACTCAATAGTCGAAGGCGCGCAGGCGGTCGCCGATTATGTGATCGATACCGAGGCCGCCGCGCTGCCGGAAAACTCCAGCATGCTAGAGCGGGAGGCGGTGGCGCTAAGGGTCTTACCCATCTTGACGGCCTCCGAGAGCAATCTCTACAAACAAGAAAATGTGCAGAAGCTGTCGCGCCGCCTTCGTATCAGCGAACGTGATTTGCTGGCTTGGGCGCGGGACAAGCTGCCCGCCCAGCCTTCGGTATCGCAGCCGACGCTTGGGGAAGAGCTGCCTCCGGAATATTGGCAGGACGACCCGGACGCGTATCCCGCGGAAGCCGGCGATACGCGCGAGTTCTCGCCCGGCGCTGCGCCTGCCTCTGGCATCGGCCGGGGAGGGAAAAGCGCCCTGGAATCCTATTGCCTGAGCCTTCTGCTCAGAAATCCAGATATGCTCTTTCTTGTCAATCGCAAACTGCGCGAACTGGCGGGCGACGACCGTGATCTGTGGAGGGGGCCGCTCTGCGCGCTCGGCGTCGATGATTTTACGCAGAGCCAATATCGGATGCTGATGGCGCGCTTGCAGGAATCGATGGCGCAAGATGATCGCGAGCCGCTGGAGTATCTCGAATCCACGGTCGACGACGATCTGCAATTGGAGTACGAAGCGCTGCTGATCGAGACGCCTGAGGCCGTCGCCCGATCCATCAGGCGAAACTTCCAGGTGGATTTGAACGATATTTTTAGGCGGCGCCCTTCCCTTACCAGACCAAGATCCAGCGTGCGCGACGAATTGATCCACCGCGCATTGCAGCTTCGGCTGACGCGCCTGGACAACGAACGCGTGGAGTTGCAATATCTGCAGGAAGAAGCCCAGTCGAGCGCAAACGTCGATCAGGAGCAGAGCGAAGAGTTGAATGCGAAGATCATGCTCTCGGTGAAAGCAAAAGCGCGCATCAACCGGGCGGTCAGCAGACATTCAAGTTCATTGCGGCAGGCTTCAATTTCATAAGCGGGAGTCATCAAATGAGCATGGATAGCGGAAAGCGAAGCGGCGCGTACATCGACTACGATGCTGAGGACGAAAACGAAGCGACCGACCGTGATGGCTCGCGAGGGGACCGCTATGAGTCCTCCGAATTCGAGACCGGCGAGCTTGATCGGGACGATTCGCCGTCCGAAGTGATTGACAGCCTGCCCCCTTCCGATGATCCCGTGAAGATGTACCTGAAAGAGATCGGCCAGGTTCCGCTGCTCGATAGCAATCGGGAGACGTGGCTCAGCACGCAGATTGCAGCCGAGCGCCACCTGGAAGCGCTGCGCGACGAGTTGATGAGCTTTGAAAATGGCTCCTCGAAGTCGCGTGAGCCGGACTTTCTCGATGTGGAGCGATTCGCCTACCGACGGCTGCGCGAAGATTGGGGGAAGCTGCAAGCCAGCGCCGAGGAACGCGCTGTGGACGCGCCGGATTTCTTCAAGGTCTTGGCCGAAGTGCAGGAGACGGTGAACGATTGGGATCGCGACGCGGATTCGTATATACGCAGCTACCTGAATCAACGCAATTGGGGCCGCGACGAAGATTGGACGGCGCACGCGCAGGCATTCTTCACAGTGATTCACGCGCTGTTTCTCTTCCCCTTTGAGCACCAAATGCAGATGCAGCGCTATTACCGCCGCGCTCATGAGCTGCCTTCTTTGCAGGAATTCGATGGCTGGATCGAAGACACGATTGATCCCATCAGCCTGGCAAAGCAGCAGCAGGAGCAAGTTGAGCAGCACGCCGCCCAGGCATCGGAAGACCTGACGCGGGCGAACTTGCGCTTGGTCGTCAGCGTTGCCAAACGCTATATGGGGCGGGGCATCAGCTTCCTCGATCTGATACAGGAAGGCAACATTGGTTTGCTGCGGGCGGTCAACAAGTTTGACCATACCAAAGGTTACAAATTCAGCACCTACGCCACTTGGTGGATACGGCAGGCGATCAGCCGCGCCATCGCCGATCAAGCGCGAACGATTCGCATTCCGGTTCACATGGTTGAGACGATCAACCGCATGATGCGCGTCCAGCGGGACCTGATTCAAAAGCTGGGCGCGGAGCCTATTACGGAACAGATCGCCCTGGAAATGGACTTCCTGAATGATGAAGACCGCAATGCCATCAAGCAGCAGCAAAGTGACGGCGCCAAGCTGGATCCGAGCTTGAATCGGAAGCTGCGGCGCGCCTCGCAAAAAGTGCGCAAGATCATGCGCATCAGCCAGGAACCGATGAGTCTTGACATGCCAGTCGGGCAAGAGGACAGCAGTATGTTGGGCGATTTCATCCCGGATGAAAATATGCTGGGGCCGGTCGACGCGGCCGGGCGGCAATTGCTCAAGGATCAAATTCGCTCGGCTCTCGGCGTGCTGAGCGAGCGCGAGCGCCAGGTGTTGGAGATGCGCTTCGGCCTACTGGATGGGCACGATAACACGCTGGAGGAAGTCGGGCAATTCTTCGGAGTGACGCGCGAGCGCATACGTCAGATTGAAGCGAAAGCACTGCGCAAATTGCGCCATCCTACGCGCTCTCGAGAACTGCGCGATTACCTGGGCGTATAGCCGCTTGCGGCGTCCCTCGCTATAACAGCAGATGAAGTTTGACGATCTGCACGATTGGAATCTCAGTCCAAAATCGGCGGTCGCGCTGCAGCGAGAATTGGCGCCTCAACTGATCAGCGATACTCCGATTGCGCTTGATCGCCTCAAAAGCGTCGCCGGCGTGGATGTCAGTGTGCGCGGGAAGCGCTCACGCGCGGCCGTCGTCGTCATGACCTATCCGCAGCTTGAAACGATTGAGATCGCGCGGGCGGAGCGAGAAACGAACTTCCCCTACATTCCAGGACTGCTGGCTTTTCGCGAGGGACCGGTTATTCTGGATGCCCTGCGCCAGCTCCGTTGCCAGCCGGATGCTTTCATCTTTGACGGCATGGGTCAGATACATCCGCGCAAGCTGGGCATTGCCGCGCACCTGGGTTTATGGCTGCATCGTCCGACGGTCGGCTGCGGCAAAACGCATTTTATCGGCGACTTTGTGGAACCGGCGGCGGCAAAGGGCAGCAGCAGCGCCTTGATTTATCGAGGCGAGACAATTGGAGCGGTGCTGCGCACGCGAGCAACGGTGAAGCCAGTCTATGTTTCCGTTGGGCACTTGGCTGATCTGGCGAGCTCCGTGAAGTTTCTCTTATCGGCGACATCGCGATACCGCTTGCCGGACCCCGTGCGCGCGGCGCATAACGCAGCTCGATTGTAGCTCGCATCGGCCGCATCATTCGGTTTGGCGACTTTCTGCTGAATTATATTTGCCTTTGATCAAAGCATTGTATAGAGACAGCGTTTCGTTGATTACATGGCGCAGGGTGAAGCCCTCGAGAACGATTTGTCGGCCAGCCGCTCCCATCTTTTTTCGTTCGGCGGGATTGTCGATCAGATGCTTTACAGCATTCGTCAGCGCGGCAATGTCATTGGCTGGCGCGTGCAGGCCGTTGACGCCGTCGTGCACGATTTCGCGACAGCCTGGCGTATCGGTCGTGACGCAGGCGCGCGCGCAAGATGCCGCTTCAATCAAAACTTTCGGCACGCCCTCGCCGTATGTTGATGGCAGACAGACGATATTGCTTTCGGCATAAACCGACGGCATGTCGTCGCGCGCCCCCAGCCACTCGATCAAGCCTTCCGCTTCCCAGCTTTGCAGTTGGGCGGCCGAGACATTGAGCGGGCTGGTGCTTTCTTCATAGCCAGCGACTCTGAAGCGCGCGTTTCCGCGCAGCCGGCGCGCCACTTCCACAAAGTCCCCGATGCCTTTCTGCCTTAAGAGGCGCCCGGCGAAAAGCACAACTGGCAGGCGGTCCTGGTTTTCAGCGCGGGGGCGGAAGACATCTTCGTCTACACCCGAACCGCGTATCACCAGCGTCTTGTGGGCGGGCGCCAATCCGCGCTCGACAAAGAGTTGGCAGTCGTCCGGGTTTTGAAAGACGGTCCGGGTATGCTCGCCGCGCAACGCCAGCTTGAAGGCGGGCGCGCATAACATGTTCAACAGCGTCGCTTTGGCGCTTGGATTGACGAAGACGTATCCCAGTCCGCTCATCGCCTGCACGATCCTGTCGCAGCCGCTCAACCGGGCGGCGATGCCACCGTAGATGACCGGCTTGATGCTGACGTGGTGCAGCAAATCTGGCTGAATCTCGCGATAGAGCGCCCGCAGCGCGAGCAGCGTCCGCAACTCCAACAGCGGATTCAGGCCGTGTTGGCGCAGCTTGATGGGGTGGCAGGGGAGTCCAAAATCTGCGATGCTTTGAAGCGCGGTCGGATCCGAATCCGATGTCGCCACCTGCACTTCAAAGCCGGCATCGCGCGCGGCCAGCGCCAGGGGCAGGCGATGCGACAGAAAAAAACGTGGAATATTCACCACGAAGAGCAGTCTTGGCGCTTTGTGCGGCAACGAATTACCTCTGGATGAATTCTGAATGACAGCGGCTTAAAAGCGCTTGGCCCGGTCTGATTACGGCGCGCCCTCTGACTCGGGCAGCTGGATTTCGCTCGTGTCATCGACCCCGGCGATGCTGTCGCTCAACGCTTCCACCGGCGCCAGCCTGGCGACGTTGGCGCCCGCCAATACATAGACCAGCACGCCAAATGACGAGAGGCCGAAGCTGGCTAATATGCCTATCATTTGCAGCTGACCGAAGTAGAGTTCGTTTGTATCGTCGCGGATATGCGTGCCAAATCCCAAAATATCGGCCAAGCCAGCCAGTGATGCGAATAGAATGCCGGTCAGCGCAAGCCGTGTGCCAATACTCTGGACCAGGTTCGCGGGCACATTCAGGAAAAAGGTAAACTTGAGATATGTCAACGCGCCCAGGGTGAGCAGGGTGTATCCAACGAGAACCATCACCACTTGAACGAGCCCGATGCCGACCGTCGGCACGGCGCCGGTCACGCCGGGGAACAAGCCCATAAAGCAAATCATGCCGCCCAAGGCGCCCAATGCGATGCCAACTTGCGCGAATCGCCACATCAGTTTCTATCCGCTCGGTAAAGACTCTTTCAACTTGCGCAGCATATTCCCGCCCAATATCGCCGCGGCTTCCGCTTCGGAGAATCCGCGCTCGAGCAATATCCGGCATAGCAGCCAAAAATCACTGGACGTATCAATCTCGCTTGGAAGCGCGCGATAGGGATAGCCGCCGTCGATATCACTGCCCAAGCCAACATGGTCGACCGAGCCGGTCAGCTGACAAACAAAATCGACCGCGTCGACCCAGTGGGCGAGATAAACCGCCCGTTTGCGATCGGCCGGATGCCAATCGTTCCTTAGAAAAGGATTATACACCATGATGCCCATCACCCCATCGCGCTCGGCGAGCCGGCGGATGAGCGCATCGGGAAGGCAGCGCCGACTTTGGCAAAAGTAGCGCGGGTTGCTGTGGCTGGCGATGATGGCGCCTTCGTAGCGCTCCAGCGCCTCCGCCGTCGCCCGGTCTGACAGCGCCGAGACATCAAGCAAGACCTGGAAGCCGGCCATGACCTCGAGCAACTCGTAGCCGAGCAGAGTTAGCCCCTCGTCCGAGCGCGCTGAGCCCGCGTATCGGGTCTGATGCCAGGCGGGCGCGACGATCCGCACACCGTATTCCAGCCATTCTTCGAGCTGCTTCGGCTCGGAGACGGGCTCAGCCCCTTTCATCTTTGCAACGATGCCGTGCAGACGCTTGTCGATGCTTTCGTCGTCGCGCCAGGTCTCTAGGACATCGTCCAGGTCTTCCTGCGTCAGGATCAGTCGTATCTTGTCATGGTCGTCGGCGAGGCGCCGGTAGCTGTCCATTTGCCAAAGCGCCAATTGCCGGGCGTCGGCGGCGGTACGGTAGGTATGCCGCTGCCAAGCTCGCAGGCCCGGCGCTGACTCGGACAGGACTTGCAGGCTGCCGAATACAACGGCGACGCGCCCCAGCAGATTGTCGCGCAGGCTGACGACGGGCGGCGGACCGTCCGCGCCCGGGCGCTGATGCCAAGCCCAGCGCATGTAATCCAGCCCCAACTGCTGAGCATTGAATGCGATATTCTGCTGGGCATCCACGATGATCATATTCGAGGCGCTCTGCGTCGCGGGGTCCGCGTTGAATTGCGTATTGTCTGCTTACGATAATACACGGATTTTGTCAGCAAGACGCGGGCTAATGGCGGGGCATCCCAGCGGCGCAGGCTTGTGCTATGCTCTCTCTGGATTCAGACCGGGTATCTCACAAGGCGACATTGCAATGCACATCGCGCGGGTCAACAGCATTACCGTGAGTTACGCGGGCCGGGAGATTTTCCGCGATCTCTCCTGGGCGATCGGCGAGCGCGATCGCGTCGCCCTTGTGGGACCCAACGGCGCGGGCAAGTCGACGCTATTTCGCGTCCTGTTGGACGAGGTTGAGCCCGACCGCGGTCATATCGCCATACAGCCGGGCGTGCGCATCGGCTGCTTGCCGCAGGATATGAATTTGCCGCGCGGCAGGTCGCTCATCGAAACAGCGATGATCAAGCCGCCAGAGTTGGAGCGGGTCGAATGTCGCCTCAATGAAGTCGAGGCGCGCCTGGCCGACCCGGCCGTCTATGGCGATGAGGCGCGGCTCGCCCAAACGCTGGAGCGGCACGAGGCGCTGCTCGCCGAATTCGAGCGCATGAACGGTGGCCGTCACGCCAGCCATGTGCGGGAACTGCTGGCGATGCTCGGCTTTGACGCCGATGACTACGACCGTCCCACTGAGGCGCTTTCGGGCGGGCAGAAGAAAATGGTGGCGCTGGTGCAGCTGGCCGTTTCGGCGCCGGATATTCTGCTGCTTGACGAGCCGGACAACCATCTCGATTTAGATGGCAAGAATCAGCTGGAACGCTTCATCAACAGCTACCGAGGCAGCGTCGTCATCATTTCGCATGACCGCTATCTGCTGGACGAGGTGGCGAAGCAGACGGTTGAATTGGAACGGGGCCGGCTAACGGTCTACCATGGCAACTTTTCGTATTACCTCAATGAACGCCAGCTGAGCCGACTGCGTCAACAGCAGCAGTATGTCACGCAGCAGAAAGAGATCGCCCGCATCAAAGCGATGATCGAGCGGTTCGAGAGCTGGGCGAAGCAAGTTCTGAGCCGGAAGCACATGCTGGCGGCGCGTCAACGGCGGCGCATGCTGGAAAAAATGGAGGAACGTGGCGAAATCATTGAAAAGGTCGTCGACCAGCGCCTGATGGATTTCAAAGTCGATGGCTGGCGCGGCAGCAAAAAGGTCTTGGAGCTGAAGCGGGTTTCGATGGCTTTCGAAGATGATCCGCTTTTTCTCGACGCCAGCGCGCTGCTGCGGCATGGGGAGCGGGTCGGCTTGATCGGTCCCAACGGCGCGGGCAAGACGGTGATCCTCAAGCTGATCCTCGGCGAGCTGCAGCAGGTCGCCGGCGATATTATCGTTGGTCCTAGCGTCCGCATCGGCTTCTATTCGCAGGAGCATCAGACGCTGGAATCCTGGCTTGAGCAGACGCCGCTGGATTTGGTGCGCAATCTGCAAAACAGCAGCGAGTCCAACGCGGTGAACTTCCTCCTGCGCATGGCATTCAGCTACGAGCAGGCGCGCCAGCCGGTTCGAACTCTGTCAGGCGGCGAGCGCAGCCGCTTGCAATTGGCGCGCGTCATGCTGCAGCAGCCCAATCTTCTCCTGCTGGACGAGCCCACCAACAACCTCGATATCCCGTCGGTGGAGGTGCTCGAGGACGCGCTGGATGAATTCAACGGCGCCGTGCTCATCGTTTCGCACGATCGCTATTTTCTCGATCAGACGGTGGATCGCCTGATTGAGATTCGTGACGGCGCGTTGAAGGAATACGTCGGCGGCTACACCGCTTATCTGCAGGCGACCGGCAAACTCGCGGTGGATT
Organism: Chloroflexota bacterium; assembly: GCA_011523705.1. GTDB lineage: Bacteria > Chloroflexota > Anaerolineae > Aggregatilineales > Phototrophicaceae > UBA6055. The sequence goes on along the minus strand of WTGC01000171.1, from coordinate 41,611 downwards.
AAGGCGAAGCGGCTGTTCCGCGGATGACGGCGCCGGGAATGACGAATGTGAAATCATCGCTTGTCAAGTGGGTGGGCGCCTGGAAAGCGGCGCGGATATCGTCCGACGAGCCATTGAAGAGAGACTTGATCATGGCGGCATTTTGGCGCGGCGTGTTCATGCGGCGCGTCCAAGTTTCGAAGTGCAGGGTCAAATCGAAAGTCATGAGAACCTCGGAAGCGAAGCCGGACGCCGCCAGCATCGCCTTCCATTCGGAGATTCTGTAGTCGCGCACGTGCGACGGATCGCGCAGGAGCTCGATGGTCTGCAAGAATGTATCCTGGGCGTAGTCTTCGCGCGCCATGATATCGCTGACGAGCAAGTCGCCGCCGGGCTTCAACAGGCGCATGAACTCGGCCAGCGCCCGTTCGGGACGCAGCCAGTGATGGGCGCTGTAGCGGGACACGATCAGGTCAAAGTGGCGGCTGGGGAAGGGCAGGCTTTCCACATCGGCTAGCTGGGCGCGCACATTGGTCGCCTCGCGTTCACGGGCGAGCGCTTCGACCTGCTGGAGCATAGCCGGCGTGAAATCACAGGCGATGACTTGGTCGGCAATGGCGGCGAAAGCCACGGCTGTGTGACCGGCGCCACAACCAGCGTCGAGCACGCGCGCGCCTTCGCCGAGCGAGGCGGCTTCGAACATGCGATCCAGATCGGGACCGGCGGCATGCACCTTGCTCGCCCGATAGTTAGCGGCCACGTCGCCAAAGCGCTGCTGGACCTGGCTCTTGACATCTCTCGCTGGGCGTTCTAGCATATCGCGAATGCGTTCCTCTCGGCTTCTCAAGAAAGTTCTTGCAATCTGTGCAAGACGTGATAGACTATCGGTACGCTACTCCGAATAACGGTCGAATCAAAGGTTTGTCTTGACAAGACCCCGGTTATTCTATTACACTGCAAGCTTGCAGTCCTCTTGTTGTTACAATTTATCGGGTGCATGAATACTGGTCGTATGCACAGTTCGTGTTGGTCGCTTGTTGTCCTGCGCCTTCGGAAGCTCGCACAATCCGTGTAGCCGTTTTGTCTTTGGCTTGTCGCTCATTCAGCCCAGTCCACTTATCATCCAAGGAGCCGCGCCTTGAAGCACTATTATAATGTCAAGAATTACGCCCGTACTCCGGAAATTCAGGAGTTGCCGTCCCTGATCGACATCCAGTTGAAGTCCTTTGAAGACTTCCTTTACGGAGGGCGGCTGCTGGAGCTGTTCGACGAAATCAATCCCATCCAAAGTTTCAACGGCAACCTGTCGCTTTATTTCCCCGGCAATCATCCGCAGGCGCAGGAATTTGGCCTGAAGCCCTATTTTGAAGAGCCGAAATACGATGAAGAAGAATGCATCGAGCGGGATATGTCCTACGCGGCGCCGCTCTATGTGGAGGTTGCTCTGGTCAATCACGAGCAGGGCGACGAGATTATCCGCCAGGATATCTTCCTGGGCGAATTCCCGCTGATGACCGAGAAGGGCACCTTCATCATCAATGGTACCGAACGCGTGGTGGTCAGCCAGTTGATTCGATCGCCAGGCGTCTACTTTGACGCGGAGGAAGAACGCGCCACCGGGCGCTTGCTCTCCAACGCCAAGCTGATCCCGGACCGCGGCGCCTGGATGGAGTTCGAGACGCGCAAGACGGATTACATCACGATCAAGTTCAACCGCAAGCGAACCATCCCCGTGACGGTTTTGCTGCGCGCGCTGGCGGCGGTTGACGATGGCTTGCCGGCGAGAAAGTCTCCCATCAAGACCGGCGACGACGAAGAAATTCTTGAGCTCTTCGCCGAAGTCGACAACTCCGAGACGCATCGCTACATTGAGAGTTGCTTCAAGAACGAGCCGGTTTGGGATGTCAAGAAGAAGCAGACGCTGGCGGAAGTCGCTCTGATCGAGTTTTACCGCCGCATGCGCCCGGGCGATCCGCCGACCCTGGACAACGCCAAAGAGTATCTTGAAGGCCAGCTCTTCGACCAGCGGCGATATGATTTGGAGCGCGTCGGACGCTACAAGCTGAATCAGCGGCTCGGGCATGGCGACGCGATCGACCTGTCGCACCGGACGATCACCAAGTCTGATATAGTCAAATTGGTCGAGCAGATGATCCTCATCAATAACGGTCAGCGCGCGCGCGATGATATCGATCATCTCGGCAACCGCCGCGTCAAGACCGTGGGCGAACTGATCGGTAATAAGCTGCGCATTGGCTTACGGCGCATGGAGCGCGTCGTCAAGGAAAGGATGTCGATCCGCGAAGCAGAGCAGTTGACGCCGGTGTCGCTGGTCAATATTCGCCCGATTGTGGCCGCTGTGCGCGAATTCTTCGGTTCGTCGCAGCTTTCGCAGTTCATGGAGCAGACCAATCCGCTCTCGGAATTGCGGCACAAGCGCACGCTGTCGGCTTTGGGACCAGGCGGCTTGCGGCGGGAGCGCGCCGGTTTCGATGTGCGCGATGTGCATCACAGCCACTATGGCCGTATCTGCCCAATCGAGACGCCGGAAGGTCCTAATATCGGTTTGATCGGGCGCCTGGCGACTTACGCTCGCGTGAATGAGCTCGGTTTCATCGAGACGCCGTATCGTCGGGTGGTGAATTCGATGGCAATCGACGACCCGAACCTGATCGGCCGGGTTGTTCGCGACGATGTTGAGGCGGAGTTGCGTCTGGAGCGCGACACGGAAATCGACGAGCCGCTGTTGGAGCGGCTGCGCCTCTTCGGCAGCGAGGTGGGCAACCTGCCTGTACTGGCGAATAACGACGATGTGTTCGCCGTTTTCGCACGGATTGCCGAACTTGGCGGCGACGATTCGCTGGTCGAGACCAAGCGAGATTTCGACGACTTTGCGGCAAGAGTCAAGGGCGATTATGCCAGGCTCGACAACGATGTTTTTGAATTGCGGAGAAAGGACGCCTCGGTTGATACGGGCGCCGTTGAGCAATTTCTCGACCTCTTTGAACCGCGCATGAGGGAAATCACGCAAGTATACGACGGATACGCCGATGCGCGGTCGGAACTGCTGGATGCGGTGTCGCAGCTGCAAAAGCGGCCTGAGCTGCCCGCAGAACTCGCGGCTGACGCCAATCGCTTTGTATCCGACTTACAGAGTCATGGAGATGAACGGGCCGAACTTGAAAAGGGACTGCGCAACCTCAACAACGCTCTGTCTGAAATTGCCGAGCTCAACGGGCAAGATATACCCAAGAATCTGAGGGACCGCATCGGAAGATGGGGTAAGATCCTGGTGAATTATCCGAGTCAGATTGCGAAGATCCAGTCCGACCAGGAAGGCGCGCGCAACGCCCTCGCCATGTTGGTCAATGCCAATCTGCAAGGCGAAGAAGTCATTCGCAACCGTCCAGTTTCTGAAGATCTCATCGGTGAGCGGCTTGGCCGGGGCGTCACTATCGAGACCGTCATCCTCGATGAAGGCGCCACCATCGACGGGGACGCCCTGGATCTGCTAAAGCAATACAATGTTTTCGAAGTCCCCGTTGTGCCTTTCGCGACCGACGACATCACCTACCTGTCGGCCGATCACGAGGACAAATTCATCATCGCCCAGGCGAACGCGCGCCTGGATGCGAAGGGTCAATTCCTTTCCAATCGGGTCTCAGCGAGATTTGACCAGGGCTTTCTGTCGGTGCCGCCCCAGCGCATCGATTACATGGATATCGCCCCGCGCCAAATCGTCGGCATCAGCGCCGCGCTGATCCCCTTCTTGTCGCATGACGCGGCCAATCGCGCCTTGATGGGTTCGAATATGCAGACGCAGGCGGTGCCGCTGATATCGCCCGATGTGTCCGTCGTCAGCACCGGCATGGAAAGCCAGGCGGCTTTCAACAGCGGGCAGGTGCTGGTCTCCGATATTGACGCGGAGGTCACCAGCGTGCAGGGGCATCGCGTCATCGTCCGCACGAGCGACGGCGAAGAGAAAACATTCCAACTGCGCAAATATGAGCGCTCGAATCAGTCGACCTGCATTGATCAGCGCCCGCTGGTGCGCAAGGGTGATGTGATCAAGCCAGGCGATGTCATCGCCGATAGCTCGTCCACCTACGATGGTCAGCTGGCGCTCGGTCATGATGTGTTGACCTGCTTCTTGTCATGGGATGGCGGCAATTATGAGGACGCGCTGCTCGTCAGCGAGGATATGCTGCGATCGGACAAATTCACCAGCATTCACATTGAGAAGCACGAGATTGAAGCGCGCGATACCAAGCTGGGTCCGGAAGAAATCACCTACGACATCCCCAATGTCGGGGAAGACGCGCTCAAAGATCTGGACGAGCACGGCATTGTGCGTATTGGCGCCGAGGTGGGACCTAACGATATCTTGGTCGGCAAGATCACGCCCAAAGGCGAGAAAGAACTGTCGCCGGAGGAGAAATTGCTGCGCGCAATCTTCGGCGAGCAGGCGCGCGAGGTGAAGGATTCGTCGCTGCGCCTGCCTCACGGCGACCGCGGCAAGGTCATTGACGTCAAGGTCTTCACCCGCGATGAGCACCCGGATCTGTCCGCCGGCGTGGAGAAGATGGTTCGCGTGAGTGTGGCGCAGCGCCGCAAGCTGACTGTCGGCGACAAGATGGCGGGGCGGCATGGCAACAAGGGCGTCATTTCCAAGATCGTCACTGTCGAAGACATGCCTTATATCGACGGCGGCGTTCCGGTTGAGATCATTCTCAATCCGCTTGGCGTCCCCAGCCGGATGAATATCGGTCAAATCCTCGAGTTGCACTTGGGCTGGGCGGCCGACAGATTGGGCTTCCGCGCGATTACGCCGGTCTTTGATGGCGTTAAGGAGCAGGAGATTCAAGCGGAGCTAGGACGGGCCTGGATGATCGACTGGGCTTGGAAACTGACGACCGAACGCGCTTGGGAAAATCATCAGCGTCTGGCGGCGAGCGCTGGCATCGCGCCCGAAGACTTCGATGACGATATGCACGTCATTTGCGCTTATCTGGTTGATCGCGTGAGCGAATCGGGGCGGTACGACAATGAAGCGATCATCTTTGAGCGCGACGAGATCTACGTCAGGCGCGTCGCCGTCGCTGAGATGCTGCGCGAATACGGTTATGACCCCGAGACGGTGATGGTATATGACAATAGCCCGCTCTCGATTGAAGAGCGCGACAAGCGCGACGCCAGCGCCGTCGATCTTTCGATTCGCTTGTGGATAGAAGAGCATGCCGGGGATGAATTCGAGCTAGCAGCGGACCTGACCCGGCGCGAACTGTTTGAAATCGGCAACCGCGTCATGTTCGAATGCGGGATTCCGGTGCCGCATTATGGCAAGCAGACTCTGTATGACGGTCGCACGGGCGAGCCCTTTGATCGCCATGTCGCTGTCGGTTATGTCCATATGTTGAAGCTGGCGCATCTGGTCGAAGACAAGGCGCACGCCCGCTCGACCGGACCTTACAGTCTGGTCACGCAGCAGCCGCTCGGCGGCAAGGCGCAATTCGGCGGTCAGCGCTTCGGCGAGATGGAAGTCTGGGCGCTGGAGGCTTATGGCGCCGCGCATATCTTGCAAGAGATGCTGACGGTGAAATCCGACGATGTGCAAGGGCGCGTCAAGACTTACGAGAGCATCGTCAAGGGTGAGCCGATTGAAGAACCGGGCATCCCCACCAGCTTCCGCGTGCTGGTCAAGGAATTGCAGAGCCTGGGTTTGTCGGTGGAAGCGATCACGGGCTCCGGCGATGTGGTTCGCTTTGGCAAGTATGACGAGCAGTCCCGCAGGCCGCAGCCGGAGACGGGCTTGCTGGGCTTGGGGACGGGGTAGCGGTTTTTCCGCGAATAGCTGCACGACGCTAGTATTCGAACAAGGGCGTATCATGGAGATGCGCCTCTGTTTTTTCTTAGCTGAAATGGGCGTCGCGCGCGACGTCTAGCACCTCGCAGACGATAGCGCGTAATTCATCATCGGGATAGTGCTGCGGCAATAGCGCGGAACCGGGACCCCTGGCCGGGAAGCGGTCATTCAGCGCCTTGACAAAGACGATAAAGCCATCTGTGGTCTGGGTGACCTTTGCGAATTCTCGTATGTCTGGTGTTTGTCTGCGCAGCCAATGCAGCAGCGCCGTACGGAGCGTGAGCGACCGTAGCGTTGGGCGCAGATATAGCTTGCGAGCGTTACTGAATTCCCAGCCGAATACCTCGCCAGCGTCATGCAATTGTTGATCTCGCAGCCAGAATCCGACCTCTAGAAAATCGTACGCTCGGTCAAGCCGCTTGTCGTCGGTGCGAGTTCGCCATTGATTCTTGCCTGCTGGAATAAGCTCTCGCCAACGGGGATCGCGGGTGGCGTCGTGGCGGATGCCATACCAAGCTTTGGCCGTCAACGCTTGCCATAGCGTGGTGCGAAGTTCGCCTAGCATCGCCTCGTGTCGCATTACTTCGCTGATATGAACGGCGCGTCCCAGCACCCATACTTGCTCGAAGGTATTGAATCTTGGCTTGCCATCCTTGTGTTCCGTGATTACGGTCAGCGTGTGCCAAGCCATATCCAGCAGGGCGTCCAGTTGCATGTCTAGGGCTTCGGCTTCGGCGCGATATTCCTCTGCGCTGAGGGCGACGCGGCGTCCGCTGCGGATGGTGTTGCCGAGGATGCTGCCGCGGTCGCTCCAGACTAAGACTGCCATTAGTTGTTCTCCTGTGAAAAGATTTCCAACATGGTTGCCACAGTCTCGCGCCAGGCCATTCCATATTCAGTCTGTGATTCGACTATTTTGCACAGTTTCTCCAAACCCCGATTGAAATCGTCCCACAAGGTATCGTCTGGACTACGATTCTCATCATACAGTTGTTCATAGTTGCTTTCATCACCAGTAGTTTCTTTCGGCCGCAGTGCCCATTCAAGAAGGCCATTGGCGCTGATTTCGGCGATGAACGCAAGACGCCCCTGTAGGGCACGGCGCTGCCTATGAATCTCCTTCATCTCTGTGTATAGCGGGTAATCAGGAGGGTAGGTAAGCCGATTAAGGTCGCTATTCAGCAGCCACATAGCCTTTTGGTCTTGCTGCTCAATCTCGAAGGGAAGATTGTTACGGGCGTTGCCGGGGTCGCGCTGGAAGTAGACCGGGCAGCTGGCATGGGCGACGTGAATTCCACTTTCGTCGTACAGGTCGGCGCTAATCGTAAACCTACCGCTTGATTGCGGCATGGACATGGGCTGAAACCCATTGATTTCCATGGGAGCGGATTGATGGGGGTCAAGCAGTTGGAGCTGTTCAGTAAGGAGCGCCTGCCGTTGCGGGGAATCGCCGGCCGGTGTGCCCTCCAATTTGATCGGCTCATCTCGGGCCAGCACATTGTCGTCGAAGGTCGCAGTAAGCTGATATGAGCCCGGTTGTATTCCTCGGTTTCGCGCGTTTATTTGCAACTGTAATTCTTCGCCGTGATCAATGCGTTTCTTATGTCTTGTGCTGATGTTGACTGCGCTTATGGAGAGGGTGACCGGATTCTTCTGTGGTGGTGTCGGCGGTTCGGACTGTACGTAGACCGTCCGCGTTGCGCTCTTCACTCGCCCTTGGCGATAGAGGATAACTGCCCGCAGCCTATACTCGCCTGGCTCGGGACAATGAATTTGCTGCAGACTGAGGTTCGACTTGCCTCGGAGAATCTGCCAATCTCCAAGCTCAAATTGCTTTTCAACGCGGTCTTTTCCCCATTGCTTGCAAATGGCATCTTCGCTCCTGCAAAGCTCTTTAGCTTGACCACTTTCATCTACCCATTCCAGTATCAGGTCGGCGTTACCGATTAATTCTTCACTTGGTTCAACGCCTATCTCGACATACACATTGCTGAGAGACTGCCCCCAATCAATGCGGGCCGAATTCGGATCGGGATACTCCAGGTCTAGTCGGCAATCCCAGAGCAGCTGATTGTATTCTGGCTCGTCTGGGCCAGGCCCGGGCTTCGGTTTGCGTCCATTCGGATTCAGGAAGGTCTCCATAAACTGCGCATGAGTGGACTTTTCGCGCTGCGACACTTGCTGCGTTGTGATGGTTGTCGCCGACTCCCAGCCCATTGCCGCGCTGAACTCGCGGGTGCAGGCATCTAACTGTGTGCGTAGGTCACGCACTATTTCGCCTTTCGTGCCCCGTGCGTCAAAGCCGTCATGCTGTGAGTTTTCCGCAGCGCGCAGCTTGCTATTGGTGAGTTTGTCGAATTCGACAAAGCCACGGAATCCAGGACGTTTATCCGGCGGAATATAGTCGCCATAATCTTGCCGGGCACCACGAGTCTCAATCCATTGCAGGACACGTATTACTTGGATACCAGAATACTCTGGATGGTCTCTGACGATTTCATCTTCAATCAAGGAATCGCAATGCAGCATTACCAGTCGGCGGAACTTATAGTCATTGCCAAATGCCAGATCTCCCCAAACACAAGAGCGGCCACCGTCAGGCAGGTCAAACCATCTGCCTTCAGGAGTAGGATTGTTTTCGCGGGGCAAGTCCTGCCACCACCTTGGCACCGCGATTTCTGTTTCGCTTTCTTGTTCTTCATCCACGACCCGTATGCGCAATTTGCCTATCTGGATTGCGCGCCACCAGCTGCGTTGCAGCCAACGAACTATTTCACCGTTGGGTCGTAATTCCAATGCATCTTCTTCCGCCAAGAATGGGATCATAACACGGGTACCGACTTCGCCAAGCGGCCTTAGTCGAAGAGGGACCTTAAGGTCGCCAAGCGGGAAGAAGTCCCTCTGAAGTGCGGCTTTAGCTTCTGCATTTAGGAGTGGCGGCGACAGGATCTGATCTACCGGTCGGGCGAAGCGCATACCCAGGCGGTACTCGCCATCTTCTAGAAGAGTGTCATAAAACATCGCCATGCGCCGCGTCTCGCCGGGCGGCACATGCGAATGATACAAGAAAGCGGCTTTGCCTTGTCCACGGGAGCCGAGCGCATCTTCGTTTTCTTTGGTATAGCCTTGCGCTTCAAATGCCGCCCAGTTTTCTTCGGGTCTGAGTTGGTAATTCCGTACTTCCAGTTCATCGGTGCTTACCATGTCGCCCCGCAAGCCCGTGGTGCCGCTGTCGGTTACGGTTAGCATGAAACATGACTTGCCGGCTTCGTCACGCCGACGCAATAGGCGGTATTCCACCTCCACCTTCTTGTTTCCCTCACGAACAGCATCTAACGCGTTTTGCACTGGCTCTTGTGCCAATGCGCGCATCGAGCCCATTTTGTACCCATCGATGATATTCGTGACTTCCTGCACCATGTGACTGGAAGTATTCGCAAATTCCATTTCGTCAATCTCCTGTCGAATCAATGTATTCTTCGCTTGGCTAACTCAAATCCCGCTTGCGCCGCCGAGCGCCGACATTGCGCGCATTCGGATAATCTTCCCGCAGCGCATAAAAGCCCTTGCTGGTCGGGCGGACGAATCGCTTTTCACCGTCGGCCCTCCGATTGTCATCCTGCGTCATGCGTGACACCAACGCGCCAGCTGGGTCTTTACCGCGGATCGCCGCGCCACGCTTCATAAGTTCATCAGTCAAGTCGCGATAATGCATCGGCTCCCTTTTGCGCTCGCGCAAGACCTGTACCGCCATTTCTAGAAGCTGAGGCGAAGGTGTCGAAGCGGTACTCCGGCGGCGCCGGCTCGGGGCTTGCTCTTCGTTCACTGGTGGCTCACTGGCGAGCAAGGCTTGTACATGGCCGAGCCGCTCTTCCTTGAATCGGCGCTCCCGTGTCTTCTCGTCGATTTCCAGGCGCAATTGCTCAAGCTCCTGCTGCAATTTGTCGCGCTCTCTTTCCAAAGTAAATGCCAGATCGCCATTCATTGAGTGGTAATCGTTCTTATTCGGCATGTCTAACTCCAATAATAATACGTTGCTCACTGTATGCTACACATCATAATAATCGTGTCAAGATGAGGTGTTACGATTTTTATTCACCAAATAAAATGCCGATCTGGCTTGCGATATTATCTTTGAACGTTTCGGGGGCGTGCTATGGTCCGCGCGCGAGAGATAGATTGTTCTTGTACGTTCAGCGGATTCGTGGCGCCAAGCTGTACAATAGCGCGAACATCGACGTGGCTGAAATGGCTCGGCGCAAAATGGTACTTTACCTCGCTTGATTTTGCGAATGTTGTATGCTAATCTCACTGTTGTCTGATTTGTTCCAAAAAGCACAAATGCTTGGAGCCCAATGTCGACCGTCCTGGAATTTGGTCCCGTCACCGCCTTGCTGGTCATCTCCGTCATCCTGGCGCTGATCATCTCCAACATCTCGCGGGTGATGGGTCCTCATCGGCCGACCTATCGCAAATCGGTTCCGTACGAGAGCGGCATGAAGCCGATTGGTCCGGCGACGCGCCGTTTGCCGGTCAAGTTTTATTTGGTCGCCGTACTTTTCATTATTTTCGACATTGAGGTGATATTCTTCTTGCCTTGGGCGGTTTCCATGCGCGACCTCGGCTTTTACGGGCTGGCGGTGATGGCGGTATTCACCGTAATCTTGATCGTCGGCTTCGTTTACGAATGGAAGAAAGGTGGTTTGGAATGGGAGTAAGTTCAAAGCTGGGGAATCTCGGCATCGTTACCACCACCGTCGAACAAGCCGTCAATCATGCCCGCACCGGCGCGATGTGGCCGCTGCTCTTTGGGCTGGCTTGCTGCGCGATTGAGTATATGAGTTCGCAGGCGTCGAGCTATGATTTGTCGCGATTTGGCATGGAACTGAATCGCGCCACGCCGCGGCAAGCCGACCTTTTGATTGTATCGGGACGGCTGACGCGGAAGATGGCGCCGGTTGTGCGGCAGCTCTACGATCAAATGGCGGAGCCCAAGTGGGTCATCTCGATGGGCGATTGCGCCTCTTGCGGCGGCGTCTATAACAATTACGCCATTGTACAGGGTGTGGATGAGATCATCCCGGTGGATGTCTATGTCGCCGGTTGCCCGCCGCGCCCGGAACAACTGCTGCACGGCATCTTGACCCTGCATGAGAAGGTCAAAGGCGAGCGCATTGCCGATTGGGCTTGATTTAGTTTTGGCAAACACGCTGAATATGGGTGGCGAATAGCGAATGGAAATCCCGGCGGCGAGAGATCCGGTGAGCGCCTTGCGCGACGTCTTTGGCGACGCGCTGCTGCATGTGAAGGAATTCCGCGGCGAAACGACTCTCATCGTCGAGGCCGAGCGGACAGCGGAAGTGCTGGACTTCCTTCGCGTCACTGCCGGTTTGGTCTACAACATGCTTTCCGATATCAGCGCTGTAGACTACTTTCCGGACGATTACGGCGATGCCTTCGACGGCGAAGAGAGCGATTATCGGCCGGAGCGTTTCGGCGTCTCTTATCATATCTTGTCGATGCTTTACAATCGGCGGCTGCGGGTGAAAGCCTTCGCGACTGCGGAGGATCCGCGCTTGCCGACCGCGACTGTGGTTTGGCCAGCGGCCAATTGGCTGGAGCGCGAAATCGCCGATATGATGGGCATCGTCTTTGAAGGGCATGCCGACCAGCGGCGCTTGCTGATGCCCGAGGATTGGTACGGTCATCCGCATCGGCGCGACTACCCGCTGGGCAAGGAGACGGTCGCCTTTTCCTTCAATGTCGAAGAGATTCATCAGCACAAGCCCTTTGCCAGGGACTAGCATCCGAGGTCGCTATGGCAGTCGCAGAGCAGACGCAATCCATTGAAGAACAGCGCCGTTGGGAAGGCAGCCTCGATCAGTTGCGCGGTTTGGTCTCGGAACGGGCGATCACCGGCGAAACGATGCTGCTCAATATGGGTCCCCATCATCCCAGCACGCACGGTGTATTGCGCCTTCTGCTGGAACTGGATGGCGAGCAAATCGTCAGTTGCCTGCCGGATATCGGTTTTCTGCACACCGGCATCGAGAAATCCCTTGAGGACAAGAGCTACGAAAAGGCGCTGCCGCTGACGGACCGCATGGATTATCTCTCGCCCATGTCCAACAACATGGCTTACGCCGCGGCGGTGGAGAAGCTGCTCGACCTGGACGTGCCGGAGCGCGGGCAGATCATTCGCGTCGTCTGCCTGGAACTGGCGCGCTGCGCGAGCCACCTGGTCTGGCTGGGCACGCACGCCATCGACATGGGCGCCATGAGCGTCTTGCTTTACGCCTTCCGTGAGCGCGAGCGGATTCTGGGCATGTTCGAGATGCTCTCGGGCCAGCGCATGATGAGCAGCTATATTCGGCCCGGCGGCGTCTGGCGCGATGTGCCGGATGATTTCCTCCCGACAATCAAGCAATTCCTCAATGACTTCCCTTACAAGGTCGATGATTATGAAGCCTTGCTGACGAAGAATCCGATCTGGAAAGATCGCGCGCAGGGCGTCGGCGTCATCGAGCCGGATGTCGCCATGGCTTACGGCATGACCGGCCCGGCGCTGCGCGGCAGCGGCGTCAACTGGGACTTGCGCAAGGCGCAGCCCTATTGCGGCTACGAGACTTATGACTTTAATGTACCCCTGGGCGAGCATGGCGATGTCTACGACCGCTATCTGATTCGGATTCACGAATTCCGCGAGAGCATGAAAATCCTGAATCAAGCAGTGGCGCGGCTGGAGACGGTCAAGGGACCTTATCGGTCGCAGAACAACAAATATTGCCCGCCGCTGCGCAGCGAACTGGGGCAGAGCATGGAAGCCGTCATCCATCACTTCAAACTCTGGACCTACGGCTATGACGCGCCGGACGAAGAGATCTACAACGCCATCGAAAGTCCGCGCGGCGAGATTGGCTGTTACATCCATGGGACGGGCGCCAACAAGCCGCGGCGCGTGCACTTCAAGACGCCGTCTTTCATTCATATTAGCGCGCTGCCGGTCGTCTCGAAGGGTTATCTCTTGGCGGATATGGTTGCGATCATCGGCAGCGTCGACATTGTGCTCGGCGATTGCGACCGCTGACGATTGACAAATGCAAATGATCGAGATTCTGTAGGGGCGAGCCTTGACTCGCCCGCAAGCAATTCCGACTGCAAGGGAAAGCAGCGCATGGCCATCATTGGCAATCCAAAATACGAAGAACGCATCAACCATCATTTGGCGAAATACGAGACCAAGCGCTCGGCGGTGATGCCGCTGCTTTTCATCGCCCAGGAAGAATACGGCTGGGTGAATCCCGAAGGCATCAACGAAGTCGCCGAGATTCTCAATCTCGATCCCACGCAGGTGAAGTCGATCGCCGGCTTCTATACCATGTATTCCGAGCAGCCCAAAGGCAAATACTGGCTGCAAGTTTGCACCGACCTGCCTTGCGCGCTCAAAGGCGCCGATGATTTTCATGCCTGGCTGAAAGACGAACTGGGTGTGGAAGAGGGCGGCACGACCAAAGACGGGATGTTCACCGTCGAGCATGTCATGTGTCTGGCCGCTTGCGACAAGGCGCCGATGCTGCAATGCAATTTCCACTATGTGGAAAATCTCGATCAAGATAAGATGCGCGAACTGCTGGCGAAGTGGCGCTTGGAAGCGGCTCAAGCGGCGAATGGGCGCGGCTGAACCGGGTTGAATCAAGAAAAAAGAGCGACTATGCATATTCTCTTGCGCGGGCGAGATATCGAAAACATCAAGCAGCTGGATGTCTATGAAGGGCATGGCGGCTTCGTCGGCATGAAGAAGGCGCTGGCGATGACGCCGTCCGAGGTCATTGACGTGGTTAAGGCGTCGGGCTTGCGCGGGCGTGGTGGCGCCGGCTTTCCTACGGGCGTCAAATGGAGCTTCATACCCCAGAATGAGCCGGTCAAATACGTCACCGTGAATGCCGACGAAAGCGAGACCGGCACCTTCAAAGATCGCGAGATCATGGAGGAGAATCCTTATCAGTTGATCGAAGGCTCGCTGATTTGCGCTTACGCGATACAGGCGAAAGCGATCTACATTTACCTGCGCGGCGAGTTCTGGGATATCGGCGATCAGCTCGACGAATGCATTGAAGCGCTGCGCGAAAAAGGTTACGTCGGCGAGAACATCATGGGCTCCGGCTACGACTGCGAGGTTTATACGCACCTCGGCGCTGGCGCGTATATCTGTGGCGAAGAGAGCGCGCTGCTCAACAGCCTTGAAGGTTATCTGGGGCAGCCACGCGTGCGCCCGCCATTCCCGGCGCAGAAGGGCGGCGGCCTCTACAAAGAAGCGACCGTCGTCAACAACGTCGAGACGCTGGCAAACGTGCCCTTCATCTTGAGCGAAGGGGCGGATGCCTTCAAGGCGATCGGCACCGAGCAGAGCACGGGAAACAAAGTCTACTGCGTCAGCGGACATGTGAAGCGCCCGGACAATTATGAATTGCCGATGGGCACGACTTTTCGTGAGTTGCTATACGAGCACGCCGGCGGTCCGCTATATGAAGATCGCCCGTTCAAAGCGATGCTGCCATCGGGCGGTTCTGGACCGATCGTGCCCTTGACCGATGAGGTGCTGGATACGCCGATGAGCTACGAGGACTGCGCCAACATCGGCACCATCATTGGCTCGGCATCGATCATCGTCATGGACGAAACGGTGGATATGACCTGGGTGGCGTCGAAAGTCACCAAGTTTTTTGCGCACGAGAGCTGTGGCAAGTGCACGCCCTGCCGCGAGGGAACTTATTGGCTGGACAAGGTGATCGATCGCATTCTGGATGGGCGCGGCTCGCCGGATGATGTCAAGCGCATCGCCAATGTGGCGGAGAATATGGCGGGCACGACGCTCTGCGCCTTGGGAGATTTCGCCGCCAACCCGATCATCCATACGATTCGCCATTTCCCCGATGATTTCGCGCAGCATGTGCAAACCTAGTTGGCCCGGCGGAGTTCAATTGATATGAAGGCGGTCGACAAAGGCGGCATCCTGCGCGAATTAGCCGGCCGGCTGTTCCAGTCGCCCTTGGAACGCGAAAGAGCGTTTTACCGGCGCTATCGCGAATTGAGCCGGGTGATCGATGAAGCGCCGGATGACTTGGTCGCAATTACGCTACGCGGCGAGCTCAGTCTGGAACGGGGAGAATTCGAGCGCGCGCAAACTGACTTTGCGACCGCCGTTGAATTGGCGGATGCTTTGGATGACGACCAGGGATGGCATGTAATAGAACAGGTCATGCGCGATCGCGCGCTGTATGGCTTGGAAGTGGCGCGAGACGCGCTGCGAGCGGCGCGCTGATTGCGGCGGATTCTGATTGTGGAGGCCTGAATGTCCGACACGGTGACAATCAACGTTGACGGGAAAGATTACGAGGTAGCGGCTGGCTCGAACCTGGTCGATGCGGCCAAGTGGCACGCGGGCAACGATATCCCCGTGTTCTGTTATCATCCGAAGATGGAGCCGGTGGGCATGTGCCGGATGTGCCTGGTCGAATTGGGAACGCCCGCCCGCGACCGCGCCACTGGCGAAGTCATGCTCAACGATGACGGCAGCCCGCAGATTCGTTATTTCCCTAAACTGCAAACCGCCTGCACGACCACCGTCAGCGACGGCATGCACATCAAGACGAATACGCAGGAAGTGATAGACGCGCGCAATGATGTGTTGGAGTTTCTGCTTTCGAGCCATCCGCTGGATTGCCCGATTTGCGACAAAGGCGGCGAATGCCCGCTGCAGAATTTGACCATGCGTCACGGTCCGCAATCCTCGCGCATGTATTTTGATGACAAGCAATTATTGGAAAAGCATTATCCGCTTGGCGATTTGATCTTCCTCGACCGCGAACGCTGCATTCAATGTGCGCGCTGCATTCGTTTTCAGGACGAGGTGGTCGGCGATGATGTGCTGGCTTTCCACGAGCGCGGACGCCGCTTGCAAATCATCACGAATTCCGATCCCGGCTTTGACACGTATTTCAGCGGCAACACGACCGATATCTGCCCGGTTGGCGCTTTGACAACGACCGATTTCCGTTTTGGCGCGCGGCCCTGGGAATTGAATGAAGTGCCGAGCATTTCGCCCTGGGACGCGGCTGGCGAGAATATCAACCTCAGCATGCGGCTCGACCGCGACTTCGGCGGCAAGGCGCAGATCAAGCGAGTCATGCCGCGGCAGAATGAGCGCGTCAACGAGATATGGATCAGCGACAAGACGCGCTTTGGGCATCATTTCACGCGGGCCGAAGATCGCCTGACGCAGCCGCTGATGAAAGCCGGCGTCGCCCTGCGCGAATCCAACTGGTCCGCCGTGCTGCCAGCAATCGCGGCCGCTTTGGAGAGCGCCGATGGTGATATCGCGGCCATCGCTGGCGGCAGCATGACCAACGAAGACCTCTGGGAATTGCGCAAGCTGGTGGAAGGGCTGGGTGGCTCGCGGCTGGGCGCCTGGATGCCGACCCATGGCGGCGCCGAAATCGTCGCGGAAGTCGGCGTCGGCTTCGGCAGCAACCTCGGCCAGCTCGGGCGCGGCGACGCCATTCTGGTGATCGCCTCGGATCTGGAAGAAGAAGTGCCGATGTGGCGTCTGCGGCTGAAACAGGCGCAAGACCGTGGCGCTTATTTGGTTGTCGCCAACGCGCGGCATACGCGGCTGGAAGACTTCGCCGTTGAAGGCGCGCGCAATGACAAGGTGGTCGAGGGCGATATCATCCGCTATGGCGCTGGCGAGGCGGCCGCGGTCATGCAGTATCTCAGCGCCGATCACCCGGAAATCGCCGCGCGCTTGAGCAAGGCGGAAAATCTGGTGATTGTCGCCGGCGCGGAAGGCTTGACGCTCGCTGGCAGCAAAGCGCTGGCGCAGGCGGCCGCCAATTTCCTCATCGAAACCGATCATATCGGGCGGCGCAATAATGGCTTGCTCATCCCCTTGCCCGGCGCCAATGGCATGGGCTTGCATTACCTGGGCTATACGCCGGAAGCGACGCTCGACATCATGGCGCACCCGCCCAAGGCGCTGATCGTCGCCCAGGCGGAATTGCTTGATGACGATCCGGCGGCGCGCGCTTGGCTGAGCCAGGTCGAGACCGTCATCTACGCCAACTTCTTCGACGATGGCGTCTCGACATTGGCCGATTTTGTCTTGCCGATACAGAGCTTCGCCGAGCGCGATGGCAGCTTCGTCAACGGCGAGCGGCGCGTACAGCGCTTCTATACCGCGCAGGGACCAATAGGCCAGTCGCTGCCAGCTTGGCGGGTCTTTGGCGGCATTCGGCAGGCGCTTGGGGACGGTCCGCTGCAGCCGTCAGCAGCCGCGGTGATGCTGGAATTGAGCGACAAAATCAGCGAATTTGAAGGCATCACCTACAAGGCGCTGGCGCAGGTCAAACGCGAATTCCCCGATGTGGGCGGCCGCGATCAATATTATGGCGGCACCGCTTACAGCAATACGGGCGGGCTCGGCGTTCAGATTCCGACTGCGTCCGACAAGCGCAAAGGCCGGCGTCCGCGCCGATTGGCCTCATTTGACCAGCCGACAGCCGGCGAGAATGAAGTCCTGCTGATGCCGATTACGCGCTTGTACAATCGCCAGCGCAATTTCCGTCCCACGCTGATTCTGGAGCCTCGGATCCTGACGCCCTTTGCCATCGTCAATTCTGATGACGCTGCGGCGCTGGGCATCAACGATGGCGATACCATTGAGATCCGCGCCGGCGAAGCGAGCGTTCGCGTGCAGGCGGCGCTAAGCGACGATATGGCGGCTGGGGCGGTCGCGCTGCCGCGTCATTTGACCGCGGAAGCGATTCCGCTGTCGATCACGGCGGGCTGCATCAGCAAAGTCGCGGAAGCGGTCGCTGCCGGCAACTGACCACAGAGGATCTAAGGTATGAGCCGTAACTTGAAGATCGCCATTGCCATCGTCGTCCTGGGCGGGCTTGCCGTGACAATCCTGGTCCTGGCGCTGATCATCGCCAATCTCGGCGCGATCGCGACCTGGATCGGCTTCGACGACGCTCTGAACCTGGACGGACGACAAGGCGCGATCGGCATGCTGCTCCATCCGGAAGCGCGCATTCAAAACGTCGTGCAGTGCCAAGACGACGCCGGCTGTTCAGCGCTCTGGCCGATCATATTCGCCGCTGGATTCGCCTTCGTCATCGTCACCGGATTCGCCTATACCACATTGCTCGAACGGCGATTGCTGGCTTTCCTGCAGCATCGTGTTGGACCCAACCGGGTGGGTCCGCAGGGATTCTTGCAGCCGGCGGCCGACGGCGTCAAGCTGGTTTTCAAAGAGGATTTGATCCCGGCCGGCGCCGACAAGTGGGTCTTCCGCCTGGCGCCGATGATCAAGGTCGTACCAATCTTGATGATCGCGGCCGTGATCCCGATGGGGCCCGATTTGCTTTTGCCCTGGTTCGCGCCGTCGCTGGGCGATGTTTGGTTCCAGGTTCCGCAAGGCTTGGTCGATTCCAATGTCGGCATCCTCTGGGTGATTGCAATCACCAGCATTGCCACTTATGGCGTAGTCTTGGCGGGCTGGTCCAGCGATAACAAATACGCCATGCTGGGCGCCTTGCGCGCTTCGGCGCAAATGATCAGCTACGAGCTCAGTTTCGCCTTAACGCTGGCTGTCCCGGTCATGATCGTCGGCAGCATGTCGATCGGCGATATCATGGATGCGCAGCGCAACATCTGGGATTGGTTCGTCTTCCAGAATCCCTTGGCCGCCGCTGTCTTGGTTTTGGCGCTATTGGCGGAGACCAACCGCGCACCCTTCGACCTGACCGAAGCCGAGCAAGAACTCACGCAGGGTTACATGACCGAATACAGCGGCATGAAGTTCGCCCTGTTTATGATGGCTGAATATCTGGGCATGATCGCCGTCAGCCTGGTGGCGATTGCGGTGTTCTTCGGCGGCTATCACCTTTGGCCGATGGATGGGCTGCCGATTCTGGCGCCGGTCATTTTCATTCTTAAAGTATTTCTCATGCTCTGCTTCATGATTTGGATCCGGGCGACGCTGCCGCGCATCCGCTACGACCGCCTGATGCAATTCGGCTGGAAGGTGATGATCCCGCTGGCGCTGCTGGCGGTGGCTTGGACGGCGGTATCGATCGTCGTCGGCGATGCGCTTGGCGGCACGGCTTATCCATTCATCTCCGGCATCGTATTTGTGGTCGTGCTGCTGATTGGCGCCCTGGCGCTGCGCCGGATGAGCCGCGAGCGCGACCTTGAAGAAGCGATTCCGCTGGAAGACGACCCGGCTTATACCGGCGAACGGCGCGGCTTGGGTTGGGCGATGGTGCATGTGGTCGGCATGTTGATCGCGATCCCGCTGGCGCAGATTCGCTTTCAAATCAGGGCGCTTGAAGGCTTGGCGAGCTTGGGACGGACGCCGGAAGAAGATCGCATCTTCGAAAGCGGAGAGACCGCCATCAAAAGGGTCGGCGGCGACTAAGCGAGACCGGGCTATCAGCGCCAGGCTGATGGCTCGAAACACATGGACTTGAGGACAGGATCATGAACGTCATCAAAGGATTCCAAACCACCTTGAAGCACCTCATGGATGATGCGGTCACCGTGCAATATCCGGAACAGGTGCAGAAATTCCACGATCGCTACAAGGGCCGGCATCATCTTCGCCGTTATGAGAACGGACTGGAGAAATGCATCGGCTGTTCGCTCTGCGCCGCCGCCTGCCCGGCCGATGCCATCTGGGTGGAAGCGGCCGAGAATACCGACGCAGAACGTTTCAGCCCGGGCGAGCGCTATGCCAAGACCTATGAGATCAACATGCTGCGCTGCATCTATTGCGGCTATTGCGAAGACGCCTGTCCGACGGAAGCGATTCAATTGGGGCATGAGCATCAACTGTCCTTCACCGATCGCCGCGACGCGATTTATACCAAAGAGATGCTGATCGACGCGCCGGACGAAGGCGCTCAAAGCACGCCGCAGGAAGTCGAGCCGGGCGCGTATGATCGCTCGATCCCGGATATGGAAGACCCGTCTTGATTGAACTACAGAGGACACAGAGAACGCAGAGATTTAAGGTGAAATGGCCTTCACGCGCGCAAACGGAGAAAAATCATTAGGCAGCCCGTCACTGTCGCTCGTATCGGAATGATCAATGCGGCCAGTTCATTTCCTTGAGACTAATCCTCTGCGCGCTCTGCGCCCTCTGTAGTTGGATTATTTTTTAGGTAATCGTCGGCACTGCGAATTGAAGCGTATTGGACATTGTGCTAAAATGCACAAACTCGTTCTGAGTGGGATTTAGATCGTATGGAATGGTTGTTTCTGGCGGTTAGCTTTGTGGCGGTGCTGGCGGCCGCCATGATGCTGACGCGGCAAAACGCGGTGCACAGCGCGCTCTTTCTGATTGTCAACTTCGGCTGCGTCGCCTTTCTCTATTTGATGTTGGACGCGCCTTTCCTGGCGATGGTGCAGGTGACGGTTTACACCGGCGCAATCATGGTGCTTTTTCTCTTTGTCATTATGCTTCTGGGCGCCGAAACCACCACCGACACCTCAGGGCGCATGCGCTGGCTGGGGCTGGCCGGCTCGGCGGTTGCGATTATTCTGCTATTGATTTTTGCCTTCCCCATCGCATCGGATATGCTGGCGAACGAGAGCCCCGAAACGCTATCTGCCAGCGCCCGCTTGCGCGTCATCAACGCCATTCCGGGCGGCGAGGCGGAAGCGTACACCTTGATGGAAATGGGCTTTGCGATGCCCCTGGCTGGCACGGTCAGCGCCAATGTCGCTCTCGACGCGCTTGACGAAACAAAGGCGGATAGCAGAATCGACGGCGTAGTGTATGGCGACTCGCGCGAGGCCGTGCGCGGTTATACCGAGCTCGAAGCGGGACAATACACCGTCTTGGTCGGCGTCGATGACGGCAGCTACGTATCCGGACCCATCTTCACCAAAGATTTGATTCTGCCGCCGGAATCGGCCTTCTCGCTCGTCGTATTCGAAAACGATGAAGACTTGGTCGATGTCGCGGTGCTTGCGGATGATATCAGCGCGCCGGCGGTCGGCATGATGCGCCTGACGCTCTTCAACGCCGTAACCGACCGGCAAGTCTCACTGGTTGATGTCGGGCAATATACGGCGCGGCGCAGCTTGTGTGAGGACGCCGCCTGCAACGGCTTGATCCCGCATCGCACGCTAATTGATCTATTGCCGGCCGGCGAGCACACCAGCCTCGAGCTCGATGAGGGAACATATAATCTGGCTTTCGTCGATCAAGATCAAGAAGTCTTGCGTACGCTGGCCGATTATCAGGCGGATCGCGGTCTTATCGAGACGCGCGTGCTGGTGCGCGAACCGGGCGCGCCGGGCAGCCAGGCTAGTTACCGCGCCGCAGTCTATCATGCTTTCGGCCTGCCGGCTTTCGGCAGCCCCGAGTCGGTCGGGCAGGTCTTGTTCATCGAATACGTGCTGCCAGTGATGTTGGTGGGCATGCTGCTGCTGGTCGCGCTGATTGGCGTGATTGTATTGGCGCGGCCCGATGCGCTGGCGCAGGCCGAGCGCCGGCGAATCAATCGACGGCGGCGGGTGAATCGCCCGCTGGTCAGTGTGATTTCACAGCAGACGGGCGCGGATGTATTGAGTGGCGACTATCTGGCGAAGCTGCCCGGCGGGTCTGATGATGGCTCAGCTGAGTAGCCGCGGGAGAAGCTAGGCGATGAATCCAATCGGCACCGAACCCTATATCGTCTTGAGCATGGTGCTGTTCCTGTTGGGGGCGCTGGGCGTGCTCATGCGGCGCAACGCCATCCTGGTCTTTATGTCGGTTGAGCTGATGCTGAATTCGGCGAACCTGGCGCTGGTCGCCTTCGCGCGCGAGTGGGGCCAAGTCAACGGGCATGTCTTCGTATTCTTTGTCATGACTGTGGCCGCGGCCGAGGTGGCGGTGGGCTTGGCGCTGATCGTAAATATTTTCCGCGAGCGTCAGAGCATTAATATAGACGACTTGCAGCAGATGCAAGGTTGATAGAAAGCCCGTCGGAAGAGGCGCTAGCGATATGGAAAACCTCCCGCTCCTGGTTCCACTAGTGATATTTGTGCCCGCGCTGGGCGCCTTTATCAACTTCTTCTTCGGCGCCAAACTCGAAGAGAAGTGGTCTGGTTATATCGCCTGTTTCGCTTCGATTCTTTCCTTCATTGTTTCATTGCTTTTGCTGACTTATGTAACGGGCACAAATGGCGGCGCGGCGGTGGTCAATCCGCCCTTTGTTGACGGCTGGCTGCGGATTGAATCCATCGGCCTTGATATTTCCTGGCAGCAGCGCGTCGATTCGCTCAGCGTGACGATGATGCTGGTGGTCACCGGCGTCGGCTCGCTGATTCATCTTTACGCCCGCGGTTATATGCACGGCGACAAGTGGTATCCGCGCTTCTTCGCGTATTTGAATATGTTCCTGGCTTTCATGCTCATCCTGGTCACGGGAAACAACTTCCTGATGCTCTTCGTCGGCTGGGAGGGCGTCGGGCTTTGTTCCTTCTTGCTCATCGGCTTCTGGTGGGACAAGAAAGCGCCCGAAGGCTGGAAGAATAGCAACGCCGCGCGCAAAGCCTTCATCGTCAATCGCATCGGCGACTTCGGTTTGCTGATGGCGATGTTCCTCATTTTCTGGACATTCGGCACGCTGGATTTCCACAAAGCGGGCGAGCTGCCCAACACCGAGGCCAAGTATCTCGTGCATTGGCGCGAGCACAATGGGCTTGTGGAGCACGAAGAAGCCGACGCGGGACAGGACGAGGCCGCGGAGGAAAAAGCCGATGACGGGTATGGCGGCAGCTACAAATGCGTGCCGGCCGCCCTAGAAGAAGACGACGGTCATGGTACGGATGATGGGCACAGCGCGTCGAATCCCCTGGCGAGCGACATCCGCGCCATTTACTGCGATAATCATCATTTTGATATCGCGCTGCTTGGCGTCTTCGGGCAGACGACCGAGCGCTTTGGAACGGGCGAGATCGTCGACTTCAACGGCTTCGAGATGACTTTTGATGATGTCATCTTCTTGATTGCGCTTTTCATATTGCTGGGCGTCACCGGCAAATCGGCGCAGATTCCGCTCTTTGTCTGGCTGCCGGACGCGATGGCTGGTCCGACGCCGGTCAGCGCGCTGATCCACGCGGCGACAATGGTGACCGCCGGCGTCTTTATTTTGGTGCGTTCCAATGTCTTCTTGTGGGAACTGAATCACGGCGGATACGTCATCGGCATGGTCATCACTTTGGTCGGCGCCGGCACTGCGCTCATGGCGGGTTATATCGCGCTCGGGCAGTGGGATATCAAACGCGTGCTGGCTTATTCGACGATATCGCAGCTGGGCTTCATGGTGGCGGCGGTTGGCATTGGCGCTTATGTCGCGGCGATGTTCCACCTGGTCACGCACGCCGTCTTCAAGGCGCTGCTCTTCCTCGGCAGCGGCTCGGTGATCCACGGCGTCGAGCACGGCCATCATCACGCGCATGCGCATGGCCACGGTCATGAGCATGAGGAACACGGAGATGAGCATCACGACGATGAAGAATTCGATCCGCAGGACATGCGCAATATGGGCGGCTTGCGCCGGCGCATGCCTATCACCTACATCACTTATCTGATCGGCACGTTGGCGCTGGCCGGGATCTTCCCCTTTGCCGGCTTCTGGTCGAAGGACGAGATTCTAGCCGATGCCTGGTATGAGGGTTTCGAACTGAATGAATTGAGCGGATTCATTGCCTTTTGCGTGCTGCTGGTGGCGGCTGCATTCACCGCCTTCTACATGTGGCGTCAGATTGTGCTGGTCTTCTTTGATGAAGCGCGCAGCGAAGCGGCCGAGCAAGCGCCGGAGAGCAACGGCGCGATGCTGCTGCCGCTGTTGATTCTGGCGGTTTTCACGCTCGTCATCGGTCTCATCAACGTGCCCAAATCCACGCCGATTTTTGATGGCATTTACCAGCCATACGAATTCAAGCACTTCCTCGAACACAGCCTGGTCAGCGTTTCGCGTGGGCACTCGCTCGATTTCAACCTCTCTATCGCCGGCATCGCGCTGGTATTGGGCATCGCCTCCATTCTCGTTGCCAATCGGATTTACAAGGGCAATGGACTGGGGAGCGGCAATCGCGATTTGCTGGAAGAAGGCGGCGCATCACGTCCGCTGTTCCGGCTGGCGAACGCCCGATTGTATTGGGACGAATTCTATTCGGTCATTATTGAGCAGCCCTTCAACCGACTGGCTGGATTCCTGGCCGATCGCGTCGATTGGGATTTCCTGCACAACTATTTCCACGACAGCATCATCAAGCGCGGCTTTGATACCATCGCTGAATTGCTGGGCAAGCCATTCGATCTCGGCATTGTTGACGGCGCGGTCAACGGCGTCGGCGCCTTCGTGCTGCGCGCGGCCGAGTGGATGCGGCGCGCTC
This sequence comes from Chloroflexota bacterium, assembly GCA_011523705.1. GTDB lineage: Bacteria > Chloroflexota > Anaerolineae > Aggregatilineales > Phototrophicaceae > UBA6055. The sequence goes on along the minus strand of WTGC01000171.1, from coordinate 17,316 downwards.
AAACTGGCTACGTGCGGCTTTATGCGGTGGTCTTGTTCATCGGCGTCGTCGCCGTGATCGCTCTCATGATATATCCCTTTGTTCAGACGCTGTTCGGAAGCGGCGCTTAAGGAGAACGCAGTCCTATGGATGTAACTGGACTTTCGCTCACAACAATTACCTTGTTCCTGCCCATGGTCGGTCTCGCTATTCTGCTCTTCATGAACGGCGAGACACAGAAAGCGAATCTCAAATGGGTTGCCTTCGCGACCAGCGTGGTCACCTTTGTCGCTTCGGTCCTGATGTGGATCAACTTTGATCCAGGCAGCGCCGGGCTGCAGATGGTCCAGCGCAATACCTGGGCGGAAGTCTCATTGGGCGATTCGGTCATTAACGTCAGTTACTTTGTCGGCGTCGATGGCATCAGCATGCTGCTGGTTCTGCTGACGACCTTCATTATGCCGATATCGATCCTGGGTTCCTTCGGCAGCCATATCTTTGAAGAGCGCGGGCGCGAGAAGCTCTACTATATTTTCCTGATGCTGCTTGAATGGTCGATGCTCGGCGTCTTCGTTGTGCACGATCTGATCATCTTTTACGTCTTCTGGGAAGTCACGCTGGTGCCGATGTATTTCTTGATTGGCATCTGGGGCTCGGAAGAGCGGATTTACGCCGCGGTCAAGTTCTTCCTTTATACGATGGCCGGCTCAATCTTGATGCTGATCGCCATCCTCTATGTCGGAAATCGCTCCGGCACATTCAGCACCTACAGCGCCGGCGGTGATGTTGGCGTGATTGAGCGCGTGCACAACTGGGAAGGCGAGGGCACGTATTGGGACGCGGTGGGGCCAGAGGGCGAGCAAGAGGGTTTCCTCCTCAATTCGGTTGAGAGTTGGCTCTTCCTGGGCTTCCTGGTGGCTTTCGCCATCAAGGTGCCAATCTTCCCCTTCCACAGCTGGCTGCCCGATGCGCACGTGCAAGCGCCGACGGCTGGCTCGGTGATTCTAGCCGGCGTGCTGCTAAAGATGGGCACTTATGGCATCGTGCGCTTCAATCTAAATCTATTCCCCGAGGCGACAGTGGCTTGGGCGCCGACCATTGCGTTTCTTGGTGTGGTCGGCATCATCTACGGCGCCTGGGTCAGCTATGCGCAGGACAACGTCAAGAAGCTGGTGGCTTATTCGTCGGTCAGCCATCTCGGTTTTGTGGTGGTGGGCATTTTCGCCCTCAACGCGCAGGGCTTGCAAGGCGCCACGCTGCAGATGGTCAATCATGGCATCAGCACCGGCGGTCTCTTCTTGATCGTCGGCATGCTTTACGAGCGCTGGCATACGAAAGAGATGGCGGACTACGGCGGCGTCTGGAAGATGATGCCGCTCTTTGGCGCGATTAGCCTGGTGATATCGCTCAGCAGCATGGGCTTGCCCGGCTTGAACGGCTTTATCGGCGAGTTCACCATCCTGCTCGGCTCGCTGGGCAGTGAATACCTGGGCTTCGCCTTCACACTATTCGCAACGCTTGGCGTCATCATGGCGGCGGTCTACCTGCTGAAGATGTTCCAGCACGTATTCATGGGCGAATTGAAGCGGCCACTGAGCAGCGAAGAGGGCTACAAGCTCACCTGGAGCGAGAAAGCGGCTTTCATCCCGATTATCATCATGATCTTCTGGATGGGCATTCAGCCAATCGTCTTCTTCAACATGCTGGATGTCTCGGTGGATAGCATCGTCGCGCTGTTCGTTCGCTAGGAGAGAACATGTTTGAATCGCCCACAATCGCTGAATTCCTGGCGCAATCCAACCTGGCTTCGACCTTGCCGGCCACGCTGTTGTTGACCTGGACTCTAGTCCTGGTCCTGGTTGATCTATTCGCCGGAGAGGACCGCGCGCACTGGACGCCGGTGATGGCTTGCGTTGGACTGGGCATCAGCTTTGTAGCGAATCTCTTCGTTTACTCGCCGGCCGAGAGCGAGCAGATCGCGCTCTATGGCATGTTCATCGCCGATGCTTTCACCGGCTTTCTGAATATGGTAATTCTGGTCGCCACATTGATCGCGGTGCTGATGAGTTGGGATTATCTCAATCGCGCCGAAATCCACCGCGGCGAGTTTTACATCCTGGCGCTGATTTCTTCGGCCGGCGCCATGTTCATGGTGGCTGCGAACGACCTAATCGTCATCTTCGTCGCGCTTGAGTTGTTGAGTATCCCGCTTTATATTCTGGCTGCTTTTCGTTCAATCCGGAACGATGGAAGCGAAATGTCGCTGAAATCGGAAGAAAGCGGCATGAAGTATTTCATCCTGGGCGCCTTTTCCAGCGCCTTTCTGGTTTTCGGCGCGGCGCTGGTCTACGGGGCGACCGGCGCCACGAACATCCCAGAGATATTCAGCATCGTTGGCACGATCGTCGGCGGGACCTCGGCGGCCGCTTTCTATCTTCTGATTGGCGCGGCGCTGCTGGTGGTCGGCTTGGGCTTCAAAGTGGCGGTTGTGCCCTTCCACATGTGGACGCCCGATGTCTACGAAGGCGCGCCGACGCCGGTGACCGCCTTCATGAGCGTGACGGCAAAGGTTGGCGGTTTCGCGGCGCTGCTTCGCGTGTTGGTTAGCGGGCTTTCGGTTCTCGTCCTGGTTGAGGGCGGGGCGGCCGCCTGGCAAACGACCGCGACAATCATCGCCATATTGACCCTGGTGCTGGGCAACTTCGTCGCGATTTCACAGCGCAATCTCAAGCGAATGCTGGCTTACTCGTCGATCGCGCACGCGGGCTATATCATGGTGGCGGTGGCGGCCGCGGGCACAGAGAGCGTGATCGACGCGGCAACGCAGAGCGCCCTCGTCTACATGATGGCATATATGTTCACCAACCTGGGCGCCTTCGCCGTGGTCATGGCCATTGAGAGAGAAGACGGCAGCGGCGGGGAGATCGACGACATCATTGGGCTGGCGAAGACGCGTCCACTGATGGCGATGGCGATGACCATCTTCATGCTCAGCTTGACCGGTATTCCGCTCACCGCCGGCTTCGTGGGCAAGTTCATGGTATTCGCTTCGGCGCTTCAGGCCGGCTTGTTCGGGCTGGCGGTCATCGGCGTGTTGACCAGCGTGGTCAGCGCTTTCTATTATGTGCGCGTGGTTGTCAACATGTACTTGCGCGAGGGCGCCGTCGATTTGCAGCCGGCGCTGGAAACGCCATACGTCCGCTGGGCGATTAACATCGCGTTGGCCGGCACGATGATCTTTGGCATCTTCTATCCGCTGGCGACCAATCTGGTCGGCATGGTCAGCATCGCTTGAGAGCAGAGGCCAGCATTCACAGACAGGTTGCGAGGTTGAGCTGGCGCTCGCCTCGTTTTCTTTTTTCGGGAAGCGTCGCTATGATGGCGTCAATCTACCCTACGAGACGACGATGACACGAAGAGAACGAGAAGGATTCCTCTGGATCATCTTGGCGGCGGCCGGGTTTTCCGTCATGCCGACCCTGGTGAAGCTGACCTATTTGCATTCGACATTTGAGCCGATGGATATCGCCATTTGGCGCTTTGTGCTGGCCGCTCCGATCATGTGGGCGCTGGTTGCCTACACCCGTCGTTCGCAACCGGTGCAGACAGATGAAAAACTTCCAGTGACGCGCTTGCTCGTCATCGGCCTATTCATCGCCGCGGCGGTCATGGCCGCTTTCTTCGCCTTGGAACGGCTGCCGGGCAGCACCTATATTGTTTTGCTATACGCTTATCCGGCGATGGTGGCGCTGCTGTCTCGCTTAGTGGGGGACAAGATCCAGGCGCGAACCTGGTTTGCGCTTGTTTTGGCGCTTGCCGGCGTCGCCTTGACCGTACCAAATTTCACTGCGGCGGGCGGCGGCGATGCAGTCGGTGTGGCATTGGCGCTGCTCAATGCCGCGATCATTGCGATCTATTACTTGCTGACGCGGCGCGCTCTGGACGGTGTGGTTGATGTCTCGCGGGCCAGCGCGGTCATGATGATTAGCACCTTCGTCATCATGCTTATGCTCATTCCAATTCGAGGGTTGCAATTGCCGCAGAATCCACTGACAGCGCTACTGCTGATCAGCATCGCGGTATTTGGCACCGTCTTGCCGATAGTCGGCGTGAATATCGCCGTTCAGCGCATCGGCGCGGCGCAGGCGTCGCTGGTGAGCACCGTTGAGCCGATCATGTCGATGATCATATCCATGCTGATATTGAGCGAAGTGATACAATCGCTCCAGTGGATCGGCGCCGCTTTGATCGTCGTCAGCGTCGTCGTTTTGCAGCTGCGCCCGCGCGACCGAATCGACCTCAGTATCGCGCACGAGGCAGGTTAGGGGGCGAGATGTCCAATATTGACAAACTGCCGAGTGAATTGCTCGCCGATATCAAGCGCAACCGCGAGGGACGGCTCTCGTCGCGGCAGCGCGTCGAGCTGGTGACCGAACCGCTGGCGACCCTGCTTCTGCTTTCGGTGCCCTTGATCTTGATCGCCGGACGTTACGGACCGGCCGGGCGCGCCTTCGTTTTGGCTTTGGTCGCCGGCTTTGTGCTCACGATCGTGATGCGCGTCCTGCGTTTCTCGCGCGTGAAATTGTGTTACCGCGTGCTCTTCGCTGAGAGGCTGCACGCTCGCTGGAAATTCTGGCGCAAGACGACCTTGACCGACAGGTCCGGCGAGCCGGTGCGTTTCGATCACAGGCTGTCGCGAAAGCACAAGATCAAGCCCGATCAATCGTTGCACGTCTATTATGTCGAGGCGGCGGGCCGGCGCATCATGCTGAATATGACGCCGCGCGACCACCCGCAGGCGGAGCTCGCCGAGCCGAGCGATAACTTCACCTACGCCGGGGGGGTGCTGTATGGCGATTGAATCTGCGGGGGCGGCAAAAGCTGACGAGTTTGCTCACGCGGCTCAGACGGGCGCGCTGGGCGTGGCGCAGGTTCAAGCGGCGCTCGACCAACTGCAGCTGGGCATTACCATCATCGAATTCGATAGCTCTACCGCGACCTCACAGCAGGCGGCGGACAATGTCGGCTGTCAATTGGGGCAGATCGTCAAGAGCTTGGGATTTATGATCAGCAAGACGACGCCGGTATTGGTGCTGGCCAGCGGCGATCAATCAATTGATGAACGAAAGCTGGCGGCGCTCTTCGGCGTGGGTCGCAAGAAAACGCGCATGATGAATGCCGAGCAGTGCCTTGTCCTGCTTGGATACGCGCCGGGAGGCGTCCCGCCGATCGCCCATCGCAGCAGCGGTTTCGCGGTCTATTTGGATGAAACGTTGAAACGCTTCGACGTGGTTTATGCCGCGGGCGGCGCCGCCAACGCGATTTTCCCCGTGCCATTGTCCCTTTTGCGGGAAATGACGGGCGGCATCTTCGCCGATTTGGTCCGAGCTTGACCTGCGATTTGCGCGGGCATCCTGACTAGGGACCGAATGCGCCGACGAGACTGATTTTTTCCTCCAGTTGCTCAAGGATATCCAGCAGCCGATCTTGCCAGAGGCCTTCGGCCGCATCTATCTGCACTTCCGTCCGCGTCACCTGTACGTCCTCGCCCAGCGTCAGCGCCAGCAATTCGCGTTTGATGGTTGCGAGGAAGGGCAGCTTGATTCGAATCTGCTCCCGGGGCATCAGCACGTGCGTCGCGCGCAGCGCCTGCGCCATGACTTTGACCCGAATTTGGTAGAGCAGTCCCTCGACCGCCGCCGGCAGTGGACCAAAACGATCGATCAGCTCGGCCCGCATAGCTTCAACTTCTTCAATGCTCTTGATATTGCCGATCCGGCGATAGAGTTGAAGGCGCAGCGCCATCTCGGGGATCCAATCGGTCGGGAGATAGGCGGGCAGCGGCAGATCGATGACCAGACGTTCGCGCGCCGAAGCGGGCGCCATTCCCGAATCGCCAGCGGCCGTGATCCCCTTCTGATCCTTGACAGCCTGTTGCAGCATCTCGGTATACAGATGCAAGCCGACGCTGGCGATATGCCCCGATTGGCGCGTGCTGAGAATATCGCCGCTGCCCCGCATCTCCAGGTCGCGAATGGCGATCTGGAAGCCAGCGCCGAGCTGCGCGTTTTCCGCCAGCGTCTCCAGCCGGTTGCGCGCTTCCTCTGTGAGTGTGCCGAGTCCGTGAAAGAAGTAGGCGTAAGCTTGCTGCGCTGAGCGCCCGACGCGCCCTCGTAGCTGATAGAGTTGCGCCACGCCAAAATGATCGGCGCGGTCTACGATCAAGGTGTTGACGCGCGGCATATCGATGCCGTTCTCGATGATGGAAGTCGATAGAAGGATATCGAATTCGCCGCGGGTAAACTCGGACATGATTTTTTCCAGGGCGCGCGCGGTCATCTGCCCGTGCGCGATGGCGATGGTGGCTTCCGGCACGATGCGCTCAATCTTGTTGCGGATGATGTGAATTGAGCGGACCCGATTATGCACGACAAAAATCTGTCCCCCGCGCTCGAGCTCGCGCATAATCGCCAGCCGCGCCAGCTTGTCATCCCAGCCGCCGACCTGCGTGATCACCGGCAAGCGCTCTTCCGGCGGCGACTGGATCATGCTGATGTCGCGGATGCCGCTCAAGCTCAGGTAGAGCGTGCGCGGGATCGGCGTCGCCGTCAGCGTGAGGATGTCGATGCGCGCGCGCAACCGCTTGAAATGCTCTTTATGCTTGACGCCAAAACGCTGCTCCTCGTCGATGATCATCAACCCGAGCTGTTTGAAGCGAATATCGGCCGAGAGCAGGCGATGGGTGCCAATCACTATATCGACTTCGCCGCTGGCCAGGCGGTCGGTAATCTCCTTTTGCTGCGCCTTGGTGCGAAAGCGGGAGAGCATTTCAATCACCACGGGAAAGGCTGACAAGCGCGCCTTGAAATTGTCGTAATGCTGCTGCGCTAGCACGGTCGTCGGCACCAACACAGCGACCTGGGCGCCATCTTGCACCGCTTTGAAGGCCGCGCGCAAGGCGACCTCAGTCTTGCCAAAGCCGACATCGCCACAGATTAGACGGTCCATCGGCTTGGGGCTGTGCATATCGGTTTTGACTTCCTGAATGACGCGCAGCTGATCTTCGGTTTCGACGAACGCGAAGCCGGCTTCCATCTCGTGCTGCCAGGCGCTGTCAGGGCTGAAGACGAAGCCAGTTGCCTGCGCGCGCCTGCTGTAAACTTCAAGCAGCTCCTTCGCTTCTTCTTCGGCGTTGCGGCGGGCTTTGTCCCGCGCTTTGGCCCATTGTTCCGGCTTCCCCAATTGATTGAGCCTGGGGGGCGTTTCTTCGGCGCCGACATAGCGCGAGATGCGGTCGGCTTGATGAATGGGCACATAAATGGTGTCGGCGTCTTGATACTCCACCAGCAGATATTCGCGCTCGGTCGCGTTGACAGTGCGATGGCGCATGCCCATATATCTTCCGATGCCGTAGTCGACATGCACGACATGGGCGCCGACCTCCCAGTCGGTGTACGAAGTGTCCGTCGCCGCGCTGGCGCGTCCGCGTGTCGCTTCGCTGCGACGCCGCGGCTCCGGGCGCGACCAGCCGAAGATTTCGGCATCGGTGATGAAGTGCAGCGCTCCGTCCTCACTGAGCAGCGACCAGCCTTCAGCCGCCGCCCCGCGTACGAAGCGCAGCGATCCCGCTGGCGGCGCCTCGTCAATGACGTCCACCGTTGGAATGTAGGCGGAGGCATCTTGCTCGTACCAAAGATTCTCCAGTCGTTCCACCTGTTCGGTGATGATCAGGGCGCGGTCGCCGTTGTTGCGATGCTGTCGCACGCGGTTGAGCATGGGGCGCAGCTGCCCGCCAAAGCGCTCGCCTGGCTCAAAGACCCGCTGCGCTTCGCCGGCTGGCAGGTTTGAAAGCGATAATTGCCGGAGGCGCTTCAGGCTAGGCTCAAGGACCGACCATGGCAGGTAGGGCGCCGGATGGTCGGGCGAGATTTGTAAAGCCGACAGAGCCTCCGCGCGGCTGTCTTCCGCGTTCTCGGCGATTTCTTGCGCGGTCGATTCCAGGAAGTCGGGCTCTTCGAGCAGAATCAGCGAATTTTCCGGCGCAAAATCCAGCAGGCTGGCGGGCTCATCGTAGAGATAGGGCAGATAATGCTCGAGGCGCGCGAAGGCGCTTCCCTGCTGCAGCGACTCGATATCGGCGTTGAGGTTCGAGGATTGCCGGTCCTCATCGTTGAGCGTTGCCAGCCACTTGTCCAGACAAGCGCCAAGAGGCGGCGTTCGCTGCGGCAGCGCTTCTCGCGCGGGGACGATTCGCGCCGAATCGGCACGCTGGATGCTGCGCTGGTCGGCCGGTTTAAAGTGGCGCAGACTATCGATCTCGTCGTCGAAGAATTCGATGCGCAGCGGGTATCGGCTCGCCAGCGGGAAAATGTCGAGAATGCCACCGCGGCGGCTGAATGTGCCCGGTTCAACAACGACAGTCGCCGGTTCATAGCCCATGCCGATCCAGCGCAGAATCAACGACTCCATCTGGAAACGCTGACCGACCCCGATGTCGATGGTCGCGCCGTCAAAGAGCGCCGGCGGAAGGGTCGCCTGCATCAAAGCGCGCGCGGAAGCGATGATGACCGGATGATGCCCCAGATTGTCGTTCGCCAGTGCCGAAAGCGCGTCGATGCGGTTGCGTATGACGCTGGCGTCCCAGGGCGCGCGATCATAAAGTAGGGCGGAAGGTTCCGCGAAGCGATACAGGCGATCGCTATCCGCCAGCCAAAGCGGCAGCTGTTCGCTGACATTGTAGGCGCGGCGGACGGCGGCGGTCAGGAAGATGATGGGACCGTCCCAGTCCTTCGCCAGCGCCGCCAATAGAAAGGGGCGCGCCGACCGCACGATGTCGAAGGCAATGTGACCGGGCTTGCCTGCAAGCTGGGCGAGCAGGGTCTGATAGCTCTGGCCTTGGCGCAGGATGTCCAGCAAGCCCGAGAGATTCAACGACATGATTGCCTTTAGCAGATGCATGATTGCGACGGATGAGTATATCAGAGCGTAGATTAAGGAACTAGACGGGGTCGCCTCGTCGGCAGAGAACTTGTGCAGCCCATTCGGATCCAGACCGCTGAAAGGGCAAGATGATCAGCGTTAGGCGCGTCCCTTGACAGCGTGCGGAGCATCGCCAATGAAAATCACTATTGGATTGCTATTGACTTTGCTCATTTCGCTTCAGGCCGCCGGCGGTTTTGCGCAAGCGGCCGAGTCGCCGCCATCCGCCTGCAATCTGACTGATCGGAGACCGCAACGACGCTTCTATCAGCGTGGATTCGCGCCCGACGATCTGACTGACGACGACCTTTGGCTGGTCTCTGACTTTGCGGCGCAAGGCATTGATCCGTATCTCATCGGGGACGGGCTGGCGCAATTGGCGGATTCGCCGACGCGGCGGTCGCTCATCATTATGCGCAAGGGCTACATCGTCTACGAAATGTACTTTAATGGCAGTCGCGCAGACGACAGCAACAATATCGCCAGCGTCTCCAAGAGCATGCTCTCGGCGCTAGTCGGCATTGCGATTGACCGTGGCTATTTCGAATCGACCGATGATCGCATCGCTGAATACCTTCCGGAGTACTTTGGAGCAGCAAGCGATCCCAGGCTGCGCCAGTTGACGCTGCACGACATGCTGACAATGACGCACGGTCTTGCCTGGGAGGAAGACCAAGCCTCGCGCCTGTTGAATCGCAGCAACAACTGGCTGGCGGATATCCTCAGCCTCCCCTTGATCAATGAGCCCGGCGCGCGCTTCAACTACAGCACCGGCGTCTCGCACGTGTTGTCGGCCGTGCTGACCGAGGCGACCGGCATGAACGCCTGTGAATTCGCCCATCTATATCTGTTTGAGCCGCTCGGTATTGAAGCCGAGTTCTGGGGCGTCGATCCGCAGGGTTATTTCAGCGGGGGGCACAGCCTCAGCATGACCGCTCGTGAAGTTGCGCGCTTTGGCCAGCTGTTTCTCGATGAGGGCGCTTGGCAAGGGGAGCAGATCGTGCCCGGCTGGTGGGTGGCTGCGTCGACCGCGCAGCAGGTCGACATCGGCAACAATTACGCTGGCTATGGTTACTACTGGTGGCTTAACCGGATCGCCGGCTATGACTTGTATTCAGCGCTTGGCGCCGGCGGTCAGATTCTCCACGTGATTCCCGAGCTCGAGACTGTGCTGGTCACCACGCACGGATTTCAAGGCAATCAGCGCGACTACGCGGAAGAAGCGGAATCGTATCAGTTTCTCTGGAACTATCTGATTCCGGCCCTTGACGGATCTAAATCAACCAGCGCTTGATAAGTCAGGGCGCGGAAGTCTTGCTGGAAGAACAGCATATTGTTCATCAGCTGCGTCATGATGATGCCGACGAGCTGCTCCTGTGGATCGACCCAGAAATTGGTCGCCGCTGCGCCGCTCCAGCCATAGTTGCCGTCCGAATTGAGCACGCCAGTCTGCGCCGCGTCCATGACCACATCAAAGCCGAGCCCGAAGCCTCGGCCCAGTATGGGCTTCGGTCCAATGGCCAGCGGCAGCAAGTCCGGACTGATGTGGTTGCGGGTCATGAACTCCAGCGTCTTGCGGCCGATAATGCGCGCGTCGCCGGCTTCGCCATCATTTAAGAGCATGTTCGCAAAGCGCCAGTAGTCCGCAGTGGTCGAGATCAAGCCACCGCCACCCGATGGCGCGCTGGCCGGTCGGGTGTAGTCATGGAAGGGGATATCGGGCGCGCCGTTATACTCGCGAAAATCGCCAGTCTGTGGCATGTGCTGGTAGAGCTTGGCGAAACGGTCGATGTCACCTGCAGAAATGTGGAAAGCGGTATCGACCATGCCCAGCGGGCGGAAGATCTTCTCCTCAAGATAATCTTCAAAGGGCATATCGGCCAGCAGCTGGACCAGATAGCCACAGACATCGGTGGCGATGCTGTAATTCCAGGCGCTGCCCGGCTGGAAGCGCAAGGGAAGCTCGGCCATGCCGCTGATCTTCTCTTCCAGCGTCGCCGTTTCGCTGCGAAAGATCGAATTGCGGTACATCTCGTCAATGGGACTGTCCAGAAAGAAACCATAGCTCAAGCCGGCCGTATGGGTGAGCAGGTGATGAATCGTCATCGGCGGATTCTGTGGCGCGAGCTGCTGCCCCAAGAAACCGACGCCGCTCAAGACCTTCGACCTGCCGAAGGCTGGAATGAATCGGCTGACCGGTTGGGAGAGGTGGAATTTGCCGCGCTCATAGAGCTGCATCAGCGCGATGGAAGTGATCGGCTTGGTCATGCTGTAAATGCGGAAGATCGTATCGCGCTCCATCGGCAATTTATTCTCGGCATCGCGATAGCCGCAGGCCTCGAAGTGCACGACCTCCGACTCGCGCGCGACCAGCGTGACAAAGCCGGCGACTTGGCCGCTATCGACATAATCTTGCAGCCTGTCGTTGATATTGCTCAGGCGCTCCGCTGAGATGCCGACGGTTTCGGGCGCTACCACTTGCATCGCATTGTTCTCCTGTCTTCAGGTTGGGACGCTACTCGGTTTCCAATAGTGGTTGCAGGCTTCGTTGATAAGCCAGCGCTTTGGGATGCTGCGGATTAATCGCAAGCGCCCGTTCCACTTCGCGCAGCGCCGCCGCCGGATCCCGCTCGCGGTAATAGTTGGCCAGAATGAGATAGCGCGCTGCAGCTTTCTTGGGCTGGTCCTGCGAGAGATGCCATTCAGCGATTGCGCGCTGAATATCGACAAGCGCCGGTTTGATCGTCACGGCTTTGACCCGTTCCGCGTTCGCCCGGCTGCTCTCACCTTTTGTGTCATACAAGCTCGCCAGCTTCAAATGCCCGGCGACCGCCTCTTCTATCCTGCCAAGTTTCTTTTGGATGGCGATCAGTTTGATCAAGGCTTTGTGGTCGGATGGCGCCAGTTCATGCGCGCGCAGGCAGATGGCGAGTTGAGCTTGCAGATCAGCTTTTGATCGCCCCACACGCTGGCCGGGCGCGTCGCCGTTGAAACGCGACATAGCCAGTTCTATGCCATCGCTAAGCCAAACCTCGATGGCGTCAGCCGCGCGCGCCGCCAGTTCATCCGCCTTGATCGCGTCATCGCCTTTGAATGGCCGCAGCACATAATCGACCGGCTGCATCTTGCCCGGCGGACGTCCAATGCCGAAGCGCAGGCGCGCGAAGTCCTTGCCGCCCAGGCGTTGGATGATGCTGCGCAAGCCCTTCTGTCCGCCGTGCCCGCCCGCCTTGCGCAAGCGAAGAGCGCCGAGAGGCGTGTCCAGGTCATCATGCACGACGATCAATCGGTCGAGGGGGATTTCATAGTAGTCCATCAACGCGCGCAGGCATTCGCCGCTGCGGTTCATAAAGGTGAGCGGTTTCGCCATCTTGACGCGCTGGCCACGGATAAAGCCATCCCAGGTTTGCGCGCGCCGCTCGCTGCGACCAGCGCCGAGACGGTAGCGAGAAACCAAGACGTCAATCACGCGCCAGCCAACATTGTGGCGGGTGCGCTCATATTTGGCGCCGGGGTTGCCCAACCCGACAATCAATCGCATTTCCGCCATTTGCAGTCCAGCGCTCGCGTCTTCGCCGATATGTTAGCAGAAAAGGGCTCAGATTGTACAGCGAGGGTGGCGCTCAGATGTGGCTGTCGTCGACGTAGCGCGGATAGGTGGACTTTGCCTGATCAGCCTGGGCGAGATCCAAGTCCAGCGTGACAAAGGGATTCTCGGTAGATGTGCTGGCGAGCACGACGCCATCCGGGTCGCAGATCCAGCCGGCGCCGCCCAATTCCAGTTTGTCCGCGCGCCCAGAATGATTGGAGGAAAGGCAGAAGGCGCCCGAAACAACCGCCGCCGTCCGGCCGCCAGCCAGCCATTTGTCGTTGGTATGCGCAGGCGTGCTGCGCGGATTGAGCAGCAGCTGTACGCCACGCTGGCCATAGTCTCGCGCATGCTGCATAAACCAGATTTCGGTGCATATCATCAGACCGATCGAATATTCCTTGAGATCCACCGGCTGGAAGTCGATCGGCGCGCGATCGTACCAGTTGGCTTCCCAATAGCCGTCATCGTTCGGGAGATACGTCTTGCGGTGGTTCCAGCGCAGCCCTAACTTGCCCGTCCACAGGTAGGCGACATTGTATCGCTTGCGATCGTCGTCCCGGGGCGCCGTGCCGACGATCGCCGGCGCGCCCAATTCTGGCAGGCGCTCAAGCCAGCTAGCATGGGAGGATTCAGCGGCAATCCAAACTGAATCATCGCGTTCTGGCGCCGCGCAGAACCAGGGCGCGAAGCACATCTCCGGCAGCAGCACGAGATCAGACTGTTCGCTGCGCACATGCGCTTTAAGCGCATCCCAGTCGCGCTCCAGCCGGCTCGCGTCGAGTTGCGTAATCGTTGCCTTCAAGCCAGCCGCCGGTCAAGCCAATTCATGCTGCTGGCTGAATTGTGTTTCGTAAAGTTTGGCATAGAGCCCGTCCTTCGTCAGGAGATCGGCGTGGGAACCCTGCTCGACGATTGCGCCGCGGTCAAGCACCAGGATGGTATCAGCGGCCAGAATCGTGCTGAGACGATGAGCGATGACGATGCTGGTGCGCCCGCGCATGACTTTGCTAAGCGCGTCCTGGATCAGCGCTTCCGACTGGCTGTCAAGATGGCTCGTCGCTTCGTCAAGCACGAGAATTCGCGGGTCCTTCAAGACGACGCGCGCAATCGCCATGCGCTGCTTTTCGCCGCCGCTCAGCCGGTAGCCGCGCTCGCCGACGATGGAATCGTAACCTTCGCTCAAGCCCATGATGAAATCGTGAATATGGGCGACCTCGGCCGCCGCTTCGATTTCGGCTTGGGAGGCCTCCGGTTTGGCGTAGAGCAAGTTCGTGCGGATCGTATCGTGGAAGAGATAGGTCTCTTGCGTCACCATGCCGATGTTCTCCGCCATGGTGCTCAGCGTTAGATCCCGCAAGTCGCGGCCATCGAGGGTGATTCGCCCCGCCGTCGGATCGTAAAGCCGCGGGATCAGATAAGTCAGGGTCGTTTTGCCGGCGCCGCTGGGACCGACCAGCGCCACAAGCTGCCCCGGCTCGATGCGGAAGGAGATCTTCTCCAAAGCCATGTCGCGCGCTTGATGCGTGATGCCTGAGGCTGGCGCCCCATTCTGCCGGCGATCCCCATTTCCCGACCGTGTCGCCGTCACACTGGTGAAGCGACCGATTCGCTCGACGTCCGATAGCAGCTGCCCATCATCGATTCGGTAGCGAAAGCTGACATCGTCGAAAGCCAGCTTTCCCTTCACGTCGTCCAAGTGGATCGCGTCGTCGGCCTCGGCGATTTCCAGCGGCAGGTCGATGATCTCGAAGACGCGCTCGAAACTGACAATGGACTGCGCGAATTCCACCGGCGCATTGGCGAGCATCTCCAGCGGAAAATATAACCGCGTGGCGTAAACGACGAAGGCGACAATGGTGCCGACCGATAGCGCCTCCCCAATCACCAGCAGCCCGCCGATCCAGTACACCAGCGCGGTGCTGATGTATTCCAAGAGCCCGAGAAGCGTGGAGAATTGTATGCCCATCACGGCGCGCTTGATGCCGGCGTCACGCACATCGGCGGCGCGCCGATCAAAATGATCGACCTCGGCGTCCAAGCGTCCGAAAAGCTTGACCAGCAAGGCGCCGCTGATGTTCAGCGTTTCATTCATCATCGCGTTCATCTGGGCGTCATGAACCCGCTGCTCGCGCGAAATCTTCTCGAGCCGCGCGCCCAGCCGACGCATAATGACGAGGTATAGCGGCAGCACAACGATGCTTAAGACGGTCAAGCGCCATTCCAAATGAAGCATGATCGCCATGGTGGCGACCACCATAAAGAAGTTGGTGATGATCGAGACGATGGTGTTGCTGACGGCGTTCTGCGCTCCAATCACATCGTTGTTCAGGCGGCTCATCAATTCGCCGGTTTTGGTATTGGTGAAAAAGCGGAGCGACATCTGCTGCAGGTGACGGTAGAGCGAGATTCGCAAGTCGTAGATGACGCCTTCGCCGATGGTGACATTGAGCTTGCGTTGCACAATGCGGACGACGGCAACGGTGAGCGGCAAAACGAGCATAGCCAAAGCCAGCGTATTCAGCATGCCGATGTCTTTCGCCGGCAGCGCGACGTCAATGATCTGGCGGAAGATCAGCGGGTTGATCAGTCCCAGACTGGTCGACAACACAATAGCGACAAGCATGCCGGCGATGTGCAGCCGGTATGGCTTGGCATAGCGCAATACGCGTAAGAGCAGACGCCCCGACACGTTGGGTTTCGCCTTCGTGTCGTACCGGCGCATGCGATGGAACCAACCGCCGCCGCCAAACATTCCCATGATCTTTCCTCACCTCCCGACATGACTATAGCATAGGCGAAGCGCGTTCGGCGGAATGACTGCGCTTTGGGTTAGGGGCGCTGACCGTTTGGCTAGGTCGCGAGTCATGATAGCGAAAGCGTCCTTGACGGCAATCGAATGAATAAGTCGGTTGTCGACAGAGGCGCTCGGCAATTGGGGGTGGTCTTAGCGATCCAGCGCCAGGCCGCGCACGATCGCGCGCGCGTCGGCCATGTTGGGGGCAAAGAGGACTTCACGCCCTTCAACGGCACTGTTGAAAGTCTTTTGAATCGTCTGGTAGATGGTGCGGATGGCGCCGTTCGCGCCGACGACGACGCGGGCGCCTTCATTGGGTCGCGCGTCGCCGGAGGCCAACAGGGTCTTAGCCGCGGTCAGAACATCGCGCGGGATGGTTGTGCCTTCCAGGTCAACAATCAGGTCGACGAAGTGCTCAACGCTGCCGATCAATTGGTCGGCTTTGTGCACGGCGCCTTCCAATTCTTCCCAATTCCATTCCGACTCGAATTCAAGAAGGATCACTGTCTTCTTCTTGTTGTCCCAGCGGGTCACAATCGCCATCTTGCCTGTCCTGTTGCTCGCCCTAAGTTACAAATCGCTATACGTATGATTATGCCAGAGGTTGCTTGCAATGCCAGTATAATCTTAGGCGCGCGTCGCCGGGTTATGCCAGCCGAATCGGAAGCTGTGCGACTCAGTTGCCGACAATCTGAAAAGCCACCGGCGATGACAGCGATACGCCGTCCACGCTGATCTCGACGCTCCAGGATCCGACGGTAAATGGCGTATCGGTCTGGTCGATGTAGAACCAGATGCAATTGTCGTTGATTTCGTGTTCGCGGTGGAAACTGAAGCTGACGACATCCACGCCCGCGCGCCGCCAGGTGGACGAGATGGTGGCGCCGGCGGGAATGCGGTAGGCGCGCCCAACCACGTAAATCGCTGTGGATTGGGGCGTGAAGCGGGGATTGACATCGCGGGCGCATTCGAACTCGTTGACCCCCGATGCCATCGTGACGTTCTCCAGGCGCGGTCCGCTCGCGGTGGCTGTCGGATCAATAACAACCGCGGGCGGCGTCACAATAATTCCGGCTCTTTGCGTCGGCGGCTGCGCTTCTACCGTGACAGCGCCCGAAGTTTGCGCGGCCGGCGTATTGCGTGAAATTGGCGTCGCCAGCGGTTCCAATTGCGCGAGGTTTGCTTCGATGAAGGCGGCTTCGGTGCCGAGGCTAATCAAGTTGGAGGCGAGGAATGCGCGCGCCGATTCCGCCTGGCCGACGCGTGTGCCGGCGTAGTCCAGCGTCGTTTGTACGCGGGCGCGGACCACTGTTGCCGTAGCGCGGAGAGCCTCGATGTTGGCGACCGCCTCTTGGTAGACGGCGGTGGCGGTTTCCTGCGGCTCATTGGAGCGGCAAGCGGTCAAGCCGGCGGCGACGCCCGCCACGATGAAGCAGCGGATGACAAAGCGCATGCGCGGTGGGAACCTGAACTGCATAGTGCGCCAGATTATAACCTACGAAAGCCGCTCGGCAGCAGCAAGTGAATCTAACAGGGAAAAAAGGGGGAGCAGCCTATCCGTGCGGGCGCACGGGGGCGCTCCAAAAAAACAAACCGCCTTGCGCTACACAAGACGGTCCGCGGGAGTGGAAGCGCCGGGGACCTGCCCCCCGGGTCCGCTGGTTTCGAATCTCGCACATCTACAAGCTTAGCCCTCTGAAGAGTTTCACGCCGTGCAGCCCAGAGGGCCCGATTCACACTGCGCTAGCCGATAGGTCTTGGCGCCGTCTTATCGGCGTCGACGGCGGGCGCCCTAGCTTTTTATGACACTCGTTGCAGTTCGTGAAGGGAGACGAGTCTGCAGGAGCGGTAGAGGGCTATTTGCCTCTACACCCTCCGTCAGGTGGGCTAAGCCACCAGTGGGAGGGGTTGGAAATTGGGTTTTGCACCTATGTGCGTTGCCAGTTTAACGTGTCTTGGCGCCACGGCTTGC